>NZIK01000100.1 GCA_002691625.1 Alteromonadaceae bacterium
GTAATCACAGACAAACAGGAGCGCCAGCAGGTGATCATTGATGTACTTGGCACATTATACCAAGAGATTTATTCCTGAATTTGATGCGGAATGTCGGTTCAAACATCACTACCAGGCGCTTTTCACGGGCATCCTTTTGGCGAGCGTTTTGCTGCTGTAACTGAAAAACCAGTTTGCCGGCGTAAACACCCAGCCCGGCGATGATCAGCAGACCAATGCTAACCAGAATTATCCAAAGCATAGTTATTTCTCGTAGTCGTCCAGTTTCAATGCATCGAGTGCATCTAAATCGTCGATTTCGTCTTCCTCATCTTCTTCATCACTGATACCCATCAGGTCACACAACACTTTATGGCGAGCCATAGTGGTATCCACGTAGTGCTGCTGCTCTTTGGTTATCTTCTCACCGTCATCGAGTTTATCCAGTAAGCTGGCCAGACGATCATCAGCCTCAATGGCCGCTAACTCTTCAGCCGGGGTAGCAAACTTGCGCTTTTCAATCTTAGCCGGTACTGATTTGATCAGTGGCACCGGTTTCTTACTGCCTAAGCGCGGGTCTTTGTTGGTATTGGAAGTGGCTTTATCAGCTTTCTTCTGTTCAACATTATGTCGGCTACCCGGGGCTTTGCCTTTATGCTTTTTAGGCCGTTCAGAAGACTTGGTATTAACATGATCCGGGTTCTTACGAACGCCAATCAAACCTACCTTTCTGGATTTTTTCTTTTTTGCCATAGTATTTTGTCGAGCTCCTGCGCTCTGGTGCAGTGTTTAATAGCTACCATTATAACGTGTTATTACGCGAGCTTCTGCATCAATACAATATCGCGGTCGGGAAAGATCACATTTAACTGATACTCCCGAGCCAGCCAGGTAAAGGTTTCAACAGAAAAAAAGCTGACGTGCGTGGGGTCATTTTTATAATGCCAGTTGGCAAATTTTTCGGCACTTAGTACCCGCTTGGTCATGATGGCCAGCCAGCCCTCGGGCGCGAGTAGCGCCATCCAGCGCCGCCATTCTGTTGCCGGTGTGTGGAAATGTTCAATAGATTCTGTCGCCGTGATCAAATCATAGCTGGTGCCGGGAATTTCGTGCGGGCCGAAAAAGGGGTCGAAACAATCGGTATTAAAGCCCGCTTTGTTAAGTAAGTGCGCCAATGCCGGGCAGGGGCCTGAGCCGTAATCCAACACTTTAGCATCCGTATTCAGATGCGGCGTAACACAGTCTACTAAACGATTTAGGTAGCGTAGGTAGCCTTCGTCTTCGAGGCTGTTCTGATGCAGGCGGTACTCAGCCAGTTCCTGTTTCGGCTCTGGTAAGCATTGCGGATCGACAAACACCAACAGACACTGATTGCAGCGAAAGTAGGTACGTTTTTTATCCTGATGAAACTGAACGTATTGTTTAGACTGGCAAAGTGGGCAATTAAACATGATTTACCGCAATAAAAAAGGTGATGGTATCACACCATCACCTTGTTAATTGAGTGTCAGATGACACCTCTCCCGTTAGTGCACTTCTCTGTGCGGCTGGCTTTCCTGCAGTGCTCCCCTTATTGTTCTTTTTCACAGAGCATTTTTTGTTCTGGGTCTTCCTGACACTTTATAAATTCATCCGTGGACTGACTTTTTATTTTTGTTGTTATTGTCGGGCTGTTTCACAACAGGTTTCACGACGCAAACTAGCTTACACTAACTGTAATAAATTACAACACTGCGTGTTACATTTTATTAACAATGGCGTGTAAGCATTAGTCAGCACGGTAAATTTTAGTGTAAACCCGCGATATAATTCGCCAGGATTTCGATGTCTTCGTCAGTCAGTTTAGAGGCTACGTCGCGCATCATACCGTTCATGTCGTTGTGACGTTCGCCGGCGCGGAAGGCTTTTAACTGAGCAGTAGTATAGGCTGCATGCTGACCACTGATATCCGGGAAACCTGCTAATTGCATGCCGTTACCACTTGGGCCGTGACACGCAATACAAGCTGTTACGCCACGTTCTGCATCACCACCGCGGTACAGAGCTTCTCCCGGCTCAACAAAGTTTTCCGGAGTAGAGCCCGGCGTTGCTTCCTGGCTTGAGAAGTAAGCCGCCAAATCGGCAATATCCTGATCGCTCAGCGGGGCAGCCATACCGTTCATCACGGCATTATTACGACCTTCTTCGCCACCGGTAGAAGAGGCTAAGCGGAATTCGGTTAATTGTTTTACCAGATAGTTCTGGTGCTGACCGGCAATCTTNGGATTGATATCGATCATACTGTTTCCATCAGGTCCGTGACAGGCAGCACAGACAGCTGATTTTGCTTTACCAGCTTCAGGGTCTCCTTCGGCAGTAACAGAAGTGGTAAACCCAAGGGTTAAACAAACCAACAAACACAGTTTTTTCATAATTTTTCTCTTACAAGGATCCAACGGCTGATGTGATATACGTGATATCATGCGTATTTTACACATTTAACGCGTCAGAAAAACCTATTCCATGCTAAAACTATGGAATAACATCGGTTTAATATTGAACTACGACTAATGTAGCAGACGTTCTGACATTATGAGTACCCCATGAGTTATTACAGCAAAGCAAAATTTTTTACCAGTGCCCCCGACATTAAGCACCTTAAAGATGATAGCGGTATTGAGGTCGCCTTCGCCGGACGGTCAAATGCCGGTAAGTCCAGCGCTTTAAACACATTAACCCGGCAGAAAAATCTGGCCAGAACCAGTAAAACCCCAGGCCGCACTCAGCTTATTAACGTGTTTGAGCTGGAAGCCGATAAGCGCTTGGTGGATTTGCCCGGATACGGTTATGCCAAAGTACCGCTGGCCATGAANCAAAAATGGCAGCGTTCCCTTGGTGAGTACTTACAACAGCGCAAAAGCCTGAAGGGCCTGGTTGTACTGATGGATATTCGTCATCCTTATAAAGACATCGACCAGGATCTTATCCATTGGGCAGTGGAGGCCGGGATCCCGGTTCTGGCGTTATTAACCAAAGCCGACAAATTAAAATCAGGTAAACGCAAAGCGCAATTACTGATGGCCAGGGAAGCCGCGCTGGCATTTTGCGGTGACGTCACTGTGCAGACTTTTTCAGCTTTAAATAAACACGGTTTACCTGAATTTGAAGCAGTGCTGAACCAATGGTTTGGTCTGATCAAAGATGAGCCGGCGGATGAGGAAGGTAGCGCTGATTAGCAGCGCCCAAAAAATAACCCCATTCATGGAATGGGGTTAAGGACTGAGAGAAAACACATAAAAAAACCGATTATAAGAGTACGTAATCACCCCGAAAGTTCAGAAATAATTCATTTATTTTTAAATTAATTTTATTCTTTTTATTTATCAGTATTTTAAGCGTGAAAAAATCGTTGTTCAGGCGTGTTGAGGAAGGTAGAAATACTTTACGGGCAGCTTGAACGGGCCCGCCTGCAGTTTTATTCCAGACATAAAAAAAGCTCCGGTAAACACCGGAGCTCAAATCAAAGGTTTGAAAAATGATTTCTCACCTCTGTACCCTACAGTGGTAAGACTACCTAAGCTAANCGAAAACGGCAAGTCAAAAATGTAATTTTATTACTTATGTAACCGGTGACTTGCCGTAATATTCAGCAATTGTTACGTTTTTTCTGAAAGCTAATTACCTTTTTAGTGTGCTTCTTCCCAGTTTTCNCCATTTCCGGCTTCTACTTTCAGTGGTACCGACAGNGTTGCTGCCTGTTCCATNAGTTCTACAATNGTTGCCANGTTGGTATCCAGGGTGTCCTGTTTGATTTCAAATACNAGTTCATCGTGNACCTGCATGATCATCACTACGTCNTCGNTNTCGGTGCTGCGGATCCAGTCATCCACCTGGATCATNGCCATTTTTATTACGTCGGCAGCCGTGCCCTGCATNGGNGCATTGATNGCNGCCCGTTCGGCACCTTTNCGNCGCGCACCNTTGCTCGATTTGATTTCCGGCAAATACAGCCGGCGNCCAAATACNGTTTCGACATAACCATGNTNTTTGGCAAAATCACGGGTACGGTCCATATAATCGAGTACGCCNGGGTAACGCTTGAAATACAGNTCCATATATTCCTGNGCTTCCTGACGGCTAACATGTAACTGTTTAGCCAGACCAAAAGCAGACATCCCGTAGATCAAACCAAAGTTAATGGCTTTGGCGCTGCGGCGCTGGTTATCGGTGACGTCATCTTCAGCTACATTAAATACTTCAGAGGCCGTTGCGCGGTGAATATCTTTGCCATGGGCAAAGGCGTCGAGCAGCCCCTTATCGCCGGATAAGTGAGCCATAATCCGCAACTCGATTTGTGAGTAGTCGGCCGCCACAATCTTGTATCCCTCGCGGGCGATAAAGGCTTTACGCACCCGGCGGCCTTCTTCGTTGCGAATAGGGATATTCTGTAAGTTAGGATCCGTTGACGATAGCCGGCCGGTGGCGGTCACTGCCTGATGATAAGAGGTATGAACACGACCGGTGCGATGATTAATCATCTTCGGCAGTTTATCCGTGTAGGTATTCTTAAGCTTGGTCAGACCGCGGTATTCCATAATCAGCGCCGGCAGAGGGTAGTCCAGTGCCAGTTCCTGCAACACTTCTTCAGAGGTTGAAGGTGCGCCTTTAGGGGTCTTTTTAACCACCGGCAGCTCCATCTTCTCAAACAGAATGTGCTGCAGTTGTTTGGTGGAGCCCAAATTAAATGCTTCCCCGGCCATCTCATGCACTTCTTTTTCAAGCTCCATGATGCGGGTAGCCAGTTGCTGACTTTGCTGACTTAATTGCTGACTGTCTATCAGTACACCCTGTTGTTCCATGCGGGCCAGAATAGAGGCCAGTGGTACTTCAATTTCCTGCAGAATTTTCTTCAGGGTGTCTTCGGCCGCTACCTTTGGCCACAGCACTTCGTGTAAACGCAGGGTGATGTCGGCATCTTCTGCCGCATAAAAGGCGGCTTGTTCCAGCTCGATCTGATTAAAGGTGAGCTGTTTAGCCCCTTTACCCGCGATCTCTTCATAATGAACGGTACGATGGTTCAGATAGTTTTGTGCCAGGGTATCCATATCGTGTCGACTACCGGTACTGTTTAATACATAAGACTCGAGCATGGTATCGAAACCAATGCCATCGAGTGTAATGTCGTAATTAGCGAGTACATTTTTGTCGTACTTAAGATGCTGGCCTACCTTGATCCGGGAAGCATCCTCCAGCCAGGGTTTTAACTGCTGAAGTACCCAGTCTCTGGATAGCTGTTCCGGTGCATCCGGGTAGTCATGTGCAACCGGCAGGTACGCGGCAACACCAGGCTCCATACAAAAAGACATACCAACCAGCTCCGCTTCCATATAGTCCAGGCTGGTGGTTTCGGTATCAAAAGCAACAATATCGGCCAGTTGGATTCTTTCAAACCACTGCTTGAATGTGGCTTCGTCGAGGATCGTTGTGTAGTCAGTCTCGATATCAGCAGCGGCGGAATCTTCTTCATCGGTCTCTTTACTTTGACTGTCTGAATCTGTTGCGGCCGGTGTGGCCTGACTGCTGGTGACTTCGGTGTACCAGCGCTTAAATTCGTATTCGCTGTACAGATCAGCCAGTTTGTCGTTATCGGCTTGTTCCGGGGTAAGGGTTTGTGGCGAATAGTCGAGGTTAAGGTCTACATCAATGGTTGCCAGTTTGTAGGATAAACGGGCCTGTTCCTCATACTCGACCATTTTCTTGCCCAGCGTTTTGGCACCGCGAAAACCCAGTTCAGCGATTTTGTCGAGGTTTTGATAGATGGCTTCAATGCCACCAATACCGTTTAGCAATCCCTGGGCGCTCTTATCGCCAACACCCGGTACACCTGGAATGTTATCGACCTTATCTCCTTTAAGTGCGAGGAAGTCGATGACCAGTTCTGGTGGGATCCCAAACTTATCCTGCACACCCTGAACATCCATTAACTGGTTGTTCATGGTATTAATTAACGTGACATGCTCATTGACTAACTGAGCCATATCTTTATCACCGGTGCTGATAAGGGTGTCGATACCCTGTTCACCAGCCTGTCGGGCAAGGGTGCCGATTACGTCATCGGCTTCTACGCCGTCTTCAATAATCAGTGGTAAGCCCATGGCTTTAATCATTTCGTGCAGCGGGGCTATTTGCGAGCGCAATTCATCCGGCATGGGAGGGCGGTTAGCCTTGTACTCCGGATAGATATCATCCCGAAAGGTTTTTCCCTTGGCGTCGAATACCACGCCAATATGCGTTGGACTGTACTGTTTGATCAAGCTTTTGAGCATGTTGATCACGCCGTAGATCGCACCAGTGTCCTGACCTTTGGTGTTGGTCAGTGGTGGCAATCCATGAAAAGCTCTGAACAGGTATGAAGACCCATCGACGAGGATAAACGGGGGCTTTGAAGGGGATGACATGATTAAAATCTTCTCTTGCTATGGTCTGTGGCGAAGCATGCCATACACCTTTGTCGATGGCTACTACTGCGATCCCAGTGACTGTGGATAACTTTGTGATCTAATGTGATCAACGTGAAAATGGCGCGATCCGATCGCTACGATATTGGTAGCAGATCTTTATGAAAAGTAAGGGAAAAATAAAAAAGTTGCAGACTCTACCCTGCTTTATTATTTCCATATATTATTGTGGATAACCAAACTGTCTATTATTTAGTCAGGCGCTGGTACAAAGGATAATTTAGCATATACCAGTAGAAATCCCAGTTTTGGTTGATAAAATTTTTATTGTTTAAAGGCAATTTATAAAATGAAATTGCATAAGCCAGAAAAAACACAGTATGGAGGCAAGATCATGAAAAAAGTAGCAGTAATTCTGAGTGGGTGTGGCGTTTATGACGGCGCCGAAATTCATGAATCCGTGTTAACGCTGCAAAGTATTCTGAAACACGGCGGCAGTTATCAGTGTTTTGCTCCGGACAAGCCGCAATTGCATGTTATAAATCACCTGACAGGGGAAGTGGCAGAAGGGGAGTCGCGTAACGTCCTGGTGGAGTCTGCCCGAATAACCCGGGGCGAGGTTAAGGCCGTAACAGAGTGCAATGTTGATGAGTTTGATTTATTAATTTTACCGGGCGGCTTTGGCGCAGCTAAAAATCTGTGCACCTTCGCGGTAGATGGTGCTCAATGTGAATTTGACGCTGATGTTCTGACCGTTTGTAAAGCTTTTGCCGAGGCTGGTAAACCGGCTGCCTATGCCTGTATTGCTCCGGCGCTGGCAGCAAAGGTGTATGGCAACAGCATAAACCTGACCATTGGCAACGATGCTGGTACCGCAGAGGCGCTGGAGCAATTTGGCATTAAACATCAAAACTGTGCAGTAACTGAGGTAATTATTGATAGCGAAGCTAAACTGGTTACTACACCTGCTTATATGCTTGGCCAGAACCTGCTGGAAGTAGGGGAAGGGCTCGATAAGATGGTGCAGGCAGTGTTTGCCATGCAGTCGTAATACTGA
Source organism: Alteromonadaceae bacterium (assembly GCA_002691625.1). Taxonomy (GTDB): domain Bacteria; phylum Pseudomonadota; class Gammaproteobacteria; order Enterobacterales; family Alteromonadaceae; genus Alteromonas. Next base: position 7,474 of record NZIK01000100.1, read on the forward strand.
AGTGTCTCTTGGTTGTATGTGGCTTTCGCTATATAGTGAGAGCTGCATCAATTCAATAACATAAAAAATAGCCAACATACTATAATGCATTATCGCGCTATCATCCGTATTTTAGGGTTACTGGTTGCACTGTTTTCAGTCACCATGATCCCGCCAGCGATCGTTTCTCTGATTTACCAAGATGGTAGTGGCTTGCCATTTTTCCTGGCTTTCATACTATGTATCCTGACCGGTTGTGTGTTTTGGTATCCCAATCGCAGTCATCGCCAGGACTTAAGGGCCCGTGAAGGCTTTTTGATTGTGGTGTTATTCTGGTCAGTACTGGCCAGTTTCGGTGCTATCCCGTTTATTCTTCTCGAACAACCTTCTATGACCGTAACCGATGCGTTTTTCGAGTCGTTTTCGGGCTTAACCACTACCGGTGCAACGGTTATCGAAGGGATAGACTTTCTACCCCATTCCGTACAGTTTTACCGGCAACAACTGCAATGGCTGGGCGGTATGGGGATCATCGTTCTGGCGGTGGCTATTCTGCCAATCCTTGGTGTGGGGGGAATGCAGCTGTACCGGGCCGAAACCCCCGGGCCAGTAAAAGACTCTAAAATGACTCCGCGGATAGCGGATACCGCCAAGCATCTCTGGTATATTTACTTATCGCTGACCACCGCGTGCACACTGGCTTACTGGTTTGCCGGCATGGACTGGTTCGACGCCATCTGCCATTCTTTTTCGACCATTGCCATTGGCGGGTTTTCTACTCACGATGCCAGCCTCGGATATTTTGATAGTCCGGTGGTTAACGCCATATGTGCTGTTTTTTTGATTATCGCCGCCTTTAATTTTTCGCTGCATTACGCTGCGGCCAGCGGCCGGTCATTAAAAGGCTACTGGCACGACCCGGAATTAAAAGCCTTTCTGTTTATTCAGGCGGCATTGATCAGTGTGTGTTTTATGGTGCTGGTCTTTCACAATCACTTCAGCGACGCCGAGGAGGCCCTGGATCAGGCGGTCATTCAGGCCATATCGATCAGTACTACGGCGGGATTCGCCCCCACCGACTTTGCAAACTGGCCATCATTTCTGCCCATTCTGCTGATTTTTTCCAGCTTCATTGGTGGCTGCGCCGGCTCTACCGGTGGCGGGTTAAAAGTGATCCGGGTCTACTTGTTGTTCCTACAAGGCAAACGGGAAATAGACCGGCTGATTCATCCAAAGGCCGTTTACTCCGTTAAACTGGGGGAGCGGGCGATGCCAGACAGGGTAGTCGAAGCGGTATGGGGCTTTTTCTCTGCTTACGCGATAGTGTTTGTGGTGATTATGATAGGTCTGATTGCTACCGGGCTGGATAATATTACTGCTTTCACTGCGACAGCCGCTACCTTAAACAACCTTGGCCCGGGGCTGGGTTCGGTTGCAGGTACCTTTGCCGATGTCAGCGATGGCGGTAAGTGGTTATTGGTTACCGCCATGCTGTTTGGTCGACTGGAAGTCTTTTCCTTACTGGTATTGTTCTCGCCTACGTTCTGGCGGGGCTAGATACCTTCAGGAAATAAGTTTTCCTTGGTAACAAGCTGGATATCAGAAATCATATAACGAACGTCTTCTGATAACCGTTCGTTTTTCAACGCCATTTGACGGTTCCGTTCGAATATTTTGCTGTGGCTCTCGATACGTTTACCCATAACACGCCAGGCTTCAGCTCTAGCTTCATACGGCCACGCCTCTAACTCAATACGATAAGTATCCAGTTGACCAAGAAGCATTGTTGCAACCGAAGAAATGGACATACCGCCAAATGCATTGCTGTTATTTTCAGGGTCAAAGCTAGCAAATGCTGTTACTAACGGGCCAGTGTTTTTAAGCCATTCAAAATACTGATTAAAAGCATCTTCGTCATATTCGTCTATATCAAAGTTATAGCTTTTACTTCTATTCACAGAAGTCGATGCTGGCGTGGGCTCCACATAAACCGCTGTTGATACCAGCGGCGGGCTGGGCTCCTGAGGAATTGGCTGGGTTTGTGGTTTAGCGTCCTGTGCTCCACTAACCGATAGAGAGCCACCGTTGCCAAGGCCACCTTCGACTTCCTGAGCTTTGTAGTTTCTCAGAGCTTTCACCATGTTATTAAACGAGTCGGCGAATGCGGTTGTCAGCATTTTACCTTCAGGTGTCTTCGAATAAGCGCCACCTGCACCGCCAACGCCGCCACCAAACATGCCGGCAAACATGCCAAAATCATAGTTCGACGATGAACCGTACGAGGATGATAGCTGTACACCCGAGCGGTTATCGATTAACATTAGCGTGGTAGCAGCTTCGTTTTTGTCAAAAGCACCACCCACCAGGGAACCCAGGCCGCCGAGTAAAGCGCCACCAATAGCTTTTCCAGAGGCTGTTTTCTCGGCAAACATGATCTCCGGGCTTACCGTGTAATCAGCCGCTACCATCTGACCGGCGCCAATATTACTGGTATTGCGAAGCTGGCCGGATTGCATCAATTGACGCTCTCTATTCATCGCATTCATAGCCCGGCCACGTTCTACAATAACAAAGCAGTTTGATTGCTGAATCATCAGGCGAAGTATGGGAACAGTACTACCGACTTTCGGGTAGGTTCTGCGGTAATCCTGCCACCAGGGTAAGCTGGTGTCTTCAAATATTGAAGCGGTGCCCAATGGCGTATCGCATTTTTCCAGCGCGGTATTGTTTTCCGACGCATTGGCACCACCAGCGGCGCCGGTAACGGTGCTGTCACTGCCGCCCATCATCGGGTTGGTTGACATACACGCCGTTTGAACAGCTAAAGCGCAGGCAATAGTTAATAGTTTCAGTGATTTAATTCGGGGTTGCTTGAACGGTTTTACAACCTTTGAATTGATAGTTTTCACGGATCCCTCTCATACAATACTAACAATTAAGGAAACCGATGGGGTATCACGTTTCAGTAAAAACGTTCGAGTGATTATGTACTTAACCTCACCGGCAACGGCGTTGTATAAACAAGGAAAACCGCTGTAATTCGCAATACTCCCTAGCGAAAAATCAACATCCTGATTAACTTCACAACACAGTAAAATCTATCAGTTTAAACGTGTTTTGCAAGCAAACTGAACGATCTTTAGCCAAAAAAGAATGCGCTCGGCTGGAACAAACGCTCCACATCATTGATATACTTTTTATCAACCAAAAACAAAATGACGTGATCATTGGCTTCTATCACCGTATCGCTGTGGGCAATAATAACCTGCTCTTCGCGTACAATGGCACCAATGGTGGTGCCGGGGGGTAATTTAATACTGCCAATTTCGCGGCCTACCACCTTTGACGTATTTTTATCGCCATGTGCTATGGCTTCTATAGCTTCTGCGGCACCGCGGCGAAGTGAGTACACATTAACTATATCCCCACGACGGACGTGGGTAAGCAAAGCGGAGATTGTGGCTTTTTGAGGGGGAAAGGCGATATCGATCTCGCCGCCCTGAACCAGATCTACATAGGCGCTGCGTTGGATCAGCACCATGGCTTTTTGTGCACCCATGCGCTTAGCCAGCATGGCCGACATAATATTCGCTTCATCGTCGTTGGTTACCGCAATAAACGCATCCACCTGTTCTACGCCTTCCTCACTTAGCAGCGTGGAGTCGGAGGCATCGCCGCTGAAGACAATGGTTTTATCCAGATGGGCAGACAAATACTGCGCTCGTTGCGGGCTGTACTCAATAAGCTTAACGTTGTGATTGTGTTCCAGGCGCTTGGCCAGACCGGCACCAATTAAGCCACCACCGGCAATCATGATGCGTTTATAGCTTGACTCCAGCTTTTGCAGCTCGCTCATTACCGCGCGAATGTGTTTGGTGGCGGCAATAAAAAACACTTCGTCATCAGCTTCAATGACGGTGGTACCCAGCGGCCGGATTGGTTTGCCGCGGCGGTAAATGGCCGCTACCCGGGTTTCCACATTGGGCATATGATCTTTCAAAGCAGATAAGGCATGGCCTACCAGCAAACCTCCGTAATAGGCTTTTACNGCNACCAGGCTGGCTTTNCCTTCAGCAAATTCNACTACCTGNAGGGCGCCGGGNTAGTCAATCAGGCGTTTAATGGCCTGNGTCACCANTTGTTCCGGGGCAATAATATGGTCAACCGGAATNTCCTGNTGCTTNTACAGTTGTTCCTGGTAAATGATGTATTGCTCGGAGCGGACCCGGGCAATTTTGGTAGGGGTTTTAAACAGACTGTAAGCTACCTGACAGGCCAGCATGTTACTTTCATCACTGTTNGTTACAGCAATCAGCATGTCGGCGTCTTCGGCACCTGCTTTACGCAGAACGTCGGGGTGCGAGCCTACACCGGTTACAACCTGCAGATCGAGGCGGTCCTGCAACGCACGCAGGATAACGGGGTCAGAATCGATCACCGTGATTTCGTTTTTTTCGCCTACCAGGTTTTCAGCCAGTGTGCCGCCAACCTGTCCTGCGCCAAGGATGATAATTTTCATCGTCGTTGTAAGGTATTTTTAATCTTGGTTATTAAGACTTTAGCAGCCTCGCATAATAGAAACCATCCATTTGTTGCTCGCCGGGCAAAATTTGCCGCCCTGGCTGCTCGATGGTTTCCCCCGGTTGGATTGGTAGTAACTGNGCATNGCTGTGCTCTTGCAGGAAGCGGCTAATCTGCGCTTTGTTTTCAACCGGCAGNACAGAGCAGGTTGCGTAAACCAANGTACCGCCGGGTTTGAGCGTGNGCCACAGGTTGGTCAGAATCTTNTACTGNAGCGCTTGNAGCACCTCAATATCGGCTGACTTGCGTAGCCAGCGTATNTCCGGGTGACGGCGAATAACGCCNGTNGCAGAGCANGGCGCATCTAACAGNATGCGGTCGAAGNANTTGCCGTCCCACCAGCTATCNANCTCTGCNGCATCGGCGCAAACNANGTTNGCGTGTAANTGCAGACGCTGTAAATTTTCNGTCATCCGNNNAAGACGGGANGCTTCNCTGTCCAGNGCAATCAGCNNNGCCAGNCCGGTGGTNCGTTCCAGAANATGNGCNCTCTTACCACCNGGNGCNGCACAACAATCCAGAATACGTTCGCCTGGNTGNGCATCAAGCAGNGGCGCTGCCAGTTGNGCTGCACCGTCNTGTACNCTGAACCANCCTTNGGCAAAGCCTGGCAGNGTNGTTATTGGNGTTCGGTCGAGCAGGATCACGGCATCCGGATGTGCNTCAGAGAGTGCAAAGCGNATNNCGGCTTCTGNTAANGCATTACAGTANTCTGGTTGCGTACATTGCTGCTGGTTTACTCTGAGCCAGATAGGNGCAGGCTNATTCATNCCANTNAACANGCTTTCCAGCTCCTGCGGATANGCATTCGCAAGGCGTTTGTAGAGCCACTTAGGNAAACCAGACTGAATNATGGGGTTNTCGCTAACNTGTTCGGCCAGNTGCTGACGCTGNAAGTTTCGCAGTATGGCGTTNANNAGNCCTTTAAGNCCTTTACCNCCGAGCACTTCCGCGGCGTTAACCGTTGCCGCAACNGCNGCATGGTCAGACACNCGGCTGNAAGCCTGCTGATAAAAACCCAGCAAAATNACATGTTCNAGGATCTTCTTACTGCCCTTAAGNGGCTGCTCNAGNAGNTCNCGAAGCCANATCTGTANTTGTGGCANNTGNCGAAANACNCCCATTGCCATTTCCTGTAGCCAGGCGGCATCTTNTTTNCTGTGTCTGGCCTGNGCNATGGCTAAGGNTTCGCGGGAGGATTTTCCCTGTTCNAGTACCTGAAAGATAACCCAGGCGGTATCGGCGCGAAGGTCGACCTTAGCCGGCAGTTTCATTGTGCTTGCCCAGGCTCACGNGGCAAGACGCTGCCTACCGCAAACCATTCCTGATAACCATTGAGCACGTCCTGAATGGCCATGGGCTTTTTTCCGGGCAACTGCAACTGCTCAATACACAGCGCCTTATCGCCGGTGGCTACCACTATGCCTGATTTATCCGCAGCCAGAATGGTGCCGGGCGTTTTACTGGCAACGGCGTGTTCGCTAACAGACGCCTGCCAGACTTTAATATTCTTGCCGTTAACCTGGCTCCAGCAAACCGGCCAGGGATTAAATGCCCGTACGTNGCGGCTTAATTGTTCGGCCGGCTCCTGCCAGTTAAGAAACGCTTCTTCTTTGCTGAGCTTCTTAGCGTAGGTGGCGCTGTCTTCCTGTTGCGGTTCGGCATTCAGGGAATCAAAATTATCCAGCACATCTACCAGGGCCCGCGGGCCAATTTCTGCCAGTTTGGAATACAGCGTGGCACTGGTATCTGAATCAGTAATTGGCAATCTGGCAATGTGTAACATAGCGCCGGTATCCAGCCCTTCATCCATTTGCATAATGGTTACGCCGGTTTCTTTATCNCCAGCCCAGATGCTGCGCTGAATAGGCGCTGCACCACGCCAGCGTGGCAANATNGAGCCATGCACATTAATACAGCCGCGCGNNGGTATATCCAGTACNGCTTTGGGCAGCAGTAATCCGTAGGCGACCACTACCATAATGTCCGGCTTCAGCGCGGCGAGTTCTTGTTGGGCTTCTTGGTTTTTTAATGATGCAGGTTGGTACACCGGGATATTGTGCGCCTCGGCCACCTGTTTGGTGGCGCTGGGGGTAAGCTTNTTGCCACGNCCNGCNGGNCGATCNGGNTGGGTGTAAACCGCTATNACATTNTGCTGGCTGTTGAGCAAGCCAGTTAAATGGGTAGCCGCAAAGTCCGGCGTACCGGCAAAAACAATATTCANNGGCTTGGTCACAGGGCTTTTCTCTNAGGCTTTAGCGGCCAGACGGGCTTCTTTTTCGAGTTTCTTGCGAATACGCTGGCGCTTNAGGGGCGATAAGTANTCTACAAATAACTTACCATCCAGATGATCCAGTTCGTGTTGAATACAAATNGCCAGCAGGCCATCTGCTTCCAGCTCNTAGGGTTCGCCTTCGCCATCNAGGGCTTTTACCGTGACTTTTTCGGCACGATCTACCTTNGCGTAGTTACCCGGTACCGACAAACAGCCTTCTTCGCTGATGGTTGAGCCTTCTTTATCAACGATTTCGGGGTTAATAAATACCCGCGGTTCGTTCTGCTCTTCGGAGACGTCCATGACTACCAGGCGCACNTGTCTGTTAACCTGCGTTGCAGCCAGGCCAATGCCTTTTTCTTCGCGCATGGTTTCAAACATGTCAGCGACGAGTTGTTTAATTTCGCTGTTGACTTCATCAATGGGCTTAGCCACTGTACGAAGGCGCTCGTCGGGGAATTGTAATACGTCTAATATTGCCATCTGTCGATATTTACACTCTTTCTGTATTAAGAATTATACGCTAAGGCCGATGATGCTATCTTATCCTGCCTNAACAGGCAGTATTCTAGCTTAAAGCACGTTTTCATGCAGTATTAATCGCTTCTATACTGAATTANTGGGGATTGTGATCTAATAATACAAGCATAGGGCNGGCTGCGAGACGTTANTGGCGAGGGGATATAATGTTAAAAANTGCAAAAAAATGGGCGGCCNTACTGGCTGGNCTGATGCTTTGGGTNGGTGCGAGTTGTGCGCTGGCNCTGGAGGTCAAACCCGATGCNCCAACCCGTTATACGGTNAAGAAGAACGATACNCTGTGGGATATCGCNGGTATCTTTCTGGATAANCCCTGGTTGTGGCCGGAACTGTGGCGCAACAATACGCAAATTCTGAANCCTCATCTTATNTACCCNGGTGATGTNCTCATTCTGCGCATCGTCGACGGTGANCCGGTACTCGANGTTGTCAGGCAAAAAACGCAGGNNACNCTNTCNCCCAATGCCAACCGNACGGTGAAGCAGGGCGANCCGATNAANCTGTTACCCTGGTCGGTTATNGAACCTTANATTCAGCATCATGAAATNCTCGATTCCGGNAAGTACGAAATCCTGCCGCATTTACTNGGCAACAANAANGCCTCCATTCGNTTTGTNAACGAAGACCTGGTAATGAGTCGTCGCAGCGGCCGTGCCAGAGATCAGTATCGCGTGATCCGNAAGCAATCTACAATTGAAGACCTTGATGGCAACGAGCTGGGTGTNCAAATTCACCATATCGCCGACGCGAGCATGGTGGAGGATCGTGCCGAAGGCGAGTGGCTGGTGAAAATTGACGGGTCTAACTCAGAAGCTAAGCGTGGTGACAAGTTACTCTTCGGTGAGCCGAAAACCGCCGGCGACATGGCGTTGCAACCAGCGGATGAGTCTCAGCGTGCGTTTATTGTAGGTAACCTGCACCAGTATGAGCTGCTGGGTAAATATGATGTGGTCATCGTGGACTTAGGTGAAGATGAGATTGAGCCGGGCACCGTGATGGGCATTTATCAGCAGGGGCCGGTGATCATTGATGGTGATGAGCCAAAATACTCAACCGAAAGCAAGGTAGTAGTAAGTGTTTTCGATGATGGCAGTACGGTTCATCAGCCTGCTTTAAAAGTGGGTGAGCTGATTATCTTCAGTACCTTCACTAATGCCAGCTACGGCATTATCACCCGGGCCAGTGACATGGTTCGAACNGGCAACATTGTCGCCCAGCCNTAACCGGTACTGACACTCCCGTCTCAGTACNGNGAACGGGAGTGTNAATGCAAAACCAACTATCANCANNTAGTCAGCACTGGCTNCGNCTGAGNTTAATTAAAAANCGNTCGCCNGCATTCTGGCTNGCNCTNCTGNNNCATTTCNNNNTAACCATTGANCANCTATTCAGTCTGCCGGTTNGAGAACTTNGTCAGTGTGGCCTCAAGCCNNATGAAATNGCCCTTATCAANAGTCCCGGCGATGAGNTTGAACNNATTNAACAATGGCTTTGCCAACACCCGCTCAATCAGATTATCGCCATNNGTGATGCAGNTTACCCNGAGCGCTTAAANCAGCTTGATTCNCCTCCTTTNNTANTCTATTGCCATGGCAATGCNNAGTTNCTGNNAGCGCCGCAGCTGGCCATTGTGGGAAGCCGCAAGGCAACCATNAACGGTTTAAATACAGCGCGTCGCCTGGCAAAGGAGCTNGGCGACGCAGGNATAACGGTTACCAGCGGNCTGGCGCTNGGTATTGATGGCGCGGCTCATCAGGGCGCCTATCCTACCTCAGGGCGCACCGTAGCCATTCTTGGTGGCGGGCTGGGCTGCATTTACCCGCGCAGCCATCAGGCCCTGGCNTTGAGCCTGGTTGAACACGGTGGATGTCTGGTGTCGGAGTTTCCGCCGTGGGAAACGGTTAAGCCATACCATTTTCCTCGGCGAAACCGTTTAATTGCCGCGCTGTCGAGCGGGGTACTGTTAATTGAGGCGCGTATTAAAAGTGGCTCCATGATTACCGCCAATCTGGCCGCAGACATGGGTATCGATGTATTTGCTACGCCCGGCAACATAAACAATCCACTCAGCGAGGGACCGCATTATCTCATCCAGCAAGGTGCCAGGCTGATAACCTGCAGCGGCGATATTTGCGAGGAGTTGGGTTGGGTNGTGAAAGACCCTGGGGATGCAGGTAACAATCAGCAAGAGGACGGCGACGAACCATTACTAAGAGAATTTGCCGGNGAGCCGATANATATAGANTATCTGGTTGANAANACCGGTCTGTCAGTTAANCGTTTANTGCCNNGGCTGGTGGAACTTGAGCTTCAGGGCCGGATNNTGGCAGTGCCCGGNGGTTANANNCGNGCNATNNGGCCTGTTGGTNNTTAANGTCTCNGCNTTCGGGNNNGTTAAGCGNCAAGNCTNATTTTGTATGAGAGTCAANCGNTTGCNGGGTNATGCTTNANTTAATCGAAAAAAAGTCGACCCAAAGCTTGGCATTATCCGTATTTTTAGATAAGTTGAACTTAGATGCTTTGCTTTTTTGCATCGACACCGTACGCAAAACTGGTCTTGAGACTTGAAAAAAGACCAGACCACTACAATAGAGTTTGCGAGGTTAGGTAATCACNTTTTAGTGGTTACTTCAAATTGAGGGGGAAAATGCTATGTTCGATATCCTCATGTATCTCTTCGAAAACTTCATCCATAGTGAAACCGAAATTCGCGTCGATCAGGATGAACTAACCGAAGAGCTGGTCCGCGCAGGATTTCATCACGATGAGATATACAAAGCGCTCGCGTGGTTGGAAAAGCTCGCCGCGCTGCAAGAAACTGATATTAACCCCTACTTCTGTAAAGGCATCTCCAGCAGCCTGAGCCGTATTTATACGCAGCAGGAACAAATGCGCCTGGATGTTGAATGTCAGGGTTTCTTATTGTTCCTTGAGCAGGTTGGCGTATTGGATGCTTCCACACGGGAAATGGTCATCGACAGAGTCATGGAAATCGACTCGCCGGAGTTCTGTTTAGAAGACCTTAAGTGGGTGGTCCTGATGGTGTTGTTTAATGTGCCGGGCAAAGAAAATGCCTACGCGCAGATGGAAGATCTGTTATTCGAAGAGCATGACGGTATACTGCACTAATCATAAAGATTACGAAGTGTAGGGCTGTGTCGAAGATTGATCATTCACTGTTCGAAGCGCATGAGCACGCTTTAGAACATCAGTACGGGCCTTGCCCGGACTGTGGGAAAGAGCTGCGCATCAGAAACAGCAAGTCAGGCCCGTTTATCGGCTGTAGTGGCTATCCTGATTGCCACTACGCCAAGCCTTTACACGATAATCAAACCACCACATTAAAAGTGATAGAAGACAGCCATTGCCCTGAATGTGGCTCGTCTATGGCCATCAAAAAAGGCCGGTACGGAATGTTTATCGGCTGTACTAACTTTCCGGCCTGTCACCATATCGAAAATGCCAAACCGCAAACCGATACCTCTGTTACCTGCCCTAAATGCCATAAAGGACATCTGCTCGATCGCACCAATAAATACGGTAAGCGCTTTTTTGCCTGTAATCGTTATCCTGAATGCCGTTATGTGGTAAATTTCGCGCCGGTTGAGAAGTCCTGTCCTGATTGCGGATGGACTATACTGGTCGAAAAGAAGGGGCGTTTAGTGTGCCCGCAGCCATTATGTGGCTATAAAGAAGCACAAAGCGAACAAGAAGCAGAATAAGAGGTAACAAATGAGCGTTGATTCCGTTCATCAGGATGCTGATGTAGCAGCGTTTGAAAGTGGCCAACTCATGGTATATCCCACAGAAGCGGTGATGGGCATTGGTTGTGATCCGGATAACGAGGCGGCTGTTATGTCGTTGCTGGCGCTAAAACAGCGCCCGGTAGAAAAAGGCCTTATTCTGCTCGCTGCTAATTATTCCCAGCTGCTGCCTTATGTAGATGATAATGCCATTCCCCAGGATAAACGATTCAGTATTTTTTCCTGTTGGCCCGGCCCGGTAACCTGGTTATTGCCTAAGTCTGCTACGGCGCCAACATGGCTGACCGGCGAGCACAATGCTATTGCCGTCAGGGTGACCGCTCACGAAGGGGCACGGGAGTTGTGTAACAAACTCGGCCGTCCTATTGTTTCGACCAGCGCTAACCTGACCGGGCAGGAACCAGCCAGAACCACAGAAGAAGCCCGCAGTTATTTTGCTAACAGTGTTCACTATGTGGAAGGTTTGGTAGGCGGAGCCGCTCAACCCTCAACTATTAAAGATGCCTTAACCGGTACCACCATTCGGAATTAAACATGAGTATTACCCCCTTAAAGGATACGCCTCAGGCGATTGAGTCGGTTAAAGCGTTTTTACTGGCTTTGCAGGACAATATCTGTCACACCCTGGAACTGGCCGATGGCAAGGGCCACTTTGTAGAAGATGCCTGGGAGCGGCAGGAGGGTGGCGGTGGTCGCTCGCGGGTGATTAAGAATGGCGCGGTAATAGAGCAGGGGGGAGTAAACTTTTCTCACGTACATGGCAACCAAATGCCTGCCTCAGCAACGGCTTCGCGCCCTGAACTGGCTGGTCGTAGTTTTCAGGCCATGGGCGTGTCATTAGTGATTCACCCCCATAACCCTTATGTTCCAACCTCGCACGCTAACGTGCGTTTCTTTATTGCCGAAAAAGAGGGAGAGACGCCAATCTGGTGGTTTGGTGGNGGTTTNGANNTNACNCCTTTTTACCCCTTTAAAGAAGATGTGCAGCACTGGCATAACACNGCGAAGAAGATCTGTAAGCCATTCGGCGACACTGTTTATGCCGAGCACAAGGCGTGGTGTGATGAGTATTTCTATCTTAAACATCGTAACGAAACCCGTGGGGTTGGCGGGTTGTTCTTTGATGACCTCAACCAGTGGGATTTTGAGCAGTGCTTTGCTTACATTCAGGCTGTGGGCAATGGGTACCTGGATGCCTATGTGCCGATTATAGAGAAACGTAAGAACAATACTTATGGTGAGCGTGAACGCCAGTTCCAGCTTTATCGGCGCGGCCGTTATGTAGAATTTAACCTGGTATATGACCGCGGTCCCTTGTTTGGTTTACAAACCGGTGGGCGAACCGAGTCAATCCTTATGTCTATGCCGCCGCTGGCACGCTGGGAGTATGGTTTTGCCGCGCCTGCGGGGTCACCGGAAGCCAAACTGCAGGACTGGCTTACTCCTCATCAATGGTAAAAGCGAGCTTTTGCGCCGGTATCTTTTGACGTAGATCAACCTTAATCCGCAGATTTTTAAACGTATTTTCAAACTTGTTTTAGATCAAATTTTTATTTGGCAGGAGGCGTACATTAGCCTCCATCAACTTAAACGAATGAGAAAATACACAATGAAAAAATCAGCATTAGCTACACTAGTTCTAGCCGCACTAGTATCTGCGCCTTCAGCATTTGCCTATGAAGCCGGCGACATCATTGTTCGTGCAGGTTTAACTTCTGTTTCACCAAACGACGATTCAAGCAACGTTAATGTAGATGCCCTGGGTGGCAACGTAGGAATGGGCGTAGAAGTCGATTCTAACACTCAGCTTGGCCTGAACCTGGTTTACATGCTGGATTCTAACTGGGGCCTTGAAGTACTGGCTGCCACACCATTTAGCCATGACGTTACCCTTATCGATACTGCAGACAATGGGCTGGGATTAGGTGACGGCAAACTGGCAGAAGTTACACACCTGCCACCCACTCTTAGCGCGGTTTACTTCTTTGATACTAACAGTGCCTTTACACCATACGTTGGCGTGGGTGTTAACTACACCATTTTCTTCGACGAAGAATTCACCGGTGCCCGCGAAGATCAAACTTTTACGGATCTGGACCTGGATAACTCTTTTGGTTTAGCCGCGCAGGTAGGTTTTGATTATCAAATCGATGAAAACTGGTCTCTGAATGCCTCTGCCCGTTATATCAAAATCGACACCACTGCAGAGTTCACCGTTGCTGACGTAAAAGGCAGCGTAGACGTGGATATTGACCCTTATGTATTCACTATTTCTGCGGGTTATAAGTTCTAAAAAATAGTTTTATCAGTTTCACCTTGTGTTTTTGCACTGCCTGTTGGCCCTTCATTGAAGGGCCTTTTTTTTATACGGCTTCGTCTTCACGGTTAACCATATGGTCGGCGAGTTGATCCAATGCCTTTAGCAACTGATCGGCTATATTCATATCGTTAACGCATTCATACATAGCCTTGCGCATGCAATACATCCATTGTGCTTTCAGCTTTGGCGTAACGGTAAAAGGCAGGTGCCTTGCCCTTAACCGGGGATGGCCACGTTCCTGTTCGTATTGGTTAGGGCCACCCAGCCACATGGTAAGGTAAAGGAAGAAAACATGACGGATACGATCCAGTGGTTGCGGGTGAATGGCTAAAAGTTCCGCCGCCATAGGGTCAGTTTCCATAATGTCATAAAACCGATTCGCCAGTTGCATGACGGTATTTTCTCCACCTATTGCTTGATAGGGGGTAGTAACACCAGTATTGTTGTCCGAAGTTTTCTTTCCCATACCCAGTTTCGATAATAGTCCCATGAAAAAGTTTGCCGTATTTGGAAATCCAATTGCTCAGAGTTTATCACCAACCATTCATCAAATGTTTGCTAAATCCTGTGCTGAGGATATCAGCTACGAGAAAATAGAGGCCCCATTAGAGGGCTTTGAAGCCTCCATCGGCAATTTTTTCGCTATACCACAAGCGGCAGGTTGCAACGTTACCGTCCCTTTTAAAGAAAGAGCCTGCGCCATGGCGAAGCATAAAGATGATGCGGTAGTAATGGCCAGGTCCGCGAATACGCTGATGCGTAACGCAGAGGGCGAGTTATGTGCTTTCAATACAGATGGTATTGGTCTGGTGGCAGACCTCACCAATAACGGCTTAAATCTGCAAGGTACCAAAGTGTTGCTGTTAGGCGCCGGTGGCGCTGCCCGTGGTGTTGTCCATCCGCTGCTAAATGCCGGCGTTGAAAACCTGCACATTCTTAATCGAACTTTAGAAAAAGCTCAGGCCATTGCTGAAGATGCCAATAACCCAAAGGTAACAGCAGTTAACCCTAAACAACTGTTGGCAAATTACGATGTGGTGATTAACTCTACCTCTGCCAGTTTATCCGGAACGCTACCCAGCGTACCTGATGAAGTGCTGGCTAACTGCAAGCTCGCTTACGATATGGTGTACTCAAAGGATAATGTTTCGACGGTATTTATGGCCCATGCTGAGCAACTGGGTGCCGCAAAGCAACTGGATGGTCTGGGTATGCTTGTCGAGCAAGCTGCCGCGGCGTTTTATATCTGGACTGGCAAACAGCCGTCAACGGGCAGTGTTATTGAACACCTGCGTAACCGCTAGGGGGCTACGCACCTTCAGCAAGGTAGTCGTCTTTTAGCTCAACATAGTTAATGGCAGATTGTTTTAAGAAGGCTATTTCTGCCTCTTTTAACGGCCTCTTTTGTACCATAGGATTACCAACATACAAATAACCACTTTCCAGGCGTTTATTCGGCGGAACCAGTGTACCAGCGCCGATAAACACATCATCCTCTACAACGGCACCGTCCATTATAATAGCGCCCATTCCTACCAGAATACGATTTCCTAATATACAGCCATGCAACATACATTTATGTCCTACCGTAACATCATCACCAATAATAAGAGGATTACCCTCAGGATTGCCGGCTGATTTACGGGTAACATGAAGAATAGTGCCGTCCTGTATATTGCTACGTACGCCTATTTTTATATAGTTAACATCGCCCCTTGCGGCGACCATATGCCAGACGCTACTGTCTTCACCAATAGTTATCTCACCCACTAAGCGTGCTGAGTCTGCAATATACACTCCCTGACCAATATCAGGTGTCATTCCTCTAAAGCTGCTAATT
The DNA here is from genome assembly GCA_002691625.1 of Alteromonadaceae bacterium. Lineage (GTDB taxonomy): Bacteria > Pseudomonadota > Gammaproteobacteria > Enterobacterales > Alteromonadaceae > Alteromonas. The sequence goes on from NZIK01000100.1 coordinate 22,773, forward strand.
GTTTGTTGCATTTAATTCTCTTTGAGATGATGTGTTGTAGGGGAAGAGATCCATTATAAGCATTTACTGCGCAAATATTCGAATCACAACGTTTATAAAGAACATTCTTATCGATGTGTGGTCAGATTGAAACTCGATAAAAAATGAATACTGATACAATATCGTATTAAGTCTTAGTTATTACTACGGAGAGTCCATGTCAAAGCGCTATGTTCTGTTTGCCGTGCATATTCCGGCTTATCCGGACACCAGCACCGGTTTAATCCGGACGCCTGTTTTCCTCGCTTTTCTCTAATCCTATTTTTATCCTATCTGTCCGGA
>NZIK01000101.1 GCA_002691625.1 Alteromonadaceae bacterium
AAAGCGACGCAGGTTGCGCAGTTTTACCTGGTAATCGCCTTCATCAGTGCCAGGGCGAAATTTAATCTCCTTGACCTGAATTTGCTTCTGTTTTTTCTTTTGCTCTTTCTGAGCCTTCGATTTTTCGAAGAGGAACTTACCGTAGTCCATAACTTTACAGACTGGCGGCTCAGCGTTCGGACTAATTTCAACAAGATCTAAACTTGCTGCTTCGGCAGAACTCATTGCTTCGCTTATCGAAACAACGCCTAACTGGCTTCCATCAGCGCCAATTAAGCGCACTTCTCTTGCAGTAATTTCATCGTTAATCCGGGCTTTATCACCCTGAGCCTTATTGTTAGCGCCTTTAATGTGCTATTCCTCCAACTACTTTAATCTTTACCTGATTCCCTGTTTTCAACAAGTTATATGGAAATCAGACACTTGCTTATATGTATAATACAACGACAGCCACGCTGCATAATCAGATGCGCGAGTATACCGTTATTTGATGATTTTTCCAGCGATTTCTTCATTCGCTAACGCAATAAAGTCTTCCACAGGCATACTGCCTAAATCTTCACCACGACGGGAGCGCACAGCAACCTTGCCTGCTTCCATTTCTTTATCGCCAACCACCAGCATATAAGGTACGCGTTTTAGCGTATGTTCACGAATTTTAAAGCCAATCTTCTCATTTCTCAAGTCGGTCTTCACTCTAAAGCCCTGCGCTTGTAGAGAATCGACCACCTGTTGGGCATATTCGGCCTGATTATCGGTAATGTTCATCACCACCATTTGCTTAGGTGCAAGCCATAATGGGAATAGCCCGGCGTACTCTTCGGTTAGAATACCAATGAAGCGTTCCAGTGAACCCAGTACCGCACGGTGAATCATTACCGGTACTTTACGCTCACCGTCTTCTGCCACGTACGACGAGCCTAAGCGGCCTGGCATGGAGAAGTCGGCCTGCACGGTACCGCACTGCCATGCGCGATCCAGACAGTCGTATAAAGTAAACTCGATTTTCGGACCGTAGAACGCGCCCTCACTCGGCAAATATTTAAATTCAATATTCTTGCTGTGCAGTGCATCGGCCAGCGCTTTTTCGGCTTTGTCCCAGATTTCGTCACTACCCACTCGTTTTTCCGGACGGGTAGACAGTTTCACTTCGATTTTTTCAAAGCCGAATGTGCCGTAGGCATCATAAATCATGTCGATACAGTTACACACTTCATCGAGCATCTGTTCTTCGGTACAGAAAATATGTGCGTCGTCCTGGGTAAAGCCGCGTACCCGCATCAGGCCGTGTAATGCGCCAGATGGTTCATTGCGGTGACAGCAACCAAACTCTGCCATACGCAACGGCAGATCGCGGTAGGATTTAAGGCCCTGGTTAAAGATTTGTACGTGACCCGGGCAGTTCATAGGCTTAATAGCATACTCACGCTTTTCTGATTCGGTGGTGAACATGTTTTCGGCGTACTTGTCCCAGTGTCCGGATTTTTCCCACAGGGTACGGTCCATCATTAATGGCCCTTTTACCTCGTCGTAGGCATATTTACGCAGCATGCCACGAACAAATTTTTCCAGCTCGGTATAAACCGACCAGCCATCGTTATGCCAGAACACCATGCCCGGCGCTTCTTCCTGCCAATGCCACAGATCCAGCGTTTTCCCAATTTTACGGTGATCGCGTTTTTCCGCCTCTTCAAGGCGAGTCAGGTATGCTTTTAACTGTTTCTTATCTGCCCAGGCGGTGCCGTAAACCCGTTGCAGCATTTTATTGTCGCTGTTGCCACGCCAGTAGGCACCGGCCACTTTCATCAGTTTAAAATGATGGCAAAACTTCATATTTGGCACGTGAGGACCACGGCACATATCCACGTATTCTTCGTGGTGATACAAACCTGGCTTATCATCCTGGCTGATGTTTTCATCCAGGATTTCAATTTTGTACGGTTCATGACGCTCTACAAACGCATCACGGGCTTCCTGCCAGCTAACGGTTTTCTTAACTACATCGTAGTTAGTCTTGGCCAGTTCCAGCATGCGCTTTTCGAGCTGCTGAATATCTTCCTGAGTGAGCGAGTGCTCCATATCCACGTCGTAGTAAAAGCCGTTGTCGATGACCGGACCAATGGCCATTTTAACATCCGGATAGAGCTGTTTAATCGCATGCCCTAATAAGTGCGCGCAGCTGTGACGAACGATTTCCAGACCTTCTTCGTCTTTAACGGTGAGGATCTGTAAGTCTGCATCGTGTTCAATGATATCAACCGCATCCACCAGCTCGCCATTCACTTTACCGGCAACGGTGGCTTTAGCCAGACCAGGACCGATATCGTTGGCAACATCTAAAACTGAGACAGGGTTATCGAAGGAGCGCTTGCTTCCGTCAGGAAGAGTAATAACTGGCATGAAATATCCTTACAGTGGTGACACCTACTCTGTGCCACTTGTGCATTTAATGGTCATAAAAAAACACCTCTAAGGGTGCGTGATGGGCGCATTAGCCGTTGATTACCGGGGATTATAACCTGACAAACCGCACATGCAATCATAGATTCGATACAAAGACGAAGAAACGAGCAATCCGGGTAAATTTTTTTAATATACGCTTAAAACATACTAACCTGCTGTTTTACGCGAACCTTTAAGTGCCTGATTCAAGGTAGATAATTCTTTGTCGGTAAGATTACGCCACTGGCCAGGTCTAAGCTTATTCAGCTCTATATTCATGATCCGCGTACGTTTTAATTTAGTCACTTCGTAACCTAAGAATTCGCACATACGGCGTATTTGCCGATTCAGTCCCTGGGTGAGGATGATAGTAAACTTATATTTGCCGTTTGCAGAAACTTTGCAGGGTTTGGTCACTGTGCCTAAAATGGGCACGCCTTTGGCCATTTTTTGTAAAAAGCGCTCACTGATCGGCTGATTTACCGTGACTTCATATTCTTTGTCATGGGCATTTTCAGCACGCAAGATTTTATTCACAATATCGCCATCACTGGTGAGCAGGATTAGCCCTTCAGACGGTTTATCCAGCCGGCCAATCGGAAAAATCCGTTGTTTGTGACCAATGGCGTCGATAATGTTGCCTTTTACATGGCGCTCAGTAGTGCACGTAATACCGATGGGCTTGTTGTACATAATGTACACGCGATCAGATTTGTCTTTAGCCACAGCGCCAATGCGCTTACCGTTGACTTTGACTACGTCGCCCGGCGCCACTTTGGTACCCAGTTCCGGTAACTTGTCGTTAATGGTGACGCGTTTTTGCTCAATCAGCTTATCGGCCTCACGACGAGAACAAAACCCGGTGTCACTGATGAACTTATTAAGACGCTTTGTGTTCTCTGTGCTCATACTGCATCCTCATTAACGCGCGCTGTTACGAAGCGCGGGATTATACAGCCAGCCACTGCGGATGGGCAACACAGCCCACCGAGTTAACTGCCAGTATTCATGAAAGATACCGGAAACTTATTGAGATCAAAGCCCCACAGTGTTGGCAATAACCAGTACACGGCGAAGGACAGTAAAATAATCGAAATAAAGTTCATCCAGATGCCGGTTTTGAACATATCCGCGATTTTCAGGTATCCCGAACCAAACACAATGGCATTGGGCGGTGTGGCCACGGGCAACATATAAGCACAGGAAGCAGCCACAGTGACCGCTACCATCAGCGTGTAAGGATGGACATCCAAAGCCAGCGCCATGGGTGCCAGGATAGGCAACAGAACCGTGGTTGTGGCGAGATTGGAGGTAATTTCGGTAAGAAAATTCACCGCTGCAATTAAGATCGCCACCAACAAAAACAGCGGTAAGGCTTCAAGCAGTATCAAATGCTGTCCAATCCAATTTGCCAGCCCTGATTTTTGAAAACCGCCGGCAATGGCGATGCCGCCGCCAAACAGCACAATCGTTCCCCAGGGCATTCGCACCGCTTCTTCCCAGGTCATAATAGGCTGTTGTTTGTTTTTTGAAGAAAACAAAAATAGGCTGGTCGCGCCGGTAATGGCAATAATGGTATCGTCGAGTTGCGACACAAAGTGTTGCAGATAAGAACGGAACACCCACATTAACGCTGTCCCAACGAACACGGTAAGCACCAGCTTTTCCTCATAGGTCATGGGACCCAGTTCATCCCTTAACCTGGCAATTTCCTCGCGGCCACCGGGGAACTGACTGTCTTTGCAGGCAAAGGCAAAACGGGTGAGGTACACCCAGCAAATGGTTAGCAACACCACGCTGATAGGAAAGCCAAACATAAACCAGGTGGCAAAACTAATATCTATGCCATAGATTTGCTGCAGGATACCGGCTAACACCAGATTGGGCGGCGTACCGATAAGCGTGGCCATTCCGCCAATAGAGGCCGAGTAGGCAATTGCCAGCATCAGTGCTTTACTGAATTGTTCACCTTCCCTTGGATTTAATGCTGAATGGCCAAGAAACTGGCTCGCCACCGCCACCCCTATGGGTAACATCATCACCGTAGTGGCCGTGTTAGAAATCCACATCGACAAAAAAGCGGTAGACAACATAAAACCCAGAATAATTCGTGGCACGTTATTGCCAACGAAGTAAATAATGTTCAGGGCGATACGCCGATGCAGGTTCCAGCGCTCAATAGCAATCGCCAGAATAAAGCCACCCATGTACAGGAAAATGTATTTATGCCCATAAGAGGCCGTGACATCGGCGATATTTACGCCGCCAAACAGCGGTAACAGTACAATGGGTAATAATGCCGTTACGCTAATCGGTATGGCTTCGGTGATCCACCAGNTTGCCACCCACAAGGTAACAGCCAGCACAGCCACGCCCTGCTGACTCAGATTGTCAGGACTNAATCCCAGTAAAANACCCAGAAAAACTGCNGGGCCGAGNCCCAGCCCTACTTGCTTGGTTGAAANCGCCATAAGAAGAAACAACGTATTGTTATGGTAGTAACTTGTTATAAAGACAAAAAAAGTACATTAAATCAAGCGCTCTCGTTTGTTATGTTGAGCGGTTTGTCGGATTCAGNCNNTTAATGTCGCCGAAAACACNNCTGATCGTCGTGGCTGGAACTGGCAAACAGGCAAATATATTCCATACTCAGGAAAAGTGTGAAGATGCATACAACCATGTGGCAATTTATCAGCGAACAAATCAGTGAGCACTCCGGCCACTTATTTGTCTGTCAGAACCGTCANCCGGTAGCCGGAGGCGACACCCACCAATGCGCGGTTATTCGCGATGACAGCCAGCGCTANTTTGTTAAATACCGNACNCTGACCTCGGTAGACAATACCGANNTGGACGCCGANGCCGACGGTTTAAAAGCGCTCGCCAATGCCGCCNGTATNCGNACCCCAAAAGTGATTTGTTACGGNGTNCTNGAAGAAGANCANCAGNTACANGAGTACCTGGTNATGCAGTATTTAAANCTGTCGCAAAGTGCCAGCGAAGACTGGCTGACCTGCGGTAAACAGCTGGCCCATTTACACCGCACTACCAGCGGCCCGGAATATGGCTGGCCCCGGGATAATTACATAGGCCGCTCGGTACAGGTGAATACTGCCACCGACAGCTGGGCCACCTTCTTTGCTGAAAGCCGCATCGGGGCCATGCTGGAACTGCTGGCGCGGCAAGGCCATGTGTGGTGTAACATTGATGTCTGTACCACGCAGATTTACCATTTTCTGCAGGATTATCAGCCGCAGCCATCTTTATTACANGGCGATCTGTGGAGCGGTAANNTGGGNTTTCATCACCATCANCCGGTNTTNTTCGATCCGGCNGTCTACTTTGGNGACAGAGAAACCGACGTCGCCATGACCGAATTNTTTGGCCGNCTGCCCNACGCGTTTTACGAGGGGTACAACGCTATCTGGNCNCTCGATGAGNGTTACCGNAGCCGGCGCAANCTATACCAGCTTTACCACATCCTNAATCATGCCGTATTATTTGGCGGTCATTACCTGCAGGCCGCGCAGGACGACATCGTACAACTGAATCAACAATTACTTTAAGGGCAGTTCATTGCAGGAGTCTGGCTGGCAGCAGCGTGCCAGGGGGATGCTATATTCCCTCGCGTTATTAGTGTGTATAACCGCGTGTTCACCGCATCAGGTGAACGACGATATCAGCGAATACAGCGAACGGCTGGGCCGGGTACTGGACACCGAGCTAACCACAGCTGAAGTGCAACCAGCAATAGCGTATCCGCAGCGTGAATTGCTGCTTTCGGCGCCCGCGCAGCTGGACATTAACCTGACCCGTTTCTATCAGTTGCAACAATGTGAACTGGGCAATCTGGTCGCCGAGCGCAACACGGCGCTGGGTAAAATACAGCATTACTCTCAGCGTCTGGTGTATGAACGCCAGCTGTTGGCGGCATTGGCAGACTGCATAACCTTTGTGAGCCAACAAAACGATGAGACAGCGAGTGAGTTGCTGGCTGCGATGGAAAACTGGTATGTGGCCAAGCAGGCAGCCTACCCTGAGCACTGGAGCAATATGCTGGTGCTCAGTGACGAGACCCGGTCCGCCTTCAGCCGGCCCCAGCCAGCACAGCTGTTTACCGATACCCTGGACATTGCCGGTCAACTCACATTGTTTCGACAGCTCGACAGTTACTTATCGCCCGGCGCCGATACAGAGGCGAGTCTGGAAGAACAGCTGCAGGGGATTGGCGCTACCCGCTTGCCTGCCTCGGTATGGCAGGCTCAGCATCAGATAGCAACGCGTTTGCCCACTCTTACCGCACAGCTTGATCCCCTGCTTGCTAACACAGCCTGCCCCGATGGCAGTGCCACAGCGCAGGCCAACATTTTACGTAATGTGTTTTATTTGTTTTTTATTGAGCGTATCCAGCCCCTCGGCGGCCATATCAACGATTTTAACTATCAGTTTGCGCCGCTGCTTAACAAGTGGCGCGAGGAGGCGGCGCTGCCCGAATCGTTCAGAGCGTTTTTAACCGCCCAACAAGCGCGTTTTAACGCCTATCAGCAAGCTATGCAGGACCATGTAAAATTATGGCAGCGCTTTTTAGGGCGTTGTCACCTGTCCCCCACCGCGCCCGGTTAACGGAGTAACAGCTACACCGCATGTTGCAGCGAGAGGTAGGACCCCAGGCCGATGGTAAACAGAAAACAGCCCCACAAAGAGTGCTCAATGACTACCACTGCCGTAGAGTGGCTTTGCATATAGCGCACACCAAACATGGCTCCGCCTACCGCAGACAGCGCTACTGCCAGCCAGTTACCGTAAATGGCATGGGCAAAACCAAATAAAAAGGTACTCGCCCCCAGCCGCAGCGAATAGGTGGGCAGAATGGCTTTATAGCGGTGAAAGAAAAATGTACGGTAGATAATTTCCTGCGGGATCACCGAGAACAATGGGTAGAGCAGCAACGTTAACAGCCACAGAGAGGTTTGTTCGGCCGGCCATTGCAAAAATGACCCCGGTAACCAGAAGTACACAATGGCAGCCATTGCCAGCGCCCAGGGTAAAAACAGGCGTAGCGACGCTTTGAGATGAGGTTTACCTCCCTGCCAGTTCCATAACCGCACCCGTTTAAAAGTCTGATCAGACACCAGCAGCCACAAACAAACGCCACCAACACCCGCCAGCAATACCAGCAGATAAGGACCAAATTGTTTTACCCCGGCCAGAAACAGCAGCGGCAATACAATAAACAGGCTGAACAACTCAAGCCAGCGTTTTACTTGCATTAACGATAACCCATACCAATATGAAAAATTTATGACGCTAAGATGAATTTTATACTAATTTGACGTGACAAACGATTAATCAGCGTATTTTTTATACTTTTCACCGAGCTCTGACTCGCACCTGTATAAAGGTTGTATAGGCGGGTGAGCTACGCAAAATATATGCACAATCGCCTGGAGCATCGGGCCGTTTGCCAAAGTGCTGGGAAATCAAATGGTTGAATTAACGGCAGTGAACCGCGACGCACCGTCTTACAGGTATTGGTAGCGCAAAGAGCAAAATGAAGGGTAAATGCTGCGGTGTTCGCGGTAAATATTACCGGCCAGTAGGCCTGGCCGACTCACCGTATGGATTACCGTTGTGGAACTGATTAGCTGTCTACTCTAACCGCATGACCAAGGGTATCGGACAGGATGCGCCGTATCTCATTGCCAAGCTCTCGGAAAAACCCCCGCCCCGGCGCAGTATTCCGCCACACCAGATTATGCTGACGCTCAATTGGCGTATATTTTAATTCACAAACATGCAGTTCGTCGGGTTGATGTAATTCAGAGTGAACATAAAGGCCCGGCAGAAATGCTACGCCCATGCCCATAACCACCATTTGCCGGAGTGTATCTAAACTCGTGCCCTCGTAATCCCGGGTCACCTGGGCGCCGATTTTCATACAGATCTCATGGATCTGATGGTGAAAATGGTGAGCTTCTTCCAGCGTTAATACCGTTTCGCCATGAATTTGCTCCGGCTCTATGTAACGAAGGCCGGATAAAGCGTGGTCGCTGGGCACCACAAATTTTAAGGGTTCGATGAACAGTTTACTGGCTACCAGTTGCGAGGATTCCTGGGAGCCCGGCGAGATAATGATATCAAAATGTCCATCGAACAGGCCCTGCACCAGTTGCGTGGGCGCGGCTTCTCGCACATAGAACTTTAGCTTGGCGTACCTTTTATGTAACTGCGGCAATATAAATGGCAGCAAATACGGCCCTAATGTTGGCGGCACCCCGAGCCGGTAGGTAGTTTGGTTACCACCGGCAATGTCCCGGGCTTTCTCTTCAAACCGAATGGACGACTGCAGCACATCTTCTGCCAGCGGCAACAAGGCCCGGCCTTCCGGCGAAAGCAGTGTGCCACTGCGGGACCGTTCAAACAGTGATATACCGAGACTTTTCTCCAGCACGTTAATTTGTGAGGTCAGGGTTGGCTGACTTATGCCCAATACCTGCGCCGCGCGACGATAACTTAGTTCCCGCGCCAGTGCCACAAAGTAGCGAAACTGCGTGTAGGTAACTGACTTGGTTGAGGTGACCATAAACTTAAGTCCAAATAAACAATGCCAACATATAGCCTTAGACTATCACGAAGTAAACTATTTTTCTATTAACCTATCAGGTAACAATGATTTGGTATTGTATATAATTTTCTATTTTCATATTTAGGAGCGACTAAATGGACCACGTTATCTCTGGTGTTGCAAAATTCCAACAAGAAGTTTTTCCAGAAAAGAAGGCAGCGTTTAAAAAGCTTGCCACTGGTCAAAATCCTGAAGTGCTTTTCATTACCTGTTCTGATTCACGTATCGACCCGAATCTGGTCACGCAAACAGAACCGGGCGACCTGTTTATCTGCCGTAATGCCGGTAATGTAGTACCGCCACACAGCAACCAAACTGGTGGTATGACGGCGTCTATCGAGTTTGCTGTTGCAGCGCTTGGTGTTACTCACATCGTTGTGTGTGGTCACTCTGACTGTGGCGCGATGAAAGGTGCCATTGCCCCGGAAGCACTTACCTCGCTACCTCATGTAAAAGAATGGCTGGGCCACTGCCGCGTTGCTACCGATGTAGTGAAAGAGCGTTGTGGCTGTGACTCACTGAATAAAGATGACCACTTACAGCTGGTTACCGAAGAAAACGTAGTGCAGCAACTTCAACATCTGCGTACTCCCCCTGCGGTAGCGGCTAAAATCGCCACCGGTCAGGTACAGCTGCACGGCTGGTTCTACAACATCGAAACGGCTGAAGTACTTAACTACGATGACCAAGCCGGTAAATTCGTGCCAATGGAGTCTGCTTTTGCCGCCGAGGAGCAACTGGTAGCAAATAAGTAACAGGGATCTTGTAAATGAAATTGGACCTATCTTTCAGTGAAATAAAGAACGATTTACCCGCCAGTATCGTGGTGTTTTTCGTTGCCCTGCCGTTATGCCTGGGTATAGCGCTCGCCTCCGGTGCGCCGCTGTTCTCCGGTATTATTGCAGGTATCGTCGGCGGTATCGTTGTCGGTTTATTCAGTGGTTCACGGCTGGGCGTTAGTGGCCCGGCTGCGGGCCTCGCAGTCATCGTATTCGACGCCATTGCCACCCTGGGCAGCTGGGAGTTATTCCTGGTTGCGGTGGTGTTATCTGGTGTTATTCAGCTTATTATGGGCTTTGCCCGGGCTGGTTTTATTGCGTATTTTATCCCCACGTCAGTGATCACCGGTATGCTGGCCGGTATTGGATTACTGATCATTCTTAAACAAATTCCTTACCTGTTTGGCTGGCATGCCGACTTCCTCGGCGAGGAAGTCTTTGTGCACGCCAATGGCGAGAATACCTTCTCTGCTATCGAACATGCGCTTGGTTTGATGTCGCCTGCCGCGATACTGATTTCCGGCGTATCGCTGGTTCTGCTGGTGATTTGGGATAAGTTTCTGGTGCCACGTCATAAAATATTCCAGCTTATTCAAGGCCCTATTGTTGTAGTGTTGTTAGGTATTCTGGCTTCAGTAATGATGCGCCAGGCCGGTACGCCACTGGATCCGAGCATGCTGGTATCATTACCGGTAATTAACAGCTTTAGCGACTTTACCCAGGAGTTGGCGTTCCCGGACTTCTCGCAAATCTTTAATATGGACGTGCTCACCATTGCTATTGTAATGGCTGCAGTGGCCAGTATTGAAACCTTGCTGTGTGTGGAAGCCACCGACAAGCTGGATCCACACAAAAATGTGACGCCGACCAACCGTGAACTGAAAGCTCAGGGTATGGGTAATATTATTTCTGGTCTGGTGGGCGGCTTGCCGATTACGCAGGTTATCGTAAGAAGCTCGGCCAACATCGCGTTTGGTGGTAAAACCAAGCTGTCAGCCATTATGCACGGTGTATTCCTGCTGGTGGCGGTACTGGCGATATCTTCCATGTTAAACCTGATCCCGCTCGCCTCACTGGCTGCCATTCTGATAGTGGTAGGTTATAAGCTAACCAAGCCGGTCATGTTTAAGGTGATGTATCAAAATGGCTGGGAACAGTTTCTGCCGTTTGTTACTACCATTGTGGTGATGATTTTTACCGACCTGTTAACCGGTGTGTTTGCCGGACTGGGCGTGAGTATCTTCTTTACCCTTAAAAGCAGCTTCCTTAATGCTTATCAGTTTAAAGAAACCATCAATGAAGACCATGGTGAAACAACGCATCATATTGTACTGGCCGAGGATGTTTCGTTCTTTAATAAGCCAAGCATTCTGAAAAAGCTCAATTCGATACCGGGTAATTCAAAAGTTGTGCTGGATTTCTCTAACACCAAGTCCATTGCATTTGATGTGAAGGAAATGATTAAGGATTACATCGACCAGGCACAAACGAAAAACATTCAGGTCGAAACTATCAAGTTTTAACTCCACGCCGAAAACCCGGTATCCCAACCTACCGGGTTTTCAAACCGCGTCGTTAACGTAAAAGGCAGCCATTTGGCTGCCTTTTTGTTATATCTATCCCACCTTAGTTGAATAANNNNCCCCGCNCTTATAGCNTTTAACTATCACGAGGTNNGCTATTTTTCTATNAGACTATAATATAACAATATTTTAACAATCATAAATCTTACAAACGACGAGGAGTAAGNTGGTATGGATCATGTCATTTCTGGCGTAGCAAAGTTTCAAAATGAAGTGTTCCCGGNAAAAAAAGCCGCGTTTAAGAAACTCGCNAACGGCCAAAATCCGGAAGTATTGTTTATTACCTGTTCTGATTCACGTATCGACCCTAACCTGGTCACTCAAACTGAACCGGGTGATTTATTTATCTGCCGTAATGCCGGCAANGTTATCCCNCCNCATAGNAACGAAACNGGCGGNATGACTGCNTCNGTTGAGTTTGCGGTTGCAGCACTTGGAGTTACTCACATCGTAATTTGTGGTCACTCAGACTGCGGCGCAATGAAAGGAGCGATTAACACAGAAGCGTTGTCCAGCCTGCCCCATGTGAAAGAATGGCTGGGTCACTGCCGGGTAGCGACTGAAGTAGTAAAAGAGAAATGCGGCTGTGATGAACTGAATGCANAAGATCATTTACAGTTAGTCACCGAAGAAAATGTAGTACAACAGTTACAACACATCAAAACACACCCGGCGGTCGCAGCAAAACTAGCCACCGGACAGGTAAAACTGCATGGCTGGTTTTACAACATTGAAACTGCAGAAGTCACCTGTTATCAGGAAGAAACCGGTAAGTTCGGCCCCATGGACGAAAAATATACCGCCGAGCTGGTTTCTAAACACAAGTAAACCTAACAACTGTTAAGGAAAAGTCATGAAGAACTTATTTGCTAATGTTCGTGGCGATATTACCGGCGGTATTACCGCCGGCGTAGTTGCGCTGCCGCTGGCACTGGCGCTGGGCGTTGCGTCCGGTGTTGGTCCGATGGCAGGTATGTATGGCGCCATTGCAGTGGGCTTTTTTGCGGCACTGTTCGGTGGTACGCCATCGCAAATCTCCGGCCCNACCGGGCCNATGGTGGTGGTNCTGGCCGGTTTATTTGCCAGTTTATCNGGCNACGTAGAGCTCATTTTTACNGCCGTNTTACTGGCNGGTTTATTCCAGATTTTATTTGGTTTTCTGGGCATAGGTAACTATATCCGCCTGGTGCCCTACCCGGTNATNTCNGGNTTTATGTCGGGGATCGGGGCCATNATTATTATTCTGCAGATTGGCCGCTTACTGGGNCATGAACCNCCAGGNGGNACNCTGGGTGCACTGGGTTATATNCCNACNGCGCTGGCNGANATAAACTTTGCCACNCTGGCACTGGGTATCGGTACACTGGTGATTGCCTATAAATGGCCAGCCAGCCTNGGNAAATATGTTCCNGGNGCANTNGCNGCNNTNATTATCGGNACCNTTGTNAGCNTGTTCATTACCAATGTNCCCATTTTAGGCGACATTCCAACCGGACTGCCAAGCCTGCATCTNCCNACNTTTGANAGCTCNACGCTGTTNTTAGTACTNGANGCGGCNTTTATTCTGGCCATTCTNGGCGCNATCGACAGNCTGTTAACGTCANTGGTTGCCGANAACATGACCCGTACNCGTCACGACAGCNNNAANGANCTGATTGGNCAGGGTATNGGTAANACNGTAGCCGGNCTGATTGGTGGTATTGCCGGNGCNGGCGCNACCATGCGTACCGTGGTTAACATTCGCAGCGGCGGTAAAGAACGCTTATCAGGNATGGTNCATGCNCTGGTACTACTGGCTGTTGTGCTTGGCCTGNGCCCGCTGGCCAGTGCTATTCCGCATGCTGTGCTGGCCGGTATTCTGNTAAAAGTGGGCCTGGATATTGTGGACTGGAGCTACCTGAAACGCGCTCACAGCGGTCCCCGCTGGGACTTTGCGCTGATGCTGCTGGTACTGGGTTTAACCGTATTTGTTGACCTGATCACAGCCGTAGGTGTTGGTGTGGTATTAGCGGCATTGGCTTACGTTCGTCAGATTGCCCAACTGCAAATTGAAGAACTCAAGAAAATTCCCGATACGCTCAACGATCCAAAAGAAAACGCGCTGCTTGAAAAAGCCAAAGGCAAAGTCAGTATCTTTAGTTTTGGCGGCCCGTTAAGCTTTGGTGCAGCGGCTGATTTAGGTCACCACGTACGCGAGTGGGTTAAGCCTGGCTCAAGAGTGCTAATACTGGACTTCTCCAGGGTGCCCACCATGGACGTATCCGCTTCTATGGCCGTGGAGACGGTAACATCCGATGCCAAGAGTTCCGGCCGACAACTGATGGTATGCGGCGCTTCCGACAAAATTAAAGAAGTACTGGGTAATGTGAATGCTTCCTCTGCGGAAATTCTCACCTACCCTACCTTACTTGAAGCTCTGGAGTCGGCAGTGTCGATTATCGAGGATAGCGGAAAAAAGTCGCCAAAGCATGATGGCAGTTCCACACTGTCTCATGCTTAACATGTAATCGATTATGAAAAGAGCGTCAACTGGCGCTCTTTTTTTGTGCCTGGAAAAACAGATACACCTTTGGCGCTTTGTCCGCTACACTAATTATGAAATATACGTAATAGCTGGACTTTGAAGTGGCTGATAATAATGGTGTTTTAGCACGAATTCGTGACAAGTATACCGACTTGTCGCCCTCTGCGCGGGCTATCGCCAATTACCTGCAACAGTTTCCGCTGACCATCATCAGCGACTCCACCGCCGAAATTGCGGCCAAAACCAATACCTCCAAAGCCACTGTCAGCAGGCTGTTTCGTCAACTGGGTTATGCATCCCATCAGGATGCCAAACAGGACGTAGTACTGCAGCGTGACGCCGGTATTCCGGTTAAACAAACGCTCACCCAGCATGATTATATTGCTGCCGAGCTTGGCAACCTGCAACGTACCCTGGAGTCGATTCCGGGCGAAGAAATTAACCAAATTGCCGCCATTCTGGCCAAGGCGCCGCGGATCACGCTTATTGGCTATCGCAACAGTTATCCGGTGGCCCTGCACTGCCGCCAGCAACTCAAGCAGATCAGGCCCAATGTTCGGTTATTACCTCAGCCAGGGCAAAGTCTGAGTGAAGATTTAATGGATCTGGCAGACGACGAAGTTATCGTGGTGTTTGGCTTTCGCCGTCGCCCACGTATTTTTGCCCGCATGATAGATGCATTGCCCCCTCAGCGCACCATTTTATTGACCGATCCCACCGGTCAGGTTTATCAGGACCGCGTCGGCCATACGCTGGTATGTCAGTTGGGCAACCAGTTCGCCTTTGATAGTTATGCCGCGCCCATGAGTCTGGTCTCCGTAATCTGTAACCAGGCCTACACATTGCTGGGAAAGGAAGGCGATCACCGGGTGTCCACCATCAGTCAGCTCTATGCTCAGATGGGTGAGCTCGACCCGGAATAACCTGTTGTCATTCATATTCTGAAACAATCAAAGGCTTGGCGAATCCTGCCGCCAGCGTAAAATACCCGCCACTTACAGGAACTAAGTGAACAGGATGCCGTACGGATGCTCAGTCAACCCAGCGAAAACGCGTTGGCGCTTAACCAGATTTGCAAAACCTATGCAGACAAACCGGTATTAAGTCAGCTTAACCTGGCCGTTCCCTATGGCAGTGTGTACGCGTTTTTAGGCAACAACGGCGAAGGAAAATCCACCACCATCAGAGTGCTCACTGGCCTTGAAGCACCGGATGCTGGCAGTGTGGCAATTTGCGGAGACTCGTTTTATACCCGGCGTCGTGCCTGGTTATCACGCTCAGGCCGGTTTGTGCCAGACTACCGCCTGTTACACCGGCTTGGCGGACTGATTGATGCGCCCAGTCTTTACCCCAACCTGACCGCCGCCGAATTTTTATCCATTGGCTGTGCTATTAAAGGCCTGCCGGTCAGTGAAATAGACCGGGTATTAGCGGTGGTCTCCTTAACCAATGCCGCCAAACGGCTCATCGGCCAGTTCTCGTTAGGCATGAAACAGCGGCTCGCCATTGCCCACACCTTACTGGGCGATCCCAAATTGCTGATCCTCGATGAGCCCACTAACGGCCTCAACCCCAGCGGTATCCGCGATATCCGTCAGTTGCTCAGTGAACTACCGGCCAGCACCGGCACCACGGTATTTTTCTCTACCCATAACCTCGATGAAGTAGAAAAAATGGCGACTCGCTTTGCGGTATTAAAAAATGGCCGCATTCGTTTTGAATCGGATATCCCAAGCTGGAAAGCCGCACAACAGTTCAATATGACGCTGGAAGTGGGCGATGCCAACGCTGCTCATACGGAACTTTTAAAACACGGTTTTCGTAGCACAATTACTGCTCCCAACACGGTACGGGTCGACAAACTGCCCCGTAATGAGCAACCCCGGCTACATGCCCTTTTGGTGGGTGCAGGCATTGAGTTATTTCAGTCATACCAAAATAAAGCCTCGTTAGAGCAATGGTTTACCAATGAACATACCGATTAATCCATTTCCGGGCCTGAGCCGACTGCTGGTAGTTGAGTGTCTCAAGCTCAAGCGCACATCAACGCTGCTGATGGTATTTGCCCTGCCGCTACTGGTGGTGCTGTTTTCCACGGGATTAGCCGTTAAATCACAAAATCTGCAAGCGTTTGACCACCAGGCCTGGCAACGTTGGTGGATGGGCGTCATGGCGTTATGGAGCTAATTTATGCTGCCGATGTTTATTGCGCTCATCACCGGCGCCATTAACGGTAATGAGCACAAAAATCACGGCTGGCGCCTGATGCTGGCACTACCTGTCAACCTCTACTCACTTTATATTGCCAAACTGCTCCTTGCCGTGCTGTTAACCGCGACCGCTCTGCTATGGCTGTGGATGAGTGGTTTGCTTGCCACCTTGCTGATGAACGTATTAGGGACACCAGCGGAAACGGAATACGGCCGGGTATTACTCAACGCGATGCCAGCCTTAATACTGACTTCCCTGCCCGTACTGATCATCCAGCACGCGGTGAGCTGGCGGTTTGGCAACATCATTGTACCGCTTTCGGTAGCGGTNATGGCCACNATGGGNATNGTNCAAATNGGCAGTTCAGAATACTGGGTCTGGTATCCGTGGAGCTATATGACGATGTCGGCAATGGGCGGCACNGNAGAGCTTNGGCATCNNGCAGTTTGGTTATCACTGGCCGTGGCCACGGGGTTATTCTGGTTAAGCACNTTACTGGCAGCCAGCNACAAACGCGCTGGCTAACAGNCAATCGCNCNGNCAGATATTACCAGCGCTCAGGACTAAANCTGGTTTCAACCTNACNCACNNGNATCAGNCGTNTTNTGCTCNGGTAAATGNTCGGTGCGCGGATCAATCTCAAATGCCGCAGGCGTGGTAATACCCGCCGACGGCTGAAANGNNGGATGCGAGTCACTGGTATCAGGTAACACGTGNCTACGACGGCGAANAATCACGATAACGGCAAATAANNNNANAAANAANGTCATGTAGGCATANAGTCCTTTNGCGCCCATNATNCCCATCAGNNAAGCGGCTAACGGCCCACCGATGGCAGAACTNANNCCATAAGTGATNAGCATTCCACTNCCGATGGGCAGAAAATCCTTCGCCGTGGCATTGTCATTCACGTGNGCCAGACAAATNGCATAGGANGTCATACAGGTACCNCCCCANANAAACGCCAGTATTGCTGCCGGCCAGCCNGCAAANCCNGACCAGTANGANGNCAGCACNATNNCCAGTGAAATNAAACCGCCNGCCAGNGCGTTGTANATTAAAATNATNCGCCNGTCNTAGCGGTCNGAAAAACGCCCTACCGGGATCTGNAANCAGGCNCCNCCNANNACNNTNGCCGACATAAACATNGCCAGTTGNGCATTACTNAAGTTGCTNTCGGCGGCAAANACCGGCCCCAGCGACCAAAAAGCNCCNGTNACCAGNCCCAGGATCACTGCNCCAATCATGGCGATATGCGAATGCTGCCAGACTTTCTTAAANCTCACTNTTACNNTGTTGACCTTCGCNGGCGCCAGCGACAGCGTTAGCGATACNGGTATNATCGACAGNGCAANAAAGATTGCNGCNATNCTNAANAGTAACGGATAACTGNCATCCGCTAACANGAGTANCTGTTGAGCCAGNGTNATCATCAACAGGTTGAGCATNGAGTAAAACGANAAAATCGTACCNCGATTACTNGCATCNGCGCGTTCATTAAGCCAACTCTCAATAATCATATACANCCCGGACACNCCNGCGCCCAGNGCNAANCGCAGCGCCAGCCACAACACAAACGACNGTAACCAGGCAAACAGCANGGTGAAAATGAGATAAGCACAGGCCANTACCGCNAACCCNCGGATATGCCCCACCCGCTNNAGCACATGNGGCGTCGCCAGNCAACCNCCGATNATCCCCAGAAAATAGGCCGANCCGGTTAAGGCGACTTCNANGGCAGNAAAACCNAGCTGATTGGCGGCCACNGGCAANAGCGTCAACAGTAAACCATGACCCAGCAGTAACAGTGCATCAGACAACAACAGCGCGGATATCGGGATCAGAGAACGAACCATAAAAACAGTCACGCGAAGANAAGTATTACCTTTACGATACAGAGTGAACGTAAAATTGCCAAGGCGGTCAGTATTTTTAACGCTGATAACCCGAACACCATGCCCTTACCGACCGGTTACTCCCCGGGGCGCACCTGCACTGTTAACAAAAANCACAACAATTTAACAAACGTTTCACTTGACTTATGAGTGAAACGATTGTTTCATAGAGGTATCCTTCTGTAACATTAAACTTCATGGATCATTTTACCGTTAGTTCGCCATTTGTCTGGCAACCAGCGCCCACTGTGGTGCCTGCTGAACAAGCCAGTACACCTGCTCTTAATGCAGTAAACGATAGCGTTAATTCGTTGTCGGGCCTGCGCGTGGCTGTGAAAGACCTGTTTGCTATCGAAGGTACTGCCACCACAGCGGGTAATCCGCACTGGCTGGCAACGCACCCGTTAGCCCAGNCCACTGCCAGCGCCGTGTCCAAACTGGTATCAGCAGGTGCCGAAGTNGCNGGCAANACCATTACGGACGAACTGGCTTACAGCTTAAACGGGCAAAATATCCATTACGGTACCCCGCAAAATCCACTAACGCCTGAGCGCCTGCCCGGCGGTTCATCCAGTGGCTCGGCCGTAGCAGTATCGGCCGGTTTGGCCGACATTGGCCTGGGCACCGATACCGGCGGCTCCATTCGNGTACCNGCCAGTTATAACGCTCTGTACGGCATGCGGCCTACTCACGGTCGTATCAGCACCGACGGCCTGGTAGCCCTCGCCCCGGGTTTCGATACTATCGGCGTGATGACAAAAAGCCTTGATNTGCTCGAACGTAGCATGAGCTGTTTATTCGACTCGCCGGTGACTGATACCCCGGCTCTGACGTCTTTGGTGGTGTACCAAAAGGCGGTGGATAACAGTGAGCAGGCAAGCGCCGCTAATCAATGGCTTGCTTCCCTGCCAATAGCCAGACAGGCAGGTGATTTCAGTCAGCTGGAACAGCTACCGCTGGCTGAAGCATTCAGGGTGTTACAGGGGCGTGAGATTTGGCAAACCCACGGCGAGTGGATCACCAATACGCAGCCGGTATTTGCACCGGATATTGCCGAGCGACTTAACCAAAGCGCGCAGATCAGCGACGCTGAGGTAAAGCACGCAACACNTATACAACAACAGGTACGTCAGCTGTTAGCTGCACTGCTAAACGATAACCGCGCCATTGTGCTGCCCACTACGCCGGGTTGTGCACCACGGTTAACCGCCAGTGCGGCCGAACTGACTGACTACCGCAAACAATTATTATCATTAACTGCCTTAGCCGGACTGGCGGGTTTACCACAACTGCATTTGCCGTTATTTCGNCTGAATGACGCACCCTGTGGCTTATCACTGATAGGCCCNGCGGGCAGTGAAACCAGCCTGTTNGCTCTGGCTCGTACCCTTACGGAATAAGAATAGAAAGCATGACAAAANAACAACACACTGCTTTTACNGCGCCACANTATGCTGCATCGACAGTCGGCAACGATATCCTGCAACGCGGCGGCACCGCCATTGAAGCCATGGTNGCCGCAGCGGCTTCCATTGCGGTGGAATACCCGCANATGAACGGCCTTGGTGGTGACGGTTTCTGGCTAATCAGTGAACCGGGCAAAGCGCCGGTAGCTATCGACGCCTGCGGCACCGCTGCNGGTCTGGCCGACAGCGATTTTTATCAGGGCCTCGATGCTATTCCCTCGCGTGGCGGCAAAGCGGCGTTAACCATGGCCGGTGCTGTGGCTGGCTGGCAAAAAGCGCTGGAGATCAGTGCCAACTGGCAATCTTCAATGCCGCTGCAGGACTTACTGGCCACCGCCATCAGTCAGGCTAACTGGGGCATCGAAGTAACNCAGAGTATGTCGGANGCCAGTTTCAAAACCTTCGATGAGTTAGCCGGTGACGAACATTTTGCGCAGTTTTTAATTAAAGGTAAGGCCCTTAAAAAAGGTAAAATTGTTAAACTCACCAAGCTTGCTAATACCTTACAGCGNCTGGCCGNCAACGGCCTGAACGATTTNTATCATGGCGATATCGCCCGCGAACTGGCNGCNGATCTTGAGGCNGCNGGCTCACCGATTCGTCTGAGCGATTTTAACCAGTACCANGCCAANGTCGTNACGCCGNTAAGTGTNTCAACCTCGAAAGGNAAACTTTACAACCTGCCNGCGCCTACNCAGGGCATCGCCTCGCTAATTATTCTGGCNCTGTACGACCGCGTGGTCAGCCAGGGCAGCAGCGACGCCGATATGGTTCACCTGCTGATTGAATGTACCAAACAAGCCTTTATCAAGCGCAACGAATACCTTACCGATCCGGGCCGTTTAAGTGTTGAACTCGACAGTTTCCTGACCGATAAAGCGCTCGATGAAATGGCCNCGGCCATTAAGTTGGACAAAGCCCTGCCCTGGCCGCAGGAAGCCAAATTGGGTGACACCATCTGGATGGGGGCCTGTGATAACGAAGGCCGCATGGTCAGCTATATCCAAAGCCTNTACTGGGANTATGGCAGCGGTGTGGTAAGCCCGCAAACCGGTATTGTGTGGAATAACCGTGGTACATCGTTCAGCCTTACGCCCGGCCACTTACAACAACTCAAGCCCGGNTTAAAACCGTTTCATACCTTAAACCCGGCCTTTGCTGAGCTTAATGATGGCCGCCGNATCAGCTACGGCACTATGGGCGGTGAAGGTCAGCCACAAACTCAGGCNGCNTTATTCAGCCGCTATGTATACCACAACCAGCCACTGGATAAANCCATTGCCCTTGGCCGCTGGTTACTGGGTCGNACCTGGGGCGATCAGTCGCATAACCTCAAAGTNGAACGCGACCTTAACGAATACGTTGGCGAAGATCTNCTGGCCCGCGGCCACGATATGGTGGTGGTTGATGCCTGNAANGANCTCATGGGCCATGCCGGCGCAGTGGTATTGCACACAGATGACACCACCGAAGCGGCCACCGATCCGCGNAGCGATGGCAAAGCCTTCGCGCAAGCTTNTACCGCAACAGGAGAAGTACAGTAATGGATGCANTCATGGAGTTACTGCCAACGATTCTGGCCCTGATGGCCACCGGCGTATTTGCCGGTATTCTGGCTGGCCTGCTCGGCGTNGGNGGCGGTATTGTTATTGTNCCGGTACTGTACTTTTTGTTTCAGGCNCTNGGCGTNTCGGCCGACTCNGCCATGNTGATTGCCACGGCGACCTCACTGGCAACAATCATTCCTACGTCGGTTAGCTCAATCCGCGCGCACCGTAAAAAAGGCAACGTCGACAGCGANCTGCTCAAACGCTGGGGCCCNTTTATATTGCTNGGCGTNCTGCTTGGCAGNTACGCGGTAACCCAGGTGAACGGTGAAGTATTAACCCTGCTGTTTGGCGTTATTGCCAGCTTGTCTGCCATNAACATGTTTATNGGCAGCAAAAGCGCCTGGTTTAACGACCTGCCNGGTGCCCTTGGCCAGCGCATNATTGCCATTTGCATTGGCTTATTCAGCGCCATGGTCGGCATTGGTGGTGGTACCCTTACCGTTCCTACCCTGACCTTTTGTAATTANCCGGCGCACCGTGCAGTAGGCACCGCCGCTGCGGTTGGCCTGATNATCTCGCTGCCNGCAGCGNTAACCATGCTGATTTTTGGTCAGGCGCCAGCCGATGCGCCCGATGGCACCATCGGNCTGGTTAACCTGATTGGCTTTGCCGCCATTGTCCCCCTTACTGTGTTATTCGCACCGGTTGGTGCTGGCCTGGCCAGCAAACTGGATGCCGCAAAGCTCAAGAAAGTGTTTGCCGTGGTACTGCTTATCACCGGCGTNAGAATGCTTGCTCAGAGCGTGCTCTAGGAGAAAAAATGAAACCCTTAACCATGCCACCCCGACTGCTGATGGGCCCAGGTCCGATAAACTGCTATCCGCGGGTGTTAACGGCCATGTCACAACAGCTGGTTGGCCAGTACGACCCGGCTATGACCAGTTGCATGAATGAAGTGATGGCGTTGTATCGTCAGGTCTTTGAGACCAACAATCACCANACNNTGTTAGTCGATGGTACTTCACGCGCGGGTATCGAAGCCGTGCTGGTNTCNGCACTGGAGCCCGGCGATAAGGTGCTGGTGCCCATTTTTGGCCGCTTTGGCCACCTGCTGTGTGAAATTGCCGANCGTGCCGGTGCCGANGTACACAGTATTGANGTGCCCTGGGGCGANGTNTTTGAACCTGAGCAAATCGAAAAAGCCATNCGCGAAGTACAGCCTAAAATGCTGGCGGTAGTTCAGGGCGATACCTCCACCACCATGCTNCAGCCACTGGNGCACTTAGGTGAGATTTGCCGACGCTACGACGTGTTGTTCTACTCTGATGCCACGGCATCCATTGGCGGTAACCCGTTTAAAACCGANGAATGGCAGCTCGATGCGGTATCCGTTGGNCTGCAGAAATGTTTAGGCGGCCCNTCTGGTAGCGCACCGATNACCTTAAGCGATCGCTATGTAGAACTGGTGCGCAAGCGTCATCACGTTGAAGCCGGTATTCGCGAATCTGCCCACCAGTCAGGCTCGGGCAGTCGCATACGCTCNAACTACTTTGATATTCCCATGCTGCTTGANTACTGGGGTGAGGANCGCCTNAATCACCACACCGAAGCCGCTTCNATGCTGTTTTGTGCTCGGGAATGCGCCATTAATCTGATCGAGGAAGGCATTGATAACAGTATTGCCCGCCATAAACAGGCCGGCGATGCCATGCTGGCCGGTGTACAGGCGCTGAACCTTGAGCCTTTTGGTAACCTCGCGCACAAAATGCATAACGTAGTGGGCGTGGAAATTCCTGATGGCGTGGATGGCGAGCAAATCCGCCAGCAACTGTTGCTGGATTTTAATATTGAAATTGGTACCAGCTTCGGTCCGCTGAAAGGCCGTATCTGGCGGATTGGCACCATGGGTTACAACGCGCGAAAAGATGCCGTACTGCACACCCTGCAGTCGCTGGAAACCGTGTTACGCCGCGCCGGGCACAAGCTGCCTGCTGGTGGTGGTGTTGACGCCGCGCTGGATAGCTTTTCGGGTTCATCACTATGATGGATTTTGCCAGCCTGGCCAACCAGGTGATGTTACGTTGCGATCAGCTCGGTGCGATTACGCAGTCGCCCGGCATCGTTGACCGTCGCTACCTTACCCCTCAGCATCGTCAGGCGAATGATGTAGTCGCCCAATGGATGCGCGAGGCCGGAATGACAGTCTGGCAGGACGCCGCGGGTAATCAATGGGGCCGTTATCACAGCACCGACGCCAACGCGCGTTCACTGGTGCTTGGTAGTCACCTCGATACCGTGCCCAACGGTGGTAAGTACGATGGCATGCTAGGCGTCATTGCGCCGCTGGCGGTGGTACATCATTGTTTCGAAAACGGCATCCGTTTTCCGTTTCATATTGATATCGTCGGCTTTGGCGATGAAGAAGGTACCCGCTTTGGCTCTACGTTGCTGGGTAGCCGCGCGTTAACCGGCCGCTGGAAAGAAGACTGGCAGTTACTGCGTGATGAGAACAAGGTGTCACTGCCTGAAGCGATGACCGAGTTCGGTCTGGCTTTCGATAAGGTGGGCGATGCAACGCTTAAGCCCGACAGCGTNCTGGGCTANCTCGAAGTACANATNGAACAAGGGCCGGTNCTNGAAGACAAGAACCTGCCGGTAGGNTGGGTNACCGCNATTGCCGGNGCNAAACGCCTGAATGTGCAGTTAAACGGTATGGCCGGGCACGCGGGTACGGTCCCNATGGATATGCGCCAGGACGCCCTGGTTGCNGCAAGCGAAATGGTCCTGGCGGTAGAGTCTATTGCCAGCCAGTTTGGCATTGTGGCCACNGTCGGCCGACTNGAAACCAGGCCNGGNGCNGTAAACGTGATCCCNGGTCAGGTNAACTTCTCACTNGATATCCGCAGCGAGCACGACCATAANCGGGACGCGGCATTGCAACTGATTGAAGAAGTGTTCCGCGANATTGCCCAGCGCCGTCATATAGATGTTAACTGGCAGCAAACCCACCATGCCGATGCCGTGCATTGCGANCCTTACCTNTCGCAAACCTTGTCCCAGGCTATTCAGCTAAGNGGNCATAANGCNGTTAGTTTACCCTCNGGNGCNGGNCATGATGCCATGGCCATGGATGCTATNTGCCCGGTAAGCATGNTGTTTGTGCGCTGCAAAGGNGGTATTAGTCACCATCCTGGTGAGTCAGTGACCAGNGCCGACGTTGCNGCCAGNTTACAGGTTATTTATCGATTTTTNGACGCNTTTTCGCCTGACTTTTAGGCCATTTATCAAGTAGAAGGATGATACGCATGAAGATACCCAGAATTTATAATGATGCAGACGGNAANAGCCATTTTGGTGAAGCCGAAATCCCGCTTAAAGATGGCGGCCCAATCGGCTTATTATCAGAGAAGATCCCTGCNGGTTCGATTATTTTTCGCGAAACACCCGCCGACTACGACTTTAAATGGCACCCTGCACCAGCACGCCAGTTACTGTTCATTTTAAAAGGCCGCGCTGAGTTTACCGTNTCNAATGGNGAGCGCCACGTGTACGGTGCCGGTGATGTGTTATTACTGGAAGATACCGAAGGCGAAGGCCATTGCAGCCGCGCCATGTACAATGAAGTCCGCCATTCGATTTTTGTTACCCTGCCCGACGGCTTCCCTTATTAATTAAACGCACAGAGTTCTCCGTATGGGGCTGGCTGCTCATGAGTCAGTCACGCCCCTCTCTGGTGCAGTGGCTTTTTAACGCCGCAAGCGCAAACTACACAGCGTAATTATAATCTTTAAAATACAGCAACTTAAATGTTGCCCCGNCATTCGGACCAAATGGTCAGATTATTGCTTCANCCGTAACGTCTTTTTTTANGTCTACAGTGAGCAATATGTGCAGTATGTTTTNCCGGTGCAATAGNCGCCGTTCAGCCTCCCCTTTGTTTCGTNTNCTGTTTGCCGCCGCCCTGACGCTGACTTCNCTGTCGGTATTCAGTGCCGACATGAACACCTGGTTCCGGGAATTCAAGCAGANTGCCAGTGACCAGACCCTTTATAAATTGCTGTGGTCACTGCCNAAAGGCGGCGATTTGCACCATCACTTAAGTGGTGCCGGCTTTAGCGAATGGTGGTACGACATTGCCACCCGCCCGGAACAAAATGGNGGNTACCGTTACTACACTAAAACCCGTTTACTGCAATGCCGCGGCTACGGTACCAATGAGTNCGGNCCNAATCCGCAGAACCTGTTATTCCGGACCATTCAGGCCTCCACCTATGCCGCGNTGAATGACTGTGAAAAACAGGAATACGAATTACTCAGTGAACTNGACGAAAATACNAAACTNGCCTGGTTCAACAGTATTCGCCTGGATAAAGCCCATGAAGGGCGCAATGAGTTNTTTGAGCGCCACTGGCANCGACTNAACNAACTNANNAACAACCCGCATATTGGCGCCCACATTCTGCTGAAAAATATGCAGGCATTCGCGGCNGAGGGNTTNCAATANCTTGAAACGCAGGTGAATGTGGATCGCAGNATTACTCCTGAGGGCGAGTTAATGTCGCCGGCAGCGTCGCTGNANGTCTATACCGATATGCTGGCCTCANAAGCCGCCAGNCANACCGGCGTTACGGTGCGTTTTCAATANGCNCTGCTNCGCTTTTTACCCCATGCAGAANAGCATTTNCGCTGGATGTATGANTTTGTNGATCAGCATCGCGACCTCTATGTGGGCATNAACATGGTGGGNCGCGAGGATAACGACAAAGGNTATCCNNTGCGTTTNCTNCCGGTGNTACGGNAATTACGCCGCCAGTATCCGGCGATTAANCTGGCNATTCACGCCGGTGAAGTTGATGAACCTAACCAGCATGTAAAAGACACCCTGCTGCTNGGNGCNCAGCGNATNGGCCACGGCCTGAACACCATTACCGATCCGGACACCNTGCTGNTGATGCGCCATGGCCCGTACCTNATTGAAATTAACCTGATCAGTAACCGCCTGCTCGACTACACAGAAGATTATGCCAGTCATCCATTTCCGGAGTATTTGCGCACCGATATTCCGGTGGCGCTGNCTACTGACGATCGCGGTATGTGGGACAGCACTCTTACCGATGAATATTACGTAGCGGTAAAAGAGTTTAACTTATCCTGGCAGGAGCTGACCGGCCTTGCCCGTCAGTCACTTAAACACAGTTTTTTAGCCGAAGACGATAAACAAGCCGCGCTAACCACTTACGAGCAGCGTTTGCGCCAGTTTGCAGAAGCCCTTGCCCGTGACGGCGTTTCGTCATTACCGCAAGCCGCCCCCAAACGGCGTTTTATCTGCGACTATCAACCCACTTTGTGTCATCAAGGATAGCGAATGTCACAGCATCACATACTTTACGCACTGGAAGATAAGCCCGGCTTTATGGTCAGCCTGACGGCGGCGGTGCAACACGTTCTGGCCAGTTTTATTGGCGTAGTCACCCCTACGCTGATCATCGCATCGGCGTTGGGTTTACAGGCAGAAGTGCCCTACCTGATCAGCATGGCGCTGCTGGTTACCGGTATCGGAACCTTTATCCAGACCCGGGGATTTGGCCCGGTAGGCAGTGGGCTGGTGGCGATTCAGGGTACCAGCTTTGCCTTTATCAGTGCTTTGCTGATGGTCGGGACGACGATTAAAGCCCGGGGAGGAACGAACGACGATATCCTCGCCATGATGTTTGGCGTCTGTTTCTGGGGCGCATTCGTTGAAATTATTCTGAGCCAGTTTATTACTCAGCTCAAACGCGTGATAACCCCTATTACCACCGGAGTTGTGATCATTGCCATTGGTATTTCACTGATAAAGGTCGGCATGACAGACCTGGCGGGCGGTTTTAACAGTGATGATTTTGGCAGTGTGGAAAATTTAAACCTGGGACTAACTGTACTACTGGTGATTATTTTCTTTAATGCCCATCGTAACCGCTGGTTAAGATTATCCGCCATTTTTATCGGTATGAGCCTGGGTACACTTATCGCTTTTTTTGCTGGCATGACCGATTTCACGGCGCTGACATCGCTACCGGTTTTCAGCTTTCCGCAACCCTTTAAATACGGCTTCAACTTTGACTGGGCGCTGTTTTTACCTATTGCGTTAATTTACTTTTTTACGGCTATTGAAACGGCCGGCGATCTCACCGCCAACAGTTTATTTTGTCAGTTACCGATCCGCGGTGAAAAATACCTCAAACGGATCCGGGCCGGCATTCTGGGTGATGGTTTTAACTCATTGATGGCGGCCATCTTTTGTACCTTTCCCAACACCACCTTCGGGCAAAATAACGGCGTAATACAGATGACAGGCATAGCCAGTCGTAAAGTGGGCTACTTTGTGGCGGCAGTATTTGTAGTTCTTGGCGTATTTCCCTTTATCGGTGCAGTCCTGCAAGCTATTCCGAAACCTGTGCTGGGCGGCGCTACACTGGTGATGTTTGCCATGGTCGCTGTTGGCGGTGTTAAAATCCTGACCAGCGAGCCATTGACTCAGCGCAACAGCCTGATTACCGCCTGTTCGCTTGGCATGGGACTGGGCGTGATGATGGTGGGTGACGTGCTTGCCCAGTTGCCACCGTGGCTCGGCAACATATTTGTATCTCCGGTTACCACCGCCGGGTTAACTGCAATTGTCCTGACCGTGGTGTTACCTGGCAATAAAGAAGCCGAAACCAGTACCGATAGTTTGCAAACTGACGATACAAAGCAACAGCCATTTACAGAGAAATAAACAGCTGGCCCGGTCCCGATCGGGCTTCAGGTTTACATGGTGCAGTGTTCAGATAATACTCCCTGAAATGGTGCATCGCACTGAACAAACATTCGTCGTTAACAATTAAGTAACGAAAAGACATTGTAGGGCCATGATTTTTATCTTTAAATATCAATCAATTAAAAACAAAACCAACCCTGACCACATGGACAGGATTTTGGCACTAAACCTGCAATGTGCAAGTCTGCATAGCTAAATCTCACTTAAATTAACAAAAAATCCGAGAACATGAGGAACACCATGAAAACGACCAAATTTAGTGTGGCACCGATTGCGCTGGCCGTCACCAGCAGTCTGATGCTATCAACTGCTGCCTTTGCGCAGGAAGAGCCTTCTGATGCTGAAATCGAAAAAATTGAAGTAAAAGGATCTCTGGGCAGCTTACCTGGCCAGGACGTCGAAGCTGTTTTCGGTTTTGGTAAGTCAATTCTGGAAACGCCTCGTTCAGCATCAACTATCTCTGATGAGCAGATGGAACGGTTTAACGTATCCGACATTGACGAACTGGTCGCTTTCGCTTATGTGGACTCCCCCTTTGTCAACAACATTAGCGGTCAATTGAAGAATTAATGCGTGCTTATGTACGAGCTCTAATTGGGAAGCTACTCCAGGCTCTATGATATTTACGCGGACTTGTTGTCAAATCTCGATAGCGAGCTCGAAGCTCTGAGCGAAGCACTGACTAAACAAGCTGATTTTCATCTTTTATTGAGCATTTGTGTTGTTGGCAACAACCTCGATTAAGCGGCCAATAGTTCTGCTTTGTACTCTGTTCCATTCGCTAACATCGCGAATGCCGTTCTAACTGTTTTATTCGCCAATGCGACCGCTGTACAGCGCTTACCCCTACGTTCAACCATCTGCTGGATCCACCTCTCTTTTTTGGTTTTTGCTGGTCGTCTCATTGCCTGATTAACTGCCGACATCGCACCGCTAACTAAACAACTTCGGAGCATATTGTTTTTAACGTACTTGCCCACCGAGCCTAATTTCACTTTACCGCCTGATGAATGCTGAATGGGTGTTAAACCAATACAAGCAGATGCATCGCGACCTTTTTTAAATTGCCCCATCTCTCCACAACCCAGTGCCATGTAAAGGTTCACAGCGTTTAACGGGCCAACACCCTCTAAGGCCTGTAGTGATTTACATGTTTCGTGTTCGTTTGCTGCTTTTTCTATATATAAATCGTACTGCTTTATTGATTCGATACTCCGTTGGAGTTGTTTCCAGCTTGTATTCAGGGCTTGCCTAAAAATCATTGAAAAACCGTTTTCAGCATCTTCCAGAACATTTTCAACAACACCATTTAACCCACCCTGACTGGATGACACACGGATATTAAACTCTAACAATAAGGATTTTATTTGTTGTTGCATTGCGACTTTATGTTTGATGGCCAGCTCTCGCAGACGAACTAAGGTTTGAAGCTCTTGCTGTTCCTTTGACTTACCGTTAATAAACGACACATCTGTGAGTTGCGCGGCCTGCGCAACCGCTAAAGCATCGTTTTTATCTGTTTTTTGGTTTTGTCTCACACTGGCAACAAGTTTTGCTGAAATTAATCGAGCATCATGCCCGTATTCCAATGCTTTTTGCTTCCAATAGTTTGAGGTACTACATGCTTCAAAAACAATTATCATTGGTTTTGACGACGCTAGCCAAGAACCAAATTCTGTCGGTGTCATTGCCAGATTAGACTGCACCTTGTTGCGTTTGCAAACGCAAACCTGAATTTCTTCTTTCGCTAAATCAACACCTGTGATTATATTGTGCATGTTGGACTCCATAATATTTTTTGTGTGAGAACTAAAATAT
>NZIK01000028.1 GCA_002691625.1 Alteromonadaceae bacterium
AAAAAAATCCGATACCAGAGACTGATATCGGATTGTGAACCCGTAGAAAGATCGGTCAACCGATCAGTATAAATTTCTTAACTGATCGGCATTAGGCTTCGGCCGGTTTTTTTACGTCTGAAATAAAGCCTGATCGGTGTTGTTGTCTGCTATGCTGTAGTGAGCATAAGGGGAAGGCACCATGACAATTTTACCACGCAGTGTTATTCAACTGGTTTATTTAGCCGCACTGATAGTAACACCGGCAATGGCAGCTTTAGACAAAAACAGTGAGCATGCAACAACCACCTTGGGGATCTATAAGACCATTGTTGAAATGGATTCGTCAAAAAATAGTGGCGGCGCAACAGAAGTCGCCAATTACCTCGCCGCAGAATTTAGTCGTGCCGGTTTTCCTGAACAAGATGTAGAAGTTATTCCGGTAGCGCAAACGTCTGCGCTGATAGTGAAATATCGGGGCAAAGCGAATAGCCCACATCCTCCCATTTTATTTTTAGGTCACATGGATGTAGTAGAGGCACTTGCTAAAGACTGGGAGCGTCCGCCGTTTACGTTAACTCAGGATAAAGGGTACTTTTTTGGCCGTGGGACATTGGATAATAAATTTGGCATTGCACAGATATCCGGCACTTTTATCTCGCTAAAAAAAGCCGGCTATGTTCCCGACAGAGATCTTATTATTGCCTTTTCCGGTGATGAAGAATCAGGAATGCAAAGTACCCGTTACCTTGCCAGGCGACCGGATTTGCTAAAAGCGGCCTATGCTATAAACACAGATGCCGGAGGCGGGGTTCTGACCGACGACGCAAGTGCGGTGGTATACCGTGTTCAGGCAGCTGAAAAGACCTACGTGACTTTCGAAATGGAGGTGAAAAATCCAGGCGGACACAGTTCACGGCCCCGTTTGGATAACGCGATTTACGATCTGGCCGATGCCCTTAAAGCAGTTCAGGCGCTTCGGTTCCCGGTAATGCATACGCCGATGACGTTAAATTACCTGCAGCAAACCGGGCAGCTAACCGGCGGAAAAACCGGTAAAGCGCTGATGACATTTGCTAACAATCCTCAGGATAAAGCCGCCGCTGATACACTTTTCAGTATGCCTGAATACGTAGGTACTACCCGCACAACCTGTGTTGCGACCATGTTGGGCGGAGGTCATGCTGAAAACGCCTTACCACAGTCGGCTAAAGCCACGGTGAATTGCCGCGTATTTCCGGGCTCGGAGGTTCAAGAGGTTAAAGCCACGCTGCAAAAAGCCATCGCCAATGACAATGTAAGCATTACTACCCTTACCGACTATATTGAGAGCCCCGTTTCAGAACTACGCGATGATGTGTTTAAAGCCATAACTCAGGCGGTAGAAAAACGCTATCCTAACGTGCCGGTGATGCCTTATATGGAATCTGGTGGCACTGATGGCATGCACTTTCGTAATGCAGGTATTCCCACCTGGGGAGTAAGCAGCATATTTCTTAATCCTAAAGATATGTATGCCCATGGGTTAAACGAGCGAGTCCCAGTTGATGGATTTTACGATTCAATGACGCACTGGACAACCATTATAAAAAGTCTGGCGGGGCAGTAGGCTGTACTTTTACAAACCTGAAATCTTCGGGTTTGGCTAAAATAGATGCCAGCTTAACTATGCGCCACTCTTCGAGTGTTTTCGCTACCATTACGTTTTCATCGGTTGTGCCGTCCTCGATTACGTAGTTGTGTTTCTGATAGCAAGAATATTGCCTGCATAATGTCCCACGTTAGTTCTAAGCAGTGACAGCAAATAAGAGTCAATCTCACTTTTAAAGCATAAGTCGGCGCAATAAATGCTACCGGTGGCACTGGTAATTTTATTGTGTAATTGATACCTTTTCCCTGAAGTTACTCTTTACGTTTATTTTACAAAGCAAGGGCTGGTTTATGACTACCGCGAGCACGTTATTCAAACGCGATGAAAGCAATGGCAATGTTTGGCTGGAAAAAGACCAACTTAATTCAGTGGCGTTTATTGACAGGGGGATCAAACCAGAAGTCCTCCCATCCGAGGAGGCCGTTGGCCAGGCCATGTTGGATGAGCTTATCGCGACCGCTCATAGTAAACAGGGCGATATCAATATTGCATTACTGGGGGGCAGGGGCGCACAGCAGTTACACCGACAGCTTGGTGAAAAAGCGCAGACCAATGAGCTTGATGATGTTTTAGCGCGGCTAAACGTATTTACCCAGGATGCCCTGGCACCACTGGCCATGGCTAATGGACTGAGTTTTGTGCGTGATTTCGAGCGCATCCTGGGTGAAGCCTTTTTTGCAAAAATTAAAAGCTTTACGCCCATGCAAACCGATACCCCTGATCTGGAAGGGGCATTAACTGATTACCTTAATAAGCTTGAAAATTCAGGCGGTCTGGATATTTTCTTTATTGGCCACGGGCCGGAGGCCAATGACGCCTCTCACCTGGCTTACATTAAACCTTTTTCCGGTGCCAAGGCTCATCATATGGCTGGCATCATCCCCATCTCCAGCTCCATACTTGAGCACCATATCAGTAAGTTCAAAGCCGGCGGCAGCGACATTAGCGCGGAGGATGAAGCTCAGTGCCGTGCTGCGCAATTCATTCTTACCCTGGGGCCCGCAGCCATACTGAGCGCTAAAAAAGTGGTACAGTCGGTGGTGGACGCAGAGACTGCGCCGGCGAAAATCAACACCTACGCGAAAGTAAGGCAAACCTCATTACCTAAGCACAAAACGGAACTGGCAGGTTTACTGGATGCCAATCCGGGGTTGTGGATCCGCTTGCACGGTAACGTGAGATCTTTCGTGCTGCCAAATGTAACCAGCCCGAGCAATTAAGCACAGACAGGGCAGTGAAAGCTTTTACGTGTATGGGGGAAGTGCGGCCGGAATGCTAATGATGATTCGGCTGCTTACTCCTGATGTGAGTAATGATGGGAAATCGCCTGATTGACTGTACCGAAGTGATTACCAGGGGATAGTGACTCATGCACTTGCAGAATTCTTTGGATTAAGAGCTATCTAATCTGGTAGCTCGACACTGGTTAAATGTTTCAGGCGTAAAGCAGACATCTTCGGCACCCTTCGTAATACCTGAAATTATCCAAGTTTGTCATCCCTGAATCGCCGAGCGATATCAGGGAACTCCTCAAAAGGCTGGCTTACCTTAAACAGTCTGTTTTCGTGCATCTAAGATCTATTCAAGGTTTGTTGATCTGAGTCGACTTCTCATAAAGGCATTAATTCGTTGTCAGGCTCGCTGCGACACTAATACGCAGGCTCCCGTCACTTTTACCCTACCTGATATTGCCCGTTAAGCGGGTGTTATTTGCTAAGACGATTAATAATCCACAACGACTGCTTCGCTGTATAACATTCACACATACGCATTACAGCTAAAGAGATTCTAAATGGGATTTACTCTAACCGGTTTTTTAAATAATTTGCAAAATAAATATGTGCTGCTGGCGCTGGTAATAGTTTGTGGCGGCTGTGCGAAAACCTCGCCTCAGTTTGAGCAGGTACTGCAGCGACTGCCGGACAATCGCACGGCTGATGATATCTTCGCCCTCACTTTTGAGAAACACGGTGGCGCAAACCTTGATATGTTGAATGATTTAAACGTGGCAATTGATGGCGAGTGGCATTTTCTGGTTACCCAAATTCAGCCGTTAATTGCAGATGCCGACTATCGGCAACAATCTGAAGAAAGGTTGTTGTTAAATGAGCAATTATACTTTGCAAACTATCAGGGGGAAGGTGGAACCAAGCGGGTATATCGAACGCCGAACGTGATAAAAGTGGCGTACAACGGGGTAATAACCAGTGACGAGCAGAAAAATGCGGCGGCAGCACTTACCGCTGACGCGTTTTACTTGTTCACCCTTGGCCCATTAGCGTTACATGAAAGGGTAAAGAACTGGCAAAGGCTGCCGGATACAACCGAAGATGGCAACGCGTATTACCGTATCAACGCACAGCTAACCCCCGGTTTTGGGTTGTCAGAACGCGATTACGTTACGCTATGGGTTAACAAACAATCGGCGTTAACTTATCGGGTACATATCACTCTGGATGGCTTCGATGCCACGAAGGGCGCACATGCCGATACCACTTATTTTAAATACACCGAAATAGATGGCTTTACCTTCCCCACGCACTTCTTTGAGCGTGTACGCGGGCCAATTAGTATTGATGCCCACGAGTGGTGGTATAAGGGCATTGATATTAATCGTGGTTTAACAGAGCAAGATTTGTCTATCAATGCTTTGTCGTTAAAAGCAAAGCAACCGGCAATCGCTATAAATGGAACTGATTGATTAAGAATTCATGTCCGTACCAGCTTAGCTAAATAATATCGCTTTGTGCACTCAGTGAGTGAAGTCACAGCCAATAGTAGAAACGTAATAATCAGTGAGGGGCAGGTGGATTGAGCTCTGAAAAGCCAGGTAAAGCGTTAGTCAAATAAGACTTGCTTGTTTTGAAAGTAATAAGAGGAATAAAAACTAGTCAGGCACAAAAAAATACGTCGGATATTGGAAACCAGCCTTTTTGTGGTCGCATAAACAAGCCTTACTCGATTACCGGGTAAGGCTTGTTACTTAATCTATTTCTTTGGCGCGCGTTAACGCTCTTCGTCTTCGACAATACCTATGTTCTCGGCATGCAGGCCTTTAGGGCCTTGCTGAACCTCGTAGGTTACTTCCTGACCGGCTTTTAACGATCGATAGCCTTCCATTTGTATTGTTGAGTAATGAGCAAAAATGTCTTCGCCACCTTCCTCGGGCACAATAAATCCAAACCCTTTCGCGTTGTTAAACCATTTAACTTTGCCAACCGCCATACATCGACTTCCTCTTAATCCTTGAACTCACGGGAAACTGCCCCCACAATACAATTAAGGCATGGGACAGCTAGTCTTGTGCGTCACTCACAAAACATATTAAAACTGTAGATATTTTGACCGCATTATGCAAGCGCATTTTATTTTTTTCCGCACAAATTAATGGTAAAAAGATGATAAATTGCTTGCAGACGCACTATGATTAAATTATGAGTAAAGGTAACGCCATAAGTATCGATAAGGAACGCTTACTCGATCAGGAGAGGAAGAAAACTGAACCGCCTCCGATGTATAAGGTCCTATTGAACAATGATGACTACACGCCAATGGATTTCGTGGTAGAAATTCTGATGCGTTTTTTCCGAATGGATGCTGAAAAAGCAAACCAACTGATGCTGACCGTTCATTACCGGGGCAAGGCTGTATGTGGCATTTATACTGCTGAGATAGCAGAAACAAAGGTCATGCAGGTCAATCAATATGCCCGCAAACATCAACACCCGTTGATGTGTACGATGGAGCAGGCGTGAGTTATAAACCTAACAGGGGCAATGTATATGCTGAATAAAGAATTAGAGCAGACGTTAAACGAGGCTTTTGTATTCGCAAGAGAGCATCGTCATGAATTTATGACGGTTGAGCACTTGCTGTTGGCCTTGTTAGATAATTCTGCTGCTCAGGAAGCCCTCAAAGCCTGCGGCGCAGATATCGATAATATCCGTGGCGAGCTGGTAGAGTTTGTGAAGGATACCACACCGTTAATCCTCGATGATCAGGCCAGCGATCGCGAAACTCAGCCAACACTGGGTTTTCAGCGTGTGTTACAGCGTGCCGTTTTTCATGTCCAGTCATCGGGTAAAGAAGAAGTCACCGGCGCTAATGTCCTGGTGGCCATTTTCAGTGAGCAGGAAAGCCAGGCAGTATATATACTGAAAAAATCTGACGTAACCCGCCTGGACGTAGTGAATTTCATCAGCCATGGCGTGAGCAAAGCAGAAGACGAAGCGCCCGAATCCAATGAAGCCAGTGAAGAAGCCGCTGAAGGTGATGAATCCGGCTCAGCGCTGGCTAAATATGCCACCAACCTGAACCGTCAGGCGCAGGAAGGGAAAATCGACCCACTTATAGGCCGCGACACTGAACTGGAGCGGACTATTCANATTTTATGTCGNCGTCGCAAAAATAANCCNCTGTTGGTGGGNGAGGCNGGCGTAGGTAAAACNGCNATNGCNGAAGGGCTTGCNTACCGCATNGTNGAAAAACAGGTNCCTGAGGTTATCGAAGAATGCACAGTGTACTCGTTAGANCTGGGNGGCCTACTGGCCGGTACCAAATACCGCGGCGACTTTGAGAAACGCTTAAAAGGCATTCTTAAAGAGTTATCGCGAGATAAAAACGCCATCCTGTTCATCGATGAAATCCACACTATCATTGGTGCCGGTGCGGCATCTGGCGGTGTAATGGATGCGTCTAACCTGCTCAAGCCAAAATTGAGCTCAGGTGAACTGCGCTGTGTTGGTTCAACCACATACCAGGAATATCAGGGTATCTTCGAGAAAGACCGTGCCTTGGCNCGTCGTTTCCAGAAAGTNGANGTGNNGGANCCAAGTGTNACNGACACTACCAANATNNTGCAGGGCCTGAANTCACGCTANGAAGAGCACCACAGNGTNCGCTTTACGCAAAAAGCACTGCAGGCGGCNGCAGANCTGTCGGCCAAGTANATNAANGANCGNCACTTNCCNGANAAAGCNATNGANGTNATGGATGAGGCNGGCGCCAGCCAGCGCCTGCTACCACAGTCTAAGCGTAAAAAAGTCATAAATGTGGGCGAGATTGAGCAAATCATTGCCAAGATGGCGCGTATTCCGGAAAAATCGGTCTCTGCGTCAGATAAAGAAGTGCTTAANAATCTGGGNCGTAACCTGAAAATGGTGGTNTTNGGTCAGGATAAAGCNATTGAGTCGNTGTCTGATGCCATNCACCTGTCCCGCGCGGGTCTTGGTACAGAAGAGAAACCCATTGGATCTTTCCTGTTTGCTGGTCCTACCGGTGTAGGTAAAACCGAGGTAACGCAACAGCTGGCGAAGATTATGGGCGTTGAGCTGGTGCGCTTCGATATGTCTGAGTATATGGAACGTCACGCCGTGAGTCGCCTGATTGGTGCGCCTCCTGGCTACGTGGGCTTCGATCAGGGNGGTCTGCTGACTGATGCGGTAATCAAACACCCGTACTCGGTAGTNCTGCTTGATGAGATTGAAAAGGCGCACAGTGATATTTACAACATTCTGTTGCAGGTTATGGATCACGGTACGCTAACCGATAATAACGGCCGTAAAGTGGACTTCAGAAACGTGGTACTGGTAATGACGACCAATGCGGGCGTTCAGGAAACTATCCGAACATCTATTGGTTTTAAACAGCAGGATCACAGCCACGATGCCATGAGTGAAATCAACAAGGTGTTTTCACCTGAGTTCAGAAACCGTCTGGATTCGATTATCTGGTTTAATCACCTTGATACCGATGTCATTCTACAGGTGGTGGATAAATTTATTATCGAGCTACAGGCACAGCTGGATACCAAAGGTGTTTCACTGGAAGTGTCACCGGCAGCAAGAGCACATCTGGCTGAAAAAGGCTACGACAAGTCTATGGGCGCACGCCCGATGTCTCGTCTGATTCAGGAGTCGCTGAAGAAAGAGCTGGCAAACGAGCTGTTGTTCGGTAAATTGAGCAACGGTGGTGATGTAAGAGTCGATTTAGAAGACGACAAACTGGTGTTTGTTTATAACTCTGAAGATCAGACTGAGTCGGCCGCCGAGTCCAGTGATTAATCCGGACGCCGTACACAACTAACAAAAAACCCGAACACTTGGTTCGGGTTTTTTTATGCTTATCACATTATCGCGTAAGCTGGCGTAGGCCGGTATGAATTAACGCGCACGATAGACAATACGACCTTTAGTCAGGTCATAGGGTGTCATTTCCACTGTCACTTTGTCACCGGTCAGAATGCGGATATAGTTTTTACGCATTTTTCCAGAGATATGCGCAGTCACTAC
This sequence comes from Alteromonadaceae bacterium, assembly GCA_002691625.1. Lineage (GTDB taxonomy): Bacteria > Pseudomonadota > Gammaproteobacteria > Enterobacterales > Alteromonadaceae > Alteromonas. The sequence continues at coordinate 7,921 of NZIK01000028.1, forward strand.
GTGACCGTTTTCTAATTCAACACGGAACATGGTATTTGGCAGGGTATCCAGTACCGTACCTTCCATTTCAATACAATCTTCTTTCGCCATCTAAAGCAATAACCTCAATTAATCACAAATTTTTCGCCGCGCAGACATTAACCAATTCATAGATATAAGTAAAGGATTAAATAAGCTAATTGGCGAAATGCTGACCTAGCGGACTAAATCAATCATCAAATCGTTGCTACGGCTGGCCATTTCACTCACCTGTTGCGCATTTTCAAAGCGATGCCACTGATGATTAAAATAGCGTTCGTGGGGTAAAAACCTATTTTTATAGTTCATTTTATTGCAGTCATCTATCTGATAGCCCAAATACAGGTAATGCCTGTTTTGTGCCTGAGTATGATGGATCTGCTGCAGAATCATCCAGGTGCCCAGCGAGCGGTGATGATAATCCGGATCATAAAAGGTATACATTGCCGAAAACCCATTGCAATGATCGCGGGTATCGATGATATCTGTTACCGCGACAGCAATGAGTTTGTCGCCATCATAGGCCTCAACAAACAGAGGTGAGTTCCACTCACAGGCGAGAAAGCTCTCAAACTGTGCAGGGTTTGGCGGATACATGCTGCCGTCTGCGTGGCGTTCAGTGATATAACGCTCGTACAACGGGTAGTAATCTTCGCTGGTTTGGGTAGTGGTACGAGTGGTGAAGGCTTTATTTTTATTGAGCAATCGGCGCTGGCTTCGTGATGGCGCAAAATCAGCCACAGGCAACCGAATAGAATGACAGGCTCTACATTGCTGGCAATAGGGGCGGTATACCTGTTCGCCACTGCGGCGGAATCCTGCCTGTATCAGCTGCGGATAATGCACTGCGCAATCTGAATGGCTGCCCACATACACCAGCAACTGCTCTTCTTTACGAGGCAGATAGCTACAGTCGAATGTTTGGGTTATGCCAAATTTCATACAGGTTATTCACTTAACGCTTGAGCGCACCAGGTTTGCTGATAATCTGAACAAATATAGCCCTCCTGATCAAGAGTTTGATTGCTATTGTTCAGACGGGAAATGAACGCATCACGCTCAATACTCACTGCCCCCAGACTCATAAGATGTTCCGTGGGCATCTGACAATCGATAAAATCACCGCCGTGATGCTGCATATGATTCACCAGATAGGCCAGGGCCAGTTTGGAGGTATTTGGCAAGCAGTGAAACATCGACTCGCCGCAAAACACTTTACCTACTGCTACGCCATACAGGCCGCCTACGAGCTTATCATCTTTCCAGACTTCAACCGAATGAGCCAGGCCTAATTCATGCAGTGCCTGATAAGCGGCAATCATATCTTCGGTTATCCAGGTGGATGTCTGGCCGTACTGAATACGCGGGATATGCGCACATTGGCGAATTACTGCGGTAAAATCCTGGTTAAGCGTGACCTGGTAAAGTTGTTTACGCATGAGTTTGCGTAGGCTGGTACTGGCACGAAAACCTTCGAGTGGAATAATGGCCCGGGGAGAGGGGCTCCACCATAAAATGGGTTCACCCTCGCTAAACCAGGGAAAAATTCCCTGACTATAAGCTGTCAGCAATCTGCCGGGCGAAAGATCGGCACCATAAGCGAGTAATCCATTGGGATCGTCCAGTGCATGGTCGACCGGAGGAAAGGGCGTATCAGGGTCTAAATAGGGCAGGCTAATCATGCAAAAAGCATGGCTGGCGGAGGCTCTACAGCCACCGCCAGTCAGGATTATTCCTGTGCGTCCAGGAAACGCTCCGCATCAAGCGCTGCCATACAGCCGGTGCCGGCTGAGGTAATCGCCTGACGGTAAATATGATCAGACACATCTCCGGCAGCAAATACGCCTGGCACGCTGGTTTGTGTTGCCATACCGTTAGTACCACTGTTTACTGTGATGTAGCCGTCTTTCATATCCAGCTCACCGTCGAAGATGTCGGTGTTAGGCTTGTGGCCGATGGCAACAAACAGACCCATTACATCCAGTTCTTCGGTGGCATCAGAGTCGGTAGCTTTGATCCGTACGCCGGTCACACCCATCTCGTCGCCAAGTACTTCGTCGAGAGTGCGGTTAAGGTGTAGTACCACATTACCGTTTTCTGCTTTATCAAGCAGACGGTCGGCCAGGATCTTTTCGCTGCGGAAGCTGTCACGGCGGTGAATCACATGTACTTCAGAAGCAATGTTAGATAAATAGAGCGCCTCTTCAACAGCGGTGTTACCACCACCGATTACAGCCACTTTCTGGTTACGGTAGAAAAAGCCGTCACACGTTGCACAAGCAGACACACCTTTACCCATAAATGCCTGTTCTGAAGGCATCCCCAGATATTTTGCTGACGCGCCGGTCGCAATGATCAGGGCATCACAGGTATAAGTACCGCTATCACCGTAAAGGGTGAACGGACGCTTGCTTAAGTCCGTTTTATTAATGTGATCAAAGATGATATCGGTATTAAATTTCTCGGCATGTTGTTGCATACGAACCATTAAATCAGGTCCGGTAAGGCCTTCCGGATCGCCAGGCCAGTTCTCTACTTCGGTGGTAGTGGTTAACTGGCCACCCTGTTGCATACCGGTGATCAGGGTCGGGGACAGGTTTGCTCGGGCTGCATAAACAGCGGCGGTGTAACCAGCCGGGCCTGAACCAAGAATGAGTAGACGAACGTGTCTGCTTTCTGCCATGTTTTTCTCCAGTTAACGCCTGACGCAGCAGTACGCGACAAGCACATCGTATTGGTTAATGCGGTAGGTGAAAGGTTATTTGCAATAACACTGCACCGAAATAAGGTCAGTTATACGCAGTTGCGTATGCTACAGATTACCTGTCACCCTGCAATCATAGGTTATTATGAGACATTGTGCGGTCGAATCGAATACTTTCAATACCCGGCTGTGATATTATCTTAAAAGCGGTCCGGAAATTCATCGTTAAATAAACCATTTTCGACATTCCGGACTATTATTAGTAAACAGGCATCTACTCTTGCTACGGTATAGCCACCCAAGGTTGCGGTTATCACTTACGAGGTTCACTATGGCCCAGTCAGTTACCACTATGCTTAAAGACGGACAGGAATACATGAAAACCTGGCCGTTAAAGCGCGAGCTTTACACCTTGTTCCCGGATTGCCGTGTAGTGGCAGCCACCCGGTTTGCGGTGCGCTTTATGCCTCCGGTGGCTGTACTAGCCTGCGCTACCATGCTTAATACCTTTGGTACAGATTACCTGCCTCAGGCCCTTGCCGTAGGCGCTTTTTTTCTGAGTATGCCAATGCAGGGATTATTGTGGCTGGGCAAGCGCTCTAATCAGACGCTGCCGCCACAGTTACGTCACTGGTATCAGGAAGTCCTCACCAAAATGCGAGCCCAGGGGTGTGCGGTGCAAAACCCGCAGCATAAGCCCCGTTATCGCGAATTAGCCCGCTTGCTGAAAACGGCTTTCGAAGATTTGGATAAGGCGTTTACCCGTCAGTGGTTTTAAGCTGCCGGTTGTAATATCTGTTTGCACTTGCGGCACTGATACTGCCGCTGGCCGCGTACTACAGCGTTATGCCGGCGGATACTCAACTCAACGTCTCCACAGCCACAACGATAGCGCGCACTGGGGATATTCAGTGGTGATAAATCAAATTCATGGCGGGTTTCGGGGGCGCAGTTAAACACCTCCTGCATCATTGCCCGCCATTCCTTACCGTGGGGCTTTACCCGCCCGTACAACTGATAAACCAACAGGTGGCTGACTTCATGGGGCAGCACGTCGGAAAAGTAAGCTTGCTGATTGTGAGCAAANAANACNGGGTGNAGGTTTATCCNGTTCTGCTGNAAAAANGCNGTGCCTGCATGNCGGCCACTGCGTCTGAAGGTNAGGGTNGGGCGTACAAACGTTCGCCTGAAATAGNTNTCCGCCCCGAGNTATAACTCCTCGAGNCGGTCNTTGAGTAACTGCTTATCGNTGGCGGATATCAATGNTTNTCCATCACNCNGCAGCGCACACACAGGGTGTAAATGTTNTGTGGATCGTTGAGNGATGANANCAGATCAACCTGCGCCATGGTTTCACGCANCAGACCNGTCAGAATATTGTTGTTATCAATNAGATTGAGCTTCAGGGCGTANATAACCGCCTGNCCAAAAAACTCTTTCCAGAACAANTCTTTNTCAGACAGCTTACGGGNNANNTAAACGGTNTCGTAATNNTCTACACCGGCCAGNTCGGCNGCNGCNGTNACGGCATCNTCCAGNGTNCCCANNTCNTCNACNANNCCAATTTGCAGCGCATCGGTNCCAATCCATACNCGGCCCTGGGCAATNTCATCTACNGCANNNACNTCCATNCCNCGTTCNNTGGCNACCAGGNTNAAAAATTCNCTGTANTTGNTTTCAATACTNCGCTGAATNAGTTGCTTATACACNGGNTCAATNCCGCGCANNGTAGAGAATCCGGCCATNTCTGTAGTGGCGACACCGTCGGTATCAANGCCCAGNTAATCAGCGGCATCCTCAAAGGTNGCNANTGCAGCAAACACACCAATCGAACCGGTAATNGTNCTNGGACTGGCAAANATNTTATCNGCNGAAGCCGAAATCCAGTAACCNCCNGAAGCGGCGTANGTATTCATNGAAACCACNACNGGNTTGCCAGCNCTNCGTANNTTAAGCACTTCCTGACGAATAATCTCNGACGCNGATGCACTGCCNCCNGGCGANTCNACCTGCAGCACTACCGCNTTNACNTCGTCATCNAGGCGNGCCTGACGTAATATTTNTGCGGTGCTGTTGCCNCCAATGTTNCCGGCGCGCTGTTCACCGTCCATAATAGTNCCTTTAGCCACTACNACNGCCACTTTATCGCCCTGACGGGCNACCATGGGCATNGGCGGATTAATNACCCGGTTNTANTTNCGGTAGGTNGTGAGNTTNAAACCNGCACGGTTNTTNTCGTCNTNGCCNACCAGGGCAATAATTTCCTGNCGCACTTCNTCNCGGGTTTTGACTTCNTCNACCCAGCCTTTCTNNATNGCNTANTGGGCAGAGTTGCCNCCNGCCTGCTCNAANTTTTCCAGCATCACNTCAAGNCTNTCGTCAAAGTTATTGATGTCAACACCGCGCGCAGCNGCAACATCAGCTTTATATTGCNCCCANTANTNATTNAGCCAGCGCTCATTCATTTCNTTNGCTGCGTCAGACATATCTTCGCGGATATAGGGTTCAACCGCCGACTTAAACGTACCNACACGGAAAATGTGCATATTNACTTTGAGCTTTTCCAGCGCNCGNTTTACGTACATNCCGTAATTNGCNTAACCGTCNATTGAGACNCCGCCGATAGGGTTGAGNTACACTTTGTCGGCATGGGCTGCCAGGTAATATTGAGACTGNGTGTANTAGTCGCCAACGGCNAGTACAGGTTTGCCGGAGGTTTTAAAATCGTCGATGGCTTCNGCAATGGTACGNAGCTTATCCAGGCCGCCGCCACGTAAGCCCTGCAGGTTAAGTACTACCGCCTTAATACGCTTATCAGCCTTGGCGTTCTCCAGCACTTTAACCACATCGCGAACCAGCACTTCCGGGTTATCAGGCTCTTCGTCAAATGCTTCCTGAAGAAACTCAGATACCGGATCTACCGCTGTTTTCTGAATGACCAGTGCGCCATTAAGGGTAAGCATCAGGGCGCTGCCAGGGGTTACCTGTGGGACGCTCTCTTCACGGCTGGCCACTGCGATAATGCCTATGATAATGACCAGAAACACAACGTTGAAAAATAATTTTCGACAAAAATTCAGGGCAGTCCATAACCCCACAAACAGCGCTTTGGTCCAGCTTTTACTTTTTTCGGCCATACTGACTACTTACCTAATTAACAAAACAACCTAATGTTATCGATTCAAAAAATTATCGCGAGTTAATTTTGTAATGAAATGTTATTGCCTTTATCTATGACGCTTCTTTTTGGCAGAAGATGCAGCAGGTTGATCAGCACTGTCATCCAGCCATTGCTGAATCAACCTGGCAATGGCTTTGTGCTGTTCATCAGACAGGGTCATTAACAGGCGTCCCTGACGTTGCCTGTAATTTACCTTGCGCTGACCTTTTTGCATTAACTGAGAAAAACGACTCATCGATTGAAAGAAATAACGTTACCCCGCGGTCTTAATCGTAATTGGCATTATTGAGGTAAACCGTGGTGAGCGCAATTATCCGTAAGTTAAATACTAAATTAAATGGGATGGCAGCATCCCTGAACGGTATTCCCCTGTTACTAACAAGGTTATATCTGGCTCCGGTTATGGCTCAGGCGGGCTGGCAGAAACTGGCTAACTTCGACAGCACGGTAGACTGGTTTGGTAATCCGGACTACGGGTTGGGGTTGCCGCTGCCATTTTTACTGGCTGGCCTGGCTGCATTGAGTGAGTTTATTGGGGCTGCGTTTTTAGTGCTAGGCCTGGCTACCCGGCTAACCGCTATTCCTTTAATGATAACCATGGTAGTGGCCATGATTACCGTCCACTGGCAGTACGGATGGCCGGCTATTGCCGATGCAGGCAGCTGGCTGGCCGATGGTACGCTGTTAACAAATGAATCTGTCATGGCGGCCCCTGAGAAGCTCTCTGCAGCGAAAGCTATTCTTAACGAACACGGTTATATCGACTGGCTGACATCCAGTGGTAACTTTGTGATCCTGAATAACGGTATAGAGTTTGCCGCTACTTATTTTATTATGCTTATGGTGCTGTTCTGCTTTGGTGGCGGGCGTTATGTGAGTATTGATTATTATCTGGCGCGGCATTTTAATCACTAATAAATTATATTGCAGGGATTGCACTAAAATCGCTTGCCAGTATGCTGGTCTTTTTGTGAAATAGCCCGTATCAGCACGGGTAAACTAATTATTTTGCCAGAAGGAGAGCACCATGGATGCACTGGAACTTGTTATCAATCGTCGCTCACAGCCCCGACTAACCGCGCCGGCACCGGCTGGCGAGGCGTTGGATAATATTAAACGCGCGGCTTTGCGGGCGCCGGATCACGCGGCACTTAAGCCATGGCGATTTATAGTGTGTGAGGGCAAAGGACTCGACAAGCTCGGTGCACTGTTTGAGCAGTCTGCTATTGATAATGATAAAACGGAACGTGAAATACAGCGCGCGCCGCAGTTACCTACCCGTGCGCCGATGATTATTGTGATCACCACGGCCTATCAGGAACACGAAAAAGTGCCTCAGGTAGAACAGTTCGCGTCGGCCAGTTGTGCGGCTATGGCCATGCAAATGGCTGCGGTTGCCCAGGGCTTTCAGGGCATGTGGCGCACCGGCGATTATGCCCATTGCAATATTGTAAAAGAAGGGCTGGGTGTATCTGCCGACAACGAAATTGTTGGCTTTTTATATCTGGGTACGCCAGCACAAGACGCAGGACCCAAGCCAGAACTTGAACCGGAAGACTACTTTACTGTCTTTGCATAACGGCTATTCTGACACTGCTCTTTACTGAGAAAAAAAGCGCCACCTGTCGGTGGCGCATTGCTGATAGGAAAGGCTAGCTATTATCCTGATCGTTAACGATGTTCATTATCCGTTGGCGAAGCGCTTCATCCTGACGCACCCGCTGAGCGATAGTGGTATAAGTTTTTACCTCCAGACCAGCTTGTTTTATTTCGTCTACCATCGCTTCACGCGCGTTGGTTTGCAGTTGCTGCTGTTTTTCGGTGGATTGCTCTTGTTGCAGCTTAACCTCAAACTTTTTCGCGACATCTTGTACTGCATACATCGCCACGGTAAATTTTTGTAACGTTGAATCATCAAACTGTTGTTGTTCAACAGAAGTCTGAATTTGATTCATTGCTTTTTCGTTGTCCTGCACTTTCTGGGCTGCGTAAACCGAAGAAACTGCGCCGGTGGTTAGAGAAAGCGTTAAGGCAATGAGTTTTGCAAGTCGTGTCATATATACACTCCAATTTGATGAATGACCCCATTACAGGGAATGTCATATTTTACAAAGCGAGTGCTATGCCAGGTTGTAAATCATTAATTTAAACAATGGTTTATTGTATTTTGGTGGTTATTTTCTCAGCGCTAACTGGTCTCGCTTTCAGAATGTGTCGCAATTTTTCACGGTGGCGGCGGGATGTCATGCAAAATTACATGGGCACTAGAATTCTATGGACATGGGGGCATTGGTTTTAATTGTCTGGCTGCGCCAGTGGCGGGGCATTTTTTGGAAATCGCAAGCACTAACAAGTCACTCAGGTTAACACTGCATAAATAGGTTTAGGGGGAAACGGTTGTCGAGAGCTTTGGCGATTAATGAAAATGTTACGGGGCAGGCGACTAGATGGTTGTGGAGTGTTAGTAATAGCGAAGCCGGGACCGCCATTGGCGTTCCCGGCTTCAGCATGCAGCGTATTGCTGGTTTTATTCAACGACGATAATTTTGATCGCGTCAGTGGCGCCGATAGTTTCCATGCGGTCACCGTGGGTCAGGATCACGATATCACCGTTCTCCACCAGGTTTTTCTCTTTCAGCAGGGCTACGACATCTTTACGCAGCTCACCGGGTGCACTGTCGCGAGAGTCAAAGAAAACCGGTTTTACGCCACGGTATAACGCCATCAGATTAAGCGTTTCTTCGTGACGTGACATGGCAACAATCGGCAGGGGAGTGGTGATACGCGACATCAGACGCGGCGTGCTGCCACTTTCTGTTAAGCCTACAATAGCCTTTACACCCGGTAAGTGATTAGCAGCATAAACCGCTGATAAAGCGATAGTCTCGTGCACTGAACCAAATAGTTCGTCCATGCGGTGCTTGGAGATTTTTACACTTGGGTGGGTTTCTGCGCCTTCACAAACACGGGCCATGGCTTTTACGGTTTCAACCGGATAGCTACCCGCCGCAGTTTCTGCTGAGAGCATTACCGCATCGGTACCGTCCAGTACAGCGTTAGCCACGTCCATTACTTCTGCACGGGTAGGCATTGGGCTTTCAATCATCGACTCCATCATCTGAGTTGCCGTGATAACCACCTTATTTAACTGACGAGAACGGGCGATCAGCTTTTTCTGAACACCAACCAGCTCTGCATCACCAATTTCCACACCCAAATCGCCACGGGCAACCATTACCGCGTCTGATGCGCTGATAATGTCATCAATGGCTTCATCCGTAGCAACGGCTTCAGCGCGTTCTACCTTGGCGCAGATTTTGGCTTTACAGCCGGCTGCTTCGGCCAGTTCGCGGGCATAGTTCAGGTCTGCACCGCTGCGTGGGAAAGAGACTGCAAGGTAATCAACGCCAATTTCAGCGGCAGTAAGGATGTCACGCTTNTCTTTTTCAGTCAGNGCTTCAGCAGANAAACCGCCACCCAGACGNTTGATGCCTTTATTATTAGACAGTTTGCCGCCTACNGTTACTTTAGTCAGNACTTTNCGGCCATCAACGCCGGTCACTTCTAATTGAATACGGCCATCGTCGAGTAACAGGATATCGCCGGTGCTAACNTCNTCAGGCAGCGCCTTATAATCGATACCAACCTGTTGCTCNNTACCTGCATCGCGGTCNAGCTCTGCNTCCAGCACAAACGGGTCGCCTTCNTTAAGGAAAACTTTATCGTTGGNAAAGCGTGAAACCCGGATTTTTGGCCCNTGCAGGTCGCCTAAAATCGCTACGTATTTGCCCAGCTTGGCAGCAGCNGCGCGNACACGCTTGGCGCGCTCNATATGATCTTCGGCCTGGCCATGGGAAAAATTCATGCGTACTACGTTTGCTCCGGCGGCAATAATCGCTTCAATTTTTTCTTGCGTGTCTGTAGCAGGCCCTAAAGTAGCCAGGATTTTCGTTCTTCTAGTCATGTGTGTTATCGCTTGTTAATAGTTTATGTGGGACAACCAGTGATTAAGTATAGCTGAAAATCTATTTCGTAATTTAATTACAAAATAGTAGACGAATTTGACCAAATTGTGAATGGTTGATTAAAGATTCTTTATGATGGTCTGAACAGCGNTGGCAATAAAAAGTAACACAAATGAACCGCTAACCCCTGNGNNAGCGNGTGGGTGANGGGATTGGAAGGTGGTNACTGATATCNAAAAAAATTTTTACNCGATGTAAAAAAGCGGGCAGAANAATCCGCCCNCTNNGAGAGNATTAGGCTTCGTTGCCGCGTTTTTCGTAGCGGGAGCCACGCANCGTATCTTTNACNCGCTTAAGATTTTCACGGAACTTATTGCCACGACGCAGTGTAAACCCGGTGGCAAGTACATCTATCAGGGTTAACTGGGCAATCCTTGAGGCCATGGGCATATACATGTCGGTATCTTCCGGGACTTCCAGCGATAATACATAGGTACATTCNTTAGCCAANGGGCTGTCAGCCGATGTAATGCCAACCACTGTTGCATCGTTNGNTTTAGCAATCTGGGCGATTTCTACCAGGCTTTTGGTGCGGCCGGTGTGTGAAAACAACATGACGACGTCGCCTGAGTTACAGTTCATACAGCTCATGCGCTGCATCAGAATATCTTCGAAATACACCACTGGNACATTAAAACGGAAAAACTTGTTCAATGCATCATGAGCNACAGATGCTGAGGCACCCAGNCCAAANAACGAAATACGCTGTGCCTGGGTTAACAGGTCNACCACNCGGTTGACGGTGTTTACACAAACAGANTGACGGGCCACTTCCAGCGACGCCATGGTCGACTCNAATATCTTATTGGTNTATTCGTCCGGNCCGTCGTTTTCGTCTACATGCCGGTTAACATAAGGCGTNCCGTTGGCCAGGCTNTGCGCGAGGTGCAGTTTAAAATCCGGAAAGCCTTTGGTNTCNAGACGACGACAAAAACGGTTAACCGTTGGCTCGCTGACATCTGACATTTTNGCCAGAGTTGCTATACTGGAATGGATCGCNGATTGAGGATTNGCCAGTATCACTTCTGCCACCTTNCGNTCCGATTTACTGAACGCAGATTTGTGCTGTGTGATTTTTTCTAAAATATTCATATTATTTTCAATAACACTGAGTGTGAAAAGTGTGTTCTCCCAAGCGCTATACTACTGAATATGAAAGATCGTACAAGAAAAATGTAATTTATTAACATGATTTGCGGTATTTCATCTCGAAATTAAACTTCAGGATGATCAAATTCAAAAAATGGCGGTTTTTAGTGAACGTCTTAAAATTAATATTGTATGACCAATGGCAAAGTAAATTGGCTTACTTGCTGTATATATAGAGCAAAAGAGACTGATGCAGCTAACAAACAATGGTGTCGGGGTGTGAGGTCACTGGCCGGGTAAAAAGGCGGTTTCCGGCCCTTTTTATTGATTACTACTTTGGTCGTATTTAGGCTAAACTTACACGATTAAGTCCGCACCAAGCATGGGTTGAGGTGCGAATCTGCGAAGAAAGTTTTTTGTTAATTCAAATGCGAAACAAAAGTTGTAATTTTACTACATTTGTTGTTAACTATATGGCAACAAATTACCACGATGGCATGCTGTATCACAGCAGCCCACTGTATAAATTGAAATAAGGCCAAATTCATGGTGATGGATAGTTCTTTTGAAGCCTGCGATTTTGTGTTGTTTGGTACCAAAGGTGACCTTTCTCGACGCAAGTTATTGCCGTCTTTATACCAACTCGAAAAAGCAGGGTTGTTGCATCCGGATACAACTATCGTAGGTGTGGCTCGTCAGGAGCTGACCTCTGAAGATTACGTTGAAGAAGTAAAGAATGCGCTGGCTGAGTTTGCCGGTGAAACGGTTTGCGAAGATACCTGGAGCAAATTTAAAGAAAGACTGGCGTATGCGCAAATCGATATGAAAGATATCGCCAGCTACGCAGCGCTGGAGCCCCATGTTAATCCGGATCGCACCATGGTTTGTTATCTGGCGACTCCGCCAGCTATATATGGTGACATCTGCCGCGGTTTACACGGCTGTAATATTATTGATTCAAGTGTGCGCCTGGTGCTTGAAAAACCAATCGGTCACGATTTGAAATCATCGAAAGTTATCAACGAACAGGTGGCTGAATACTTCAACGAGAGCCAGATTTACCGTATCGACCATTACCTGGGTAAAGAAACGGTACTTAACCTGATTGCACTGCGTTTCGCTAACTCTATCTTCACCACTAACTGGGACCATAACTGCATCGACCATGTGCAGATTTCAGTAGCGGAGTCAGTGGGCATTGAAGGCCGCTGGGGTTACTTCGACGATGCCGGCCAGATGCGTGACATGGTGCAAAACCACCTGTTGCAAATTTTGTCGCTGGTTGCCATGGAGCCGCCAGCGAACCTAAACGCCGACAGCATTCGAGACGAAAAGCTAAAAGTACTGAAAGCGCTGCGCCCAATCAATGCCAGTAACGTTAATGACGTGACCGTACGTGGTCAGTACACCGCTGGTTTTGTTAAAGGTAAGGAAGTGCCGGGTTATCTTGAGGAAGATGACGCTAATACGGTCAGTAAAACCGAGACTTTCGTAGCAATTAAAGCTGAAATCGACAACTGGCGCTGGGCCGGTGTGCCGTTTTATCTGAGAACCGGTAAGCGTCTGCCTACCAAGGTATCAGAGGTTGTTATTTACTTTAAACGCCAGCCGCACAATCTGTTTACCGAAAGCTTCAGTGCACTACCACCTAACAAGCTGGTAATTCGTCTGCAGCCTGATGAAGGTGTCGAAATCACCGTAATGAACAAGGTGCCGGGGCTGACCAGTTCAGGCTCTATGGATCTGCAAAAATCCAAATTGAACCTGAGTTTCTCTGAAGAGTTCTCCGACGACCGTATCCCGGACGCCTACGAGAAGCTGTTACTCGAAGTGATGCTTGGTAACCAGGCGCTGTTCGTGCGCCGTGACGAAATTGAACAGGCGTGGACCTGGGTCGACTCAATACTGGCAGCATGGCGCACCAGTAACGAACCGCCAGAGCCTTATCAGGCAGGTACCTGGGGCCCGGTGGCTTCGATTGGATTGCTGGCGCGTGAAGACCGCAGCTGGTACGAAAGCAAAATCACGAAGAAAAAGTAATTATGCCATTAACACAATCATTATATGAAAGTGCTGAGGCGCTGAACGAAGAGTTTGCCGCGGAGATTGCTGAAAAGCTTGCCGAGGGCATTGCTCAGCGCGGTCGGGCAAGTCTGATGGTCAGCGGTGGTCGTACACCGTTACCTTTGTTTAAAACATTAAGCGAAACCGATATCGACTGGGCCAGTGTGGATGTTTCACTGGTTGACGAGCGATGGGTAGAAGAAAGCAGTGACGCGAGTAATACCCGCCTGGTGAAAGAAAACCTGCTGGTTGGCAAAGCCAGCGCGGCGCGCTTTATCGAAATAAAATCAGCCGAGGCTGATGCCACCGATGCAGCGTTAGCTTGCGAAAGCCGTTTATCGGCCATGTCACAGCCATTTGATGTGCTGATCCTGGGTATGGGCGAAGACGGTCATACCGCTTCATTGTTCCCGTGCTGTGAACAACTCGAAGATGGTCTGGCCATGAACAGCGGCCGTGTATGCATTGCTACGCAGCCGACCACGGCCCCGCATCAGCGGATGTCGCTGACGCTGCCGGCGATTGTCGCCAGCCGAAATATCTATCTACACCTGACCGGTGATAAGAAACGTCAGGTACTTGAAGACGCAGTTGCCAATGCCACGGCCACTGAAAAGCCAATTGTTGCTGTGATTAACGCAGCACAAGTGACCTTGAAATGGGCACCGTAGGAGTCAGTAATGAATACACAGGTAAACGAAGTTACGCAGCGCATTATTGAGCGCAGTAAAGCCAGCCGTCAGGCCTATCTGGCAAAAATCGAGCGCGCCCGTGGACAGGGTCCACACCGAGGCGTGTTGTCTTGCGGTAACTTAGCGCACGGATTTGCCGCCTGTAGCAGCAGTGATAAATCAGATCTGCGCAGCATGACGAAAGCCAACATTGCGATTGTCTCGTCATACAACGATATGCTGTCAGCTCACCAGCCTTACGAAACCTATCCGCAAATTATCAAGGACGCGGTGAAGGAAGTGGGTAGTGTGGCTCAGTTTGCCGGCGGTGTGCCAGCCATGTGTGATGGTGTTACTCAGGGTAACCCGGGCATGGAACTGAGCCTGATGAGCCGTGATGTCATTGCTCAGTCGGCGGCAGTTGCTCTGTCTCATAACATGTTCGACGGCGCCATGATGCTCGGTATCTGTGACAAGATCGTCCCGGGATTACTGATAGGATCGCTGAGCTTTGGTCACCTGCCAACGGTATTTGTACCAGCCGGTCCGATGCCAAGTGGCTTGCCAAATAAAGAAAAAGCCCGGGTTCGTCAGGCTTTTGCTGAAGGCAAGGTTGGCCGCGATAAACTACTTGAAGCAGAATCTCAGTCTTATCACTCAGCTGGTACCTGTACGTTTTATGGTACGGCAAACAGTAACCAGTTAGTGGTTGAAATGATGGGTCTGCATTTACCGGGTTCGTCTTTTGTTAATCCGGGCACAGAATTACGTGATGCGTTAACCAAAGCGGCTTCTCGTCAGGTTACACGTCTGACTGCACTGGGTGACAACTACACGCCAATCGGCCATATCGTTGACGAAAAAGCGATCGTAAACGGTATTGTAGCCTTGCTGGCTACTGGTGGTTCAACAAACCACACCATGCACCTAATTGCTGTAGCACGTGCTGCCGGCATTATCGTTACCTGGGATGACTTCTCAGAGCTTTCGAATGCGGTACCACTGTTAACCCGTATCTACCCGAATGGTTCAGCTGACATCAACCATTTTGTGGCAGCTGGCGGCATGGCGCTGTTGTTCAAACAATTACTCGATGCCGGGCTTATCCATAACGATGTCAAAACCATCGTCGGTGACGGACTGGATCTGTACACCAAGGAACCCGCCCTGGAAGACGGCGAAGTTACCTGGCGTGACGGTCCGGTTAAATCTCACGACACAGAAGTTTTTGCCAGTGTTGAAGAACCCTTCAAGCCAGACGGTGGCCTGAATGTGCTGTCAGGTAATCTGGGCCGGGCAGTGATCAAGACCTCTGCTCTGCGTAACCCGCATTGCACACTTAAAGCTCCCGCTGTGGTATTTGAAGATCAGTATCAGCTCGACGCTGCGTTTAAATCAGGTGAACTGGATAAAGACTGTATTGTGGTTGTTCGTTTCCAGGGGCCTGCTGCGATTGGTATGCCGGAACTGCACCGTTTAACGCCACCTTTGGGTGTGCTGCAGGACCGTGGTTACAACGTAGCGCTGGTTACCGATGGCCGCATGTCTGGCGCATCCGGTAAAGTACCGGCCGCTATCCATGTTACCCCGGAAGCATTCTTAGGCGGCTTGCTGGCAAAAGTGGAAAGTGGCGACATTATTGAGCTGGATACCAAAACCGGTTCATTAACTCTGCACGTTGACGAAGCAACACTGGCGCAACGTACTGCAGCGGTTGCCGACCTGACCATGCAGCATGAAGGCATGGGCCGCGAATTATTTGGCGGTATGCGCGGTGTGATCTCCGGCGCAGAAGAAGGTGCCTGTACGCTGTTTTACACGCAGGAGCAAAATGTATGAGCGCCTGGTTTGTCGCAGATGTAGGCGGCACGAACATTCGTGTTGCCACCATAACCGAAAGCGGCCTGAGCAATATTAAGAAGTATCTGTGTAATGACTTTGCCAGCATTGATGTTGCTCTGAAACAGTATTTTTCTGATACCGGTGAAACCTTCAGTGCGGGCTGTATCGCCATAGCCTGTCCGGTTACCGGTGACGAAGTAGCAATGACTAACCACAGCTGGACTTTTTCGCAGCGTGTGTTGAAGCAGCAGCTCAATCTTAACGATTTGTTTGTAATTAACGACTTTACCGCAGTTGCTCATTCACTGCCGGTATTAAGCGCAGAACAGCTTATCCAGATAGGCACCGGTCAATCGGTTGATAAAGGTAACGTTGCCGTTTTTGGTGCCGGCACCGGCTTAGGCGTTGAGCACATGATGCACACTGCTGAAGGGTGGAAAACACTCGACGGTGAAGGTGGTCATGTGGATTTTGCGCCGGTTGATGAAACAGACATCGTGGTGTGGCGTCATCTGCAAAACGAACTCGACCGGGTATCTGCCGAAGACGTGTTGTCTGGTCGTGGATTACTCAATATCTATCGTGCTCTGGCTTTGCATCAGGGTGTAGAGCCGGCAATTACCGATCCGGCTCAGGTGACCGAACAGGCATTAAATGGCCAGTGCGAAGTGTGTTTATCTGCACTGACCCAGTTCTGTCGGATCATGGGAAGTTTCGCCGGTAATCTGGCGCTGAATCTGGCCACAACCGGCGGCGTATTCATTGGTGGCGGAATCGCTACCCGCTTCACGGAGTTTCTGACTAACAGCGATTTCAGAGCCCGTTTTGAAGCCAAAGGACGCATGAAACATTACGTTAAAGATATTCCGACATACCTGATTAATGAACCGGACCATGGTTTATTAGGCGCATCAGCGTATTTACAACAACAGATTGCGAGTTGATTTTATGACTAATTGGAAAAGTTCACCTGCAGACATCTTTGCCGCAGGCCCGGTAGTGCCGGTACTGGTTATTGAAGATGTGGAAAAAGCGGTGCCGCTGGCTCATGCTCTGATGGCAGGTGGCATTAAAGTACTGGAAGTGACCTTACGTACCCCGGCTGCGCTGGATGTGATTAAGCGAATTGCAGATGAAGTTCCTGATGCGTTAATTGGCGCCGGCACTGTGACTAACGCTCAGCAGTTAAAGCAGGTTGTTGAGGCAGGCGCTAAGTTTGCAATCAGTCCTGGTATGACTGATGACCTGTTAAAAGCGGGTCACGATTTTGAAATCCCACTTATTCCGGGTATTTCATCAACCTCTGATCTGATGAAAGCGAAAGATGCAGGTTATACCTACCTGAAGTTTTTCCCGGCTGAAGCGTCTGGTGGTGTGAAAGCCATTAAATCTATCAGCGGTCCGTTCCCTGAAACGGTATTTTGTCCTACTGGCGGTATCGGCCCGAATAACTACAACGAGTACCTGGCGTTACCTAACGTACGCTGCGTAGGTGGTTCGTGGTTGGCACCAGACGACGCTATCAAGAATGGTGACTGGGACCGCATTACCGATCTGGCTAAAGAAGCGGTAGCTAACGCCAGCAAGTAATATTTTGCAGAGAATATAAAAAGGGTACGTTTTTGGACGTACCCTTTTTTAATGGTGCGCCGGGCATGGCGCGTAGTGCTTTAGCACTGTTCGACTCACTGTGGTGGTGAGTTGATGACTTGGAGGTGGAAGTCCTCTGCAC
>NZIK01000029.1 GCA_002691625.1 Alteromonadaceae bacterium
ATCAGTGAAGCCAATCTGAAGCGTGTTTTTGAACCGTTTTTTACTACCCGACCTGAAGGCAAAGGTCAGGGACTCGGCCTCTCTGTGGCCTATTCCGCGATTGAAAAACACAAAGGCAAACTGGCGATTAACAGCCGCGTGGGCAAAGGCACCGTGATTGAGGTACGCTTACCCATATTAAAAGAGCAAGAAGAGGATAAATCTGCATCCAATCCAAGCACTGAATCGTTATAAGCCAGACAGGCCCATCAAAAATTGAGGAAACAATGGAACAGGAAACCTTATTACCCTTGTTGTGTGGCACAGCGCAGGGAAAAAAGCAGGACTTTGCCAGGCTCTATCAAATTACCAGCGGTCAGGTGTATGCGGTAGTGTTGAAGATGCTACAAAACCCCGCTCTGGCAGAAGAAGCCACTCAGGATGCCTACATTAAAGTGTGGCATAACGCCGGCAGCTATCAACGAGGGAAAGGCACGGTGTTAACCTGGATAATTAGTATTGCCCGCTACCGGGCGCTGGATCTGATGCGCTACCACAAAGTAAGGAAAGAAACGCCGCTGGATGACGATGATCACCATCCCGATGAAAACAGCAATATAGCTGCCAGTGAACTAGCCCACCCGAAGTTAAACGAATGTATGGATGAGCTGGATAATCAGCAACGCCAGGCCATTCATCTGGCCTATTTTAACGGCCTGTCTCACCAGGAAGTGGTCGATCACTTATCCTCGCCATTAGGTACGATTAAAAGCTGGATCCGTCGGGGCCTGCAAAGTTTGCAGAGGTGTCTGTCAGTATGAATTATAAGAACGAAACTTTACGCAATGCACTGGCCGCAGAATACGTTTTGGGTACCTTACGCGGCGGTGCTCGCCGGCGCTATCAACAACTGATGATGGAAAGCCAGCTGATTACTGAAACTACGTGGATGTGGGAGCAATATCTCAACGGATTGGGTCAGAACGTGCAGCCGGTTGAGCCACCCGCATCAGTCTGGCAGGCCATTGAACGCCAACTGGGACTTGCTGATGACTCAGCAGACAGCAATGTGGTGGTAATGCCGGCCGCCAAATCCTCAAGACCAGTGGTATGGCAGGCTATCGCCGGACTGGCAACAGCAGCGGCAATTATTCTGGCGGTAGTGCTGATGCCGGCTACTCCACCAGTCAAGGCACCGGTAACGAATATAGCCGTTGTCACCGATGCTGAAGCAACACCGCTGTGGCTGATTGAGATCAGCACCTCTACCCTGGCAGTCAGAACTACCGCAAATCTGACTGCCAGAACCGATAAAGACTTTGAGCTTTGGATGGTCCCTGCCGATGGCGGTGCACCGATCTCGCTGGGTCTGTTACCGGAAGGCGGACAACTGGCTATCAGCCGCCCGGACTGGTTTGATTTAGCCGATATTGCAGCCCTGGCGGTCAGCCTTGAGCCGAATGGCGGCTCACCGACCGGCGCTCCTACTGAGGTTCTCTATATCGCGCCAATCAGCGCAGTTTAACCAGCCTTTGTAATAGCCCCCGCCCGGGGGCTATTTTTTAATTATCTTTTGCCCCTAAATCGCCTCAACAAAACAAAAAACAACTTTTATTTATTTTTTTAAATTATTTTGCATCCACTGCCCTGAGTTAGTCGTTTGGCTTAATACACCAACAAAAANGGGTAACACCATGCAAAAACTACTACTCTCTATCATGATCGGCAGCGCACTGGCAGCAACGGCAGTGCAGGCATCCAGTCACCGTGAAGCGCCGGGTATCGCGCGCGCACCCGCTCTGGACAGCACCGATTTTTATGCTTTTAACAGCTACGAAAGCGGCCGTGAGGGCTATGTAACACTNATTGCTAATTACATTCCATTACANGACGCCTACGGCGGTCCGAATTACTTTGCCANGGATCCGGCNGCCGANTANGCCATNCACATTGATAACGATGGCGANGCCATGGAAGACATCAGCTTTNCCTTAAAATTTACNCCNATGCTGGCGGCNGATAATCAGGGCGTNGCNCTNACNGTCGGNCCTGAAGGTAANCAGCGCAGTGTNAAAGTACCGCTCAAAAATNTNGGCCCGGTNAGNGCCGAAGATATGAGCGCGGTTAACTTTTCTGANNAGTACTCGNTNATNATGGTAGAAGGNGATATGCGNANCGGCGCNCGCACNGAAATAATGCCAATGGATGCCATGTANTTTGCCAAGCCNCTCGATTACATNGGCAACAAAACNTTTNCCAGCANCGCTGAATACCAGCGCTATGCCNANCAGTATGTTTATGATGTGATGCTGCCNGGCTGNGAAATGCCNGCCAGAGTNTTTGTAGGCCAGCGCAAGGATCCGTTTGTAGTNAANCTCGGCAAAACCTTCGATTTGGTTAACTANGTGCCNGTGGANGGTGACAGTATGCCCGGCGCNGGCGATGGNAGNGGNTTNCCCGGNGGNATTACTCAGTCAGACAGCAATGACGATCTGGCNGATAAAAACGTTACCAGTATTGCCCTTGANGTACCGGCNANCTGCGTAACCGGCNACGGTAACGGCACNATNGGTGCNTGGACCACTGCCAGCCTGCCACAGGCCAGAATACTCAACCCTAACGCCACCTTCAGTAANCCCGANGTGCAGGGCGGCGCGATGACTCAGGTGTCNCGTTTGGGTAACCCNCTGGTCAACGAGCTGGTTATNGGNATTGGTGATAAAGATAAGTTCTCNACGTCACACCCTGCCGACGATGGCCAGTTTGCAGACTATGTCACCCACCCTGCTCTGCCGGAGCTGCTAAACATCCTGTTTCGTGATGCAGTGAATTCNACACTGGGCACCGACATAGACACTCTGGCACCNACTAACTTTCCGCGTACCGATCTGGTNACGGCGTTTTTAACCGGTTTCCCGGGCGTTAATCAACTTGCCACGGTCACACCGTCTGAAATGCTGCGCTTGAATACTGCTATTCCGGCAACGCCGGCAGCAGAGCAATCCTGGGCCGGGGTNGCAGGCGATGATCTGGCNGGCTTCCCTAACGGACGCCGTCCCGGCGATGACGTAGTTGATATTGCACTGCGCGTAGNCATGGGACGCCTGTGTTACCCCATCCCGGTGAATGGTGAGGAAACTGACCTGGGTTTATGCGACAGCAGTGATGCCAGTGTGGGCAATGTACCGTTTACTGATGGTGCGCCGCTGGATGCCAGCATGATGGACACCAGCTTTCCGTACCTGGCAACCCCACTGCCTGGCTCAGAATAAAGGAGGCTGAAATGAATAAGTTCATACCAATATGCGCCCTGAGTATCGCGCTGACTGGCTGCTTTGACAGCGATGATAAAGACAGTTACGACGATATTAACCAGGCGCCGGTAGCCAACGATCTGGATATCACTACGCAGACCGAAACACCGGTTACCGACATGCTGACTGCCACCGATGCCGATGGTGATGGCCTGACTTACGCGCTGTCCGGGGAGCCTGCTTTTGGCAGCGTTACCGTAACANGTAGCGGNGAGTTTACTTACACCCCCAATGCGGAAGTCACTGGCACCGATAGCTTNTCGTTTACGGTTTCCGACGGCACCGCTTTTGCGGTGACCGGTAACGTAACCATTACCATTGAAGCACTTGAGGTTCCGGTATCTACAGCAGTGCGATCGGCATTTAACCAGAACNCCGATGATANGCCACTGGCGGTAAATGGCCGACTCTATATTCAGGATACAACCAATCCTGCTGAGTTTGACGATTTACTCAACAATTAAACCGCAAGCCAGGGACGGCGACCTTTAAGGAGCAGTGATATGAAACGTATTTTCCCCATCAGCCTGACACTCACCGGATTACTCACCGCCTCGCTAGTNACGTTTATAGCGCTGGCGCTGATNNGTGTANAACAAGCAGTAGCCCACACTTATCATAGCCACAAGCCGGTAAAACCGGTGACCATGACCGCCGATCAAATGAGTGAGCAGGTAAACCAAAGCACTCGCCCCGACTTTAATGAGCAAGACTTAGCGCCGATAATGGCAACGCTTGTAAAACTGGCAGAAGGGGATCGCATTACTCATCAGGAGCGTCTGGTTTATGCCCGCCTGCTACAACATCAACACAAGTTTGCTGATGCACTGGCAGAGCTTGATACGCTGCTGGCTGAGCGCCCCGAGCAACCATCAGCATTATTATTACAGGCAAATGTTCAGCTTAATCAGGGGCAGCCTGCACTGGCAAGGCAAACCTGCTTACAACTGATGGGCAAAACTTCAGAACTGGTTATGGCGACCTGCTTGCTGGAAGCCAACATGCAGCTGTCGCCGTCGACTCAGTATTATTCGCAGTTACACAACATCAGCGAGAAATTTCCGGCGGCATCAACAGAGATAGCTTTGTGGGTTAACGAGGTCCTGGCCGACATGGCATTGTTTGCCAATCAGCCTGCTACCGCGATTAAGCATATAGAGCAGCAACCCGACAGCGAATGGCCAGTCAGTAGCTGGGTAGCCTGGTCGAAAGCCAAGCTGGCCCTGCAGCAAGGCAATGACATACTGGCCCGGCTGGCACCTGAAATAGCTAATAATCCGGCCCCTAACGACAGCGCGCTACTTTATCTGGCGCTTGCTGAACAGCAAACCGGCGAGGGGAAAAAGTGGACAACGGCCATGGCCCAGCGGGTATTTATTCGCGAACAACGCGGTGATACCACCCATGCTGCAGAAGTGGCGCTTTATTACCTGCACCTCGCGGCNGANCCNCAGCANGCACTGNANTGGGCCAATATTAACTGGCAACAGGCNAAATCATTTAATGATGAACAGCTGCTCAGCAAAATTCGCCAGCTCGCAGCANCAGAGGGCTAACCGTTTTCACAGGTCTGGTAACGATATACGCCTTGCTCATCGCACTGGCGGGNTACCAGCCCTGTTTTTAACAGATGATTGAGGTGAGCCAGGCCTTCTGCCAACGCAAAAAACAACATCTGCCCGCTTAGCTTTCGTTTATAGAGTACCGGCAGGCATGCCATAAGTGACCTTGGCGTTTTACAATGCGCCAGCAACCTGCGGAGCAATGCCTGATGATGCTCTGCCAATTCATCGCAGCGAGTATGCAAGCCAGTATAAGGTTGGTTGTGGGCAGGGAGAACCAGCGTATCTGCCGGTAACTGTTTGAGCTGCTCCAAACTACGCAGATATTCGGTTAACGGCTGGGCCTCGGGNTCGCGACTGTAGACACCAATATTAGGCGAAATATAGGGCAGGATCTGGTCACCACCAATTAACAGGTTGGCCTCGGCATCAAACAGGCAAACGTGCTCTGGTGAGTGACCGCCATAAGTCAGGATTTGCCATTGCCGATTACCGATACGCAATGACTTCCCCGCCTGTAAGCGTCGGTACGCCAAAGGGATAGGCGCCACAGAGTCAACGTATTTACTATGGTCGCTGACAAAGCTTTGTGCCTCGGCCTGACTTAAGCCTGACCGGACAAAATAATCCACTTCCACCGAGGTATCCGCGCCCGGGTTGGGAGAGAAATAAGCAATCGCCCCGTAATACTCCAGCGCGCTCATATACAGCGGCACTTTATAGGTCTGACACAGCCAGCCAACTAACCCGCAATGGTCCGGATGCATATGGGTAGCAATTACACCTGCAACCGGCTTACCCAGGGCGCCCAGCACCTGCTGCCAGATAGCCTTACTGCGCTCACTTTGCACGCCGGTATCCACCACATAAAGCCCCTCATCGGCTTCCAGTATGTACAGGTTGATGTGGTCGAGGGCAAAAGGCAGCGGCATACGAAGCCAATAAACGTCGGCGGCGACCTCGCAAAAGCTGCCCGAGGCTGGTATCGAATGGGTACTTGGCGTTATCATGAGTGCTACAACATTAAACAAATCTGCATTGACTATACCATTGCTATATCATGACTTCTGCCACTGTGCGTTAGATTTACCGGGCTGTACTATAAAATGACGACCACGCTAACCGGTCAGGGCATGGTGCTAACCGCCAGAGTGCTGCCTCAGGGCGCTCAACAAACTCTCGAAATCTGGCTTGCCACCGAACAGGGGCCGGTAAAGCTCATCACGCCGGTGCAACCGGCAACCTGTTTTGTTGCGCAAAATGAAGCCGAAAAGGTGGCTGCCATCAGTCAGGCCCAGCAGTTAAAAGCCAGCTTTAAAAATCTACCGCTTAATACCTTCGGCCACGAGCCGGTAAGCGTTATTAAATGCCCTCAGGACCGGCAGTTACATATCCTCAGACGCCTCAGTGAAGAACAAGGGCTAACGCTCTTTGAGGCAGATATCAAAACCCCGGATCGCTTTTTTATGGAGCGGTTCATTACCAGCGGTGTGCACTTTCAGGGCGTTGTTCAGCAACACGACAATACGGTGACCCGGGCACGCTTAAAACCGTCGGAGTATCGCTGCGATCTGAACGCCTTTTCCTTTGATATAGAATGCGACGAACATGGCCACTTGTATTCCATCGGCATCGCTTCCCCTGCGTTAAATGTTGTGCTGATGATCGGCGAGCCTGAAGACGCTGAGGTGCCTTTCGAAATGGTCTGGTGCGCCAATGAAACCGTGTTGTTAACCGATTTTATCAGGCTCATCCAGCACCACGACCCTGACTTACTGATTGGCTGGAACATTAAACAATTCGACCTGCCGGTATTGCATGATGCGGCGACCCGCTGCGGCCTTAAGCTTGCACTCGGACGGCAACACAGCAATGTGGATATTAAAGTTTTTGATGATAACCGGGCTTTGGTGGATGTCCCCGGGCGGGCCATAATTGATGGCATTGAAGGACTGAAAACCATGACCTTTCAGTTTGATTCTTTTGCCCTGGATAACGTTGCCAGCGAATTACTCGGTAAACGTAAACTCATTGATGATCCGGACAAGCTCGGCGCCATAAAAAAGCTCTTTATCCACGACAAATTAGCGCTGGCAAAGTATAACTTTGAAGACTGCGTACTGGTTAATGACATTGCCGAACAGGTGCGGCTGATTGATTTTTTGATTTTGCGCAGTGAACTCACCGGCCTGCGCCTTGGCCGCCCCGGCGGCTCGGTTGCCTCATTCATTAATTTATACCTGCCCAAGTTACACCGGGCAGGCTACATTTCGCCCAACCGTCCGGCGGACGGCGGCCTGGCCAGCCCAGGCGGTTATGTGATGAGCTCCAAACCCGGACTCTATCAGAATGTGCTGGTACTGGACTTTAAGAGCCTGTACCCCTCGATAATACGGACCTTCAAAATCGATCCTTTAGGTTTAGTGGAAGGACTCAAATCCCCCGAAACCGCCATTCCCGGCTTTAAAGGCGCCAGCTTTCACCGCAGCCAGCATTTTCTGCCGGATATTATTACCAATCTCTGGCAGCAGCGCGACGAAGCCAAGCGCCAGCAGGATAAGCCCCGCTCCCAGGCCATCAAAATTCTGATGAATTCCTTTTACGGGGTGCTTGGCAGTGGTGGTTGCCCTTTTTACGACCCGCGGCTGGCCAGCTCCATTACCATGCGCGGCCACGAAATTATGCAGCTCACCGCCGAGTGGATCCAAGCGTCGGGCTATGACGTGATCTACGGCGATACCGATTCCACGTTTGTACACATCGCTGATGACGTATCCGCTGAGCAGGCGTGGGACATTGGCAAACAATTGGAACAGGACATAAACCAGCGCTGGCAGCAACGCATCGCCGAGGAGTTTGATTTAACCTGCGAACTGGAAATCGAGTTTGAAACTCATTATGAGCGCTTTTTTATGCCCACGATTCGTGGCTCTGAAGCGGGCAGCAAAAAGCGCTACGCCGGTTTAATTCGCCATGAGGGTAAAACTGAGCTGGTGTTTAAGGGGCTGGAAAACGTGCGTTCAGACTGGACCCAACTGGCCAAAGACTTTCAGATGGAGCTATACACCCGCATATTCAACGATCAGCCGGTAGACGATTATGTGATGCGAATCATCAGCGGCATCAAACAGGGTGAATTTGACCAGGGACTGATATATACCAAGCAATTACGCAAACCCCTGAAAGACTACACTAAAACTGCACCACCCCATGTAAAGGCCGCGCGCCATGCCGATGAAGAAAATGCCCGCACAGGCAAACCATTACGCTACCAGAAACGCACTAAAATACGTTACGTAATGACTACCACCGGCCCGCAGGTGGTTGAATATTGCCGTCAGCCACTGGATTACGACCACTATATAGAAAAACAAATCCGGCCAATCGCCGACAGTATTCTGCCAGCCATTGGCGGTGATTTTGAGTCGCTGGCCAGCCAGCAACTAGGGCTTTTTTAATCCTGACGCATCGTGCCGGTTTGTTCAAACCGCTCATGCCAGCTCAATGCTTCATTGAGTAGATGAGGAGTATGCATACCTCTGTCACTGGCACAAGCGCGCTCATAATAATCGAGCAACTGATCCTTAAAGTCGGGATGGGCACAATTATCGATAATTACCCGGGCCCGCTGACGAGGCGACAAACCACGTAAGTCGGCCAGTCCCTGCTCGGTAACAACGACTTTGACGTCGTGCTCGGTGTGATCCACATGAGACACCATAGGCACAATGGCCGAAATAGCACCGTTTTTCGCAGTAGACGGTGTCATGAAGATCGACAGGTAACCATTGCGGGCAAAGTCGCCCGAGCCACCAATCCCGTTCATCATGCGCGTGCCCATAACATGGGTGGAATTAACGTTACCGTAAATATCCGCCTCAATCAGGCCGTTCATAGCGATAATCCCTAAGCGGCGGGCAATCTCCGGATGGTTACTGATGTCCTGCTGGCGCAGAATGATTTTTTCACGGTAAAAGTCGATATTCTCATTCAGCTCAACCAGCGCATCCGGGCTTAACGAGAAGGCCGTTGCAGAAGCCACCGATAAGGTGCCGCTTTTAAGCATTTGTAGCATGCCATCCTGAATCACTTCGGTATACGCCGAGAGGTTTTTGTAACCGCCATTATCCAGACCGCTTAACACCGCGTTAGGGATATTACCCACCCCAGATTGCAGCGGTAACAGGTTGGCCGGTAAGCGGCCTTTTTTAATTTCGTGTTCAAAAAACGCTAAAATGTTAGCGGCGATTTGCTCAGACACAGCATCTGGTGGTGAAAATGGGCTGTTACGGTCGGGCGCTGATGTTTCGACAACGGCGACAATTTTGTCTTGGGGAATATCCAGATACTTGCTGCCAATGCGATCGGCCGGCTCATTCAGCAATATGGGTTTGCGGTGCGGCGGTAACGCCGTACCGTAATAAATATCGTGCATGCCTTCAAGCTTAAGGCTTTGCTGACTGTTAACCTCAAGAATGATCTTGTCGGCCTGCTCTACCCAGGTTTTATTATTGCCCACCGAGGACGACGGAATAATGCGACCGTCTTCGTGAATGCCCGCCACTTCAATAACTGCCACATCCAGATCGCCTAAAAAGCCTGACCACGCGTATTGCGACACTTCAGATAAATGCAAATCGATATAGTGCATCTGGCCGCTGTTAATCTGCTGACGACAAATGGGATCAGACTGGTAAGGCAAGCGTAAATTAATGCCATCGGCGTCGGCCAGCACGCCATCGAGCTCCGGCGCGGTTGATGCCCCCGTCCACAGATTAATTTTAAATGGCTTTTTCAGGTCGCGCTGGATTTGCGCTTTATTGACCAGTGCGCCGGGCAAGGCCTTAGGATAACCAGCGCCGGTAAAACCACTCATGCCAACGGTATCACCGTCGCGAATAAAGTCGGCGGCCTGTTCGGCGGTCATGATTTTTTGTTGTAATTCAGGGCACAGAATTCTGGAATGAGAAAACATGAAAGCTCCATACTTAGCAGAAAAGGAAAAGAACGCACCTGAGTGTGAAAAAGGTGCGTTGAAGTGCGGCAGGACAGCCGCAAAAACTGACACTTTATAGACTTATCCAAAAGTATATATAAGACCTAAGTGGTAGATGTGGCGGGAGTTGTAGCAATTTAGTTAAAGGCAATAACAGCGCGCGAGTTTATTGTGAATAATTGGTAAAACCATCAAATAAGGGGTGATTTATCAATTTATTAATTTTTGTTCTATATTATGCACTGTTTTTAGGAAGGTATAGGGCGGCTGTTTAAGCCACCCAACCGTGGGGTTTATAAGCCGCAGGATAAACAGACTTTCCCGTCATTTTTTCCAACCAGAGAGCATGCGGGGGTAAGCCCTGGCGAGCCGCTTTTAAGCTTGGCAGCTCAGGCAGAGTTTTATATAGTTTTAGTAGAACTATTAGCCAAAAACGAGAAGCTAAGTTTCTCAGTTCGCAGGCTTAATGACAAAATCCAGGCTCATACCGATAAATTAAAAAAAACAGGAAGCAACTTGCAGATTACTTTTCACCCCGAAATCAACTTTGAAGCAATTAGTGCTGAATACCAGCATGATAAACGCGTAAGAGTGCAAAGTTTGATCCCTATGGATCAGGCTGAACAGGTTTACAACAGTCTGAGCAAAGAAGCGCCCTATAAACTGGCGCTACTCCGCGATGGCAGACCAACTACACTGGCAGACAATGAATGGAAGCAACTGCCTGATAACCAGAAACAGCGTATTCATACTGAAACCATGCAAAATGCCGCTAAAGGTGTTGGATTTATTTATGGCAGGTATCAGCTATCTAATCAAAAAGAACCCATTGCTAATCTGGCCGCGTTACATCAATGGTTAAACAGTGAAGCAGTGCTGAGCTGGGTTCGGGAAATCAGCGGCCATCATGATATTGTTGCGGCGAGTGCCCAGGCCACCCGATACACTGCAGGCCAGTTTTTAACCCGCCATATGGATACACACAGCACCGAACAACGTCGCCTGGCCTACGTATTAAGTTTTTCGCCAAACTGGCATCCGGATTGGGGCGGTTTGTTACAGTTCTACGAGAAAAATGGTACGCCAAGAGATGCCTGGGCGCCGGGCTTTAATACCCTGAGTATTTTCGACGTAGAACATATTCATAGTGTTACTTACATCACACCTTTTTCGTTAACCCCAAGGCTATCTGTGACCGGCTGGTTCAGAGCTACGCCTCTCTGATTTTGCCCGTGTCTGATATCACTAACCGGTAAACCTGAACATTGATCGGGTTACTTATTCAGCAGCGCTAGTTTCATCCTTATTGCGCTGCTGATAATCAGCAAGCGCCTGACTCGCTTCTTCAAGCGTGACGTTTCTTAATATTTTATGTATTACACCGGCTTCTGCCAGAGGTGCACTACGGATATTGTTGAGTACCTTATAATAACGTTGCTTAACGCCATCTCTGGCACGTTCGAGTATTTCCTCTGCTTCGTAGTTCGTCAGGCTGATATTCACGGCTTTTTGGTACGCAGCCAGGGCCGATTTAGAAAACTCTATCGTTTCGAATGTTTTTCTATTCTCAAAACCAGCACGGTTACTTTTAAATATAGAAACAACACCTTTGCCCCTTCCTACAACACCTCTATCGAGACTGGCGATATACTCGATCTGACTCCGGTATTTACGGTGTAACACAAATGCCCTTGGCGGCAGGGTGTCTGTGGCGGCGAGGGAATGATAGCGATTAGATGGTACAAACGGGCTGAACGATGATTCGAGTTTGATAAGTGAGTTATCCAGTATATTGTGCGGGTTTAGTAAACCTGGCGTAATAAAGGACTTATAGACAGACTTTAACTGCCTTGCAGGTTGTACCAGTATACTTTCGTCGAGTGCGGTTGAAAAAGGTGTATAGTCAGACACCTTGTTTGCCCACTGAAAGCTCAGCACATCAAAGTAGGGTGCAGACTGTATAAAATCTGCTATGGAAGTGCTCAGATCATAGGGCACCCAGAACTCATCAATGTCCAAAAACATCACATGATCGAAGCCTTGCTTTTGGGCAGCGCTGAAAGCATGACGATATATTTCAATTTGAGGTTTCGCCTTAGATCTTTCAAATACAGCGTCGGCATTAATAAATTGAACAGACTCTGATGAAAAAGCGCGGGCAACTTCAGGGGTGTTATCAGTACAACCGTTGTAGTGAATTTCAATTGCTGCAAAGCCGAAGTGTAAATGGTGACAGATCCATTCGGGTAAATAAGCCGCTTCATTCTTAGCTATGGCAACCAGCTTAACCTTTGGAGCTGAATTGTTTTGTTTATAAGCCCGACGATAACGCGGATAAGTCAGTGCTGCGAGCTTCGACTGAATGACATAGTAAATCGTACTTAGCTTCATATTACTTGTACAAATATCCCTTTTTCATTATGACCGCACTATACTTTTTATTAGTTGTCTGTGGTAGTGGTGCTGATATTCTAGGTTTTATTTAGCACCGTATGATACCAATTGCATTAATTAATTGACCAAATTTGTCCACTCTCTCCAACAGAGACTTTTGACTCGCTCAACATCCGCAATGAATGTATTCCAGGCACGAGAGACCTG
>NZIK01000102.1 GCA_002691625.1 Alteromonadaceae bacterium
TGAACACTTTACCCGAAGCTGAAAAGCCATTAATTGAGCCGGGTGACATGGAAATAATTGCTGCGCCCATGGCGTATCTCGGGGTTAATTATTATACCCGGGCTTTGGTGCAGGCCCGCCCGGGAGGCCACTTTGAGATCCTGCCGCCTGATGACAACGTACCTGTCACTGCAATGAATTGGGAAATTTATCCACAAGGCTTGTGTGATTTATTGCTCCAGCTTCATAATGAATATGATTTGCCGCCACTTCTTATTACCGAGAACGGTATGGCCGAAGATGACGTGATACAAGACGGTCAGGTGCATGATAAAGTGCGGATGGGTTATTTACAGGACCACATGCAGGCTGTTGCCGCAGCAATGGAAAAAGGCGTGGATATCAGAGGGTACTTTGTGTGGAGCCTGTTGGATAATTTTGAATGGGCGCAAGGGTATCTCAAACGGTTTGGCATTGTGCATGTGGACTTCACCACACAACAGCGACTGCCGAAGCAAAGCGCTCTGAAACTCAGTGAATGGCTTAAACAACGCCGCTAAAATCCACAGCTGTCTGGACATTTAATGATTAGTGTAAAAGAAAAAGTTGCATACGGGCTTGGCGATACAGCAAGCAACTTTGTCTTTCAGACGGTCATTTTGTTTCTTACTTTCTACTACACCGATGTGGTTGGGCTCAATCCCGTGACCGTTGGTAGTATCTTTTTATTAGTACGGCTGATTGATGCGGTAACCGATCCGTTGATGGGGTCGCTGGCCGATAAAACCCGTACCCGGTGGGGCGCTTACCGGCCCTATTTGCTGTGGATGGCTTTGCCATTTGCACTTATCAGCGTGATCGCTTTCACCACCCCTGATACGGATTACAACGGTAAGTTGATTTACGCCATCGCCAGCTATGTGCTGTTAATGCTGATGTATACCGCAATTAATATTCCCTATTCCGCGCTTGGCGGTGTGATAACTGCAAGCCCACTAGAGCGGGTGTCGGTGCAGTCTTATCGCTTTGTGTTTGCCATGTTGGGC
The DNA here is from genome assembly GCA_002691625.1 of Alteromonadaceae bacterium. Classification (GTDB taxonomy): domain Bacteria; phylum Pseudomonadota; class Gammaproteobacteria; order Enterobacterales; family Alteromonadaceae; genus Alteromonas. The sequence goes on from NZIK01000102.1 coordinate 1,026, forward strand.
GGACTGATTGTGTCGCTTTGCACGCTGCCAATGGTGAATTGGTATGGCGCGGGCAACGACGCTCGGGGTTATCAGCTTACTATGCTGACCATGGGACTGGTTGGGATGGTGTTATTTCTGTTGTGTTTCGCCGGCACCAGGGAAAGAGTGTTACCGGCCGAAGGACAACCCTCCCCGGTGCGGGAGCAGTTAAAAGCGGTCTGGCATAACGATCAGTGCCGAATATTGTGTGTTGTCAGCATGGTGCTACTCACCGGGATAGTATTGCGCAATGCGCTGGCGATTTATTACGTGAAATATGTGCTGCAACGCCCAGACGCTGTCACGCTGTTTGTGTCGCTGGCGATGGTGGGGGGTATTCTTGGGGCAGCCGCGGCTCATCCATTTACCCGGCGCTGCGACAAAGTACTGTTATACAAAGTATTACAGCTTTCTTGTGCCGGGTTGTGTATTGTAAATTATTTCCTGCCTGCGACCATGTGGGTAGGGGCTTTGGTGATTCACTTTTTATGGGGGTTCGTGCTGCAAATGACCTCGCCATTACTGTGGTCGAAGATGGGCGATGTGACTGACTACGGCGAATTGCAAACCGGCACACGGCTAACCGCAATGACCTTTTCCACCATAGTGTTCTTTATTAAATTAGGCATCGCCCTGGGCAGTGCACTGGCGGGTTGGGCACTGGCCTATTATGGCTATGAAGCCAACAATATAGATGAACGGGTAAGTCATGGTATTACTTTATCTTTTTGTCTAATACCAGCAACTATGTCTTTAGTGGTAGTGTTGTTGATGCGTTGGTATAAACTGGACAGTCGGCGAGTGGATGATATCCACAACGCTCTTAAAACTGCACGGCAAACCCGGCGAGAAAACGTATAGCGAAGTTACTATGGTCACAATAAAACAAGTCAGCGAAAAAGCCGGTGTATCGTCTGCCACCGTTTCAAGGGTTATCAACGATACCGGTACGGTAAAACAGAAAACCCGCGAACTGGTTATGCAGGCCATGGCGGAGCTTGGCTACCGGCATAATGTTGTGGCCGCTTCACTGGCATCCAATAAAACCCATACCATTGGGTATGTGGTGCCAGAACTGCATGGTTCGTTCTTTGGGGCGATGATGGGCGGTACTGAGCAGGCCTTACGGCAGGCCAAAAAACACATGCTGATCGCAACCGGTCACTCCGACGCACAAATTGAAAAAGAACAAATCGATGCTCTGCTCAGTCGCCGTTGTGATGCGCTGATTTTGCATGTGGAAGCCGTTAGTGATGAGTATCTGGTGAGCCTGGTTCATCAGGGCGTTGACCTTGTTGTGGTAAACCGCTTTATTGAAGAAATCGGCGATAATTGCATTAGTCTCGACAACGTTAAGGGTGGGTACCTTGCCACTCGTCATCTCCTCGACATTGGTCACACACAAATCGCCTATATTGCTGGTTCGCTGTTTAAAGCCGATGGTAAAAAGCGTTTAACCGGCCACCAACAGGCCCTTGCAGACATGGGGGTTGAATACACCGACAACCTTACCTATGAGGGAAACTTTCAGGCCAAATCCGGTACGGAGGGGATTCGTGCATTGGTTGCCCGCGGCGCAAAATTTACTGCGGTAGCCTGTGCAAATGATGAAATGGCCTCCGGTGCGATGATCGCGCTACGCGAGCTTGGCCGCAGAATGCCGGAAGATGTTTCGGTGATCGGGTTTGATAATGTGGACTTCGCCAGCTATCTTTCACCTGGGCTAACTACCATTGATTATCCGGTACAAAAAATCGGTAGTATGGCGGCTCATTGGGTGCTTGAGCGCGTGTACGGTCATAGCCACCATGAATACCAGCATATTCTTAGCCCGCGACTGATCCTCAGAGGTTCAACGAGCAGTCCGGAATAGTAAGTTGTTGATTTTTTTTAACCAACTCTTAGAATCGCCCGATATTACCGGTAGTGATAGGTTTCAACGTTTACCTCAGGAGCAGTGGATTTGTTTGTATTTCGCACCACCCTTGACCAGGAGCAGAGTAAAGTTTCTGCTCTGCAAAAAGAGAATAGCCAGTTGGCTGCGCAGTTATCTGCATTAGAACAGGAAAACAGAGAGCTCAGGGCGCAACTTACAGAAGCTGAAAACAAAGAGTCTGATATGCCTGGCCTGACTGACAGTATGTTGGATTCGTTAAACCAGGTAGAAGGAATTCGCCATACGGTACTCTCTTCATTTGAAGATATCAGTGCGCAATCCGACAAGATAACCGAGAACCATCGTCTGTTTGCCGAGTCCAGCGAATCATTAAAGCAAATCGTAAATGACATGAGTGGCCTGAATACCATGATGTCGGCCATGAGTGAGAGCATCGAAGGCCTTTCTGAAACGGCCGATAACATCAATAAGTTTGTGACCACCATTACCAGTATCTCGGATCAGACCAACCTACTGGCCCTTAACGCCGCCATCGAAGCTGCTCGTGCCGGCGATGCCGGACGCGGGTTCAGTGTGGTGGCCGATGAAGTACGCTCTTTGGCAAATGAAACCAATCAATCGGCAAGTGAAGTGTCTGAGCTGGTTAAAAGTATTATTCAGTCTACGCAGGTGGCGGTGTCTTCTGTAGGTGAATTACAAACCAATAACGGCAAGTTAGCCGACGGTATCAGCTCACTTAACAGTAATTATGCCGGCATGATTGAGCACTGTGATGTGATGGAAAACACCATCCGTTCTGCCAGCCTGCAAACCTTCATTCAAACCGTAAAGCTTGACCACGTAGTATGGAAATCGGAGGTTTATGCCGTACTGACCGGACGCTCCTCTAAGTCAGAGCATGACTTTGCCGATCATACAAGCTGCCGACTGGGTAAATGGTATAGCAGCAACGCAACTTCAGCCATGGCTAAGCTCGATGCGTTCAAACGTTTAGACAGGCCTCATGCAGCCGTTCATAAAGCCGGGGTTAATGCTATCAGCGCACACGCTGCGGGTAACCATGCTGAGTGTGAGCAGTTGCTTCGGGAAATGGAAGCTGCCAGCCAGGAGGTGACCACCTTACTGGATAATATTTCGCACACCGCAAAACCTTAACCTTCGCCGGAGGCGGCTCGCAAGCGGCCGCCCACTTTACAATCCTATTGTTTTATTTCCATTCTGCCACTCAAACTTTCGCTACCGGTTTGGTAGTTGTTTATTTCATGGTCTATTCTAAATGATAGAGGTAGTTGGGTACCCTGAATCCGTCTGCATTATTCATATCGGGACAGCCCGCCTTTTGGTTGTCAGAAGCTAGAAAGGAGCTTCAAACGCGATGCGCAATAACCAGCCAGTCACACAAAAAGACTACAAATTTCCCGATCACTACCGGCTGATTTCATCTACCGACAAGCGCGGCATTATCACCTACTGTAATGATGCCTTTGTGGAAGTGAGCGGTTTTGACAGGGAAGAACTTCTCAACAAAAACCATAATCTTGTACGTCACCCCGATATGCCGGAGGGTGTATTCAAAGAAATGTGGCAAACCCTGCAAGCCGGCCGGATCTGGATGGGGCTGGTAAAAAACCGGCGTAAAAATGGCGACCATTACTGGGTGTCTGCATTCGTTACGCCGGTTTACGAGAACAACGAAATTGTTGGTTATGAGTCGGTTAGGGTACCAGCTCTAGATCACGAAGTTGCCCGTGCCAGCGCTCGCTATGAGCGGATCCGCAATGGTCAGTCAGCGGCCAAAGCCAGCGAGATTTACCTTTACATGCTCAAAAAGCTGAGTGTGTTCTGGGGAGCGGGTATTCCTCTGCTTATTTTTCTGGGTTTATTTGCCGGTTTAGTGCCTACAGTGGTTACCGCCGCAGTGCTTATTGTAATGGCGGTGTGGCAACATTTCTTAAGCGAAAAACGTTGGGAAGAGCTCATTGGCCTGAGCTCGGATTCTTACGATAGCGCCGTGGTTTCGCAAACTTATTTTGATGATTTTGGCGCATCGGCCAGAGCCAAGTTGGTGCTTGGTTGTGAACTTACCCGCAGTCGCACAGCCTTAACCCGTATCAAAGACGCGGCTTCGTTACTGGAGCATATTGCCAACACCACCCACGAGCAGGCGGCCATTACGTCTACCGCAGTGGTGCAACAAAATCAGGCAACTCAACAAATTGCTTCGGCAGTGACTCAGATGTCTCAGTCTATTCAGGAAGTGGCAGAGAGAGTGGAACAAAATGCCGATACTGCCCGCTCTGCGGCGCGAAATGTGGAAACCGGAAACCAGACTGCGCAATCTGCGGCAGCAGCCATTGATGAGCTAAAAGGGGTAGTGGAAACCATTTCCGCTACGGTAACCGAGCTCGACCAGAGCACCAGTGATATTGGTGAAGCGGCAAGCATTATTTCGTCGATTGCTGAGCAAACGAATTTGCTGGCACTTAATGCGGCCATCGAAGCAGCTCGCGCCGGTGAGCAAGGGCGAGGCTTTGCTGTGGTTGCCGACGAGGTGCGGGCCCTGGCGTCTAAAACCCGGGAGTCTACCGACCGTATCCATAACATTATTCAGGTGCTTGCCACGCGTAGTGAGCGGGCTGTAAAAGTGTCTAAAAACGGGCTGGAGTCAGCAGAACGCGGTGCTGGTATTGTGCAGGACACTCGTCAGGCGCTGTCTGATATCAATGTTGCGGTGCAGGGGATTTCTGAAATGACCATTGAAATGTCGGCTGCAGTCGAAGAGCAAAGCGCTGTAGCGGAGCATATCAATCAGCAGATTGTTGAAATTGCCGATGGCGCTGCCGATACCCAGCGCAGTTCAGAGCGTTCACTGGAAGCCAGCGATCATCTGCATACCACCATTGCCGAAGTTAATAGCGTTATAAAGCGCTTCAACATCGAAAAAGAAATTGGCAACAAATAGCGCCACCAGGCTTAGTAATTATCGCTGAGCCTGGCAGCCCTGCTATATCATTCCAACGGCGTTTATTGCCTTAGCCGTTGGCTTTTAGCTTTACCACTTCAGCGCTCTCGCTGGATAACAGCGTATCGGCATCAGTACCTTTGAGCAGCTTAGTCAGGTTGTCTTTGTTTTTGGCCAGCATAATTGATAATTCTTCGGCAACCGCTTCATCGAGCTTTATGCCTTTTGCCTCAATGTAAACGGCCAGGTTGTCGGCCACATCGAGCATTTTATCGTATTGATCTGCTGCTTTTTTATCGGTAGTAACCAACTTTTCTACCCCTTTATGAGAGACCACATATTGTGTTGTGATAGCCATTGTGTAACTCCGTTGTTGTGAAATTCCTTGTCACTCTATCGCAATTTACTGTATAAATAAACAGTATTTTTTAACAGGTGGTAAAGTTAACAATGCTTCAGGTTATACCCGTTGCAGCGCAAGCTGGCATCAGTGGTTTCGAGTCGCCGGCAGCTGAATATAAACAGCTGGCGCTGGATCTCGACGAGCTACTTATAGAACACCCTACAGCTACGTTTATTGGTCAGGCTCAGGGCGACTCGATGACAGGCGTAGGCATATTCGACGGCGATCTGCTGATTGTCGATCGTGCGGCGCATCCCACTTCACTGGATGTGATAGTGGCCAATTTAAACGGTAACTTTGTTTGTAAACTCTACGATCGCAAAGCACAGGTATTGTTATCTCCTGGCCTTGATCACAAGCCCTATGCGCTGGGCGACGGTGATCTGTTTGAGGTGGAGGGGATAGTGGTGCGTTCTGTGCGTATGCACCGTTATGTTAGATGGTTAAGCCAATGTATGCGTTAGTCGATGCCAATAGCTTTTATGCTTCGGCCGAGAAAGTCTTCGATCCGGCCATTCGCCAACGACCGGTTGTTGTGCTTACCAACAATGACGGCTGTATTTGCGCTCTTTGTGAGCACGCAAAGCAATTGGGCGTCAAAAAATTTGGCCCCTACTACAAGGTTAAAAAACTGCTGGCACAGCACAATGCCGTGATCCGTTCTTCAAACTATGAACTTTACGATTACTTGTCGAATAAGATGATGCAGGTAGTAGGTCAGTACGCTCCTGACCAGCATATATATTCCATAGACGAGTGCTTCTTATTTTTTGATACCTGGCGGCCTGCTGAAAGCTGGCGCGTTTATGCTGAACGCATACAGAGTGATGTGTGGCAGCAACTCAGATTGCCGGTAGGTGTTGGCTTAGGCTCAACGCCCACGCTTGCTAAGGTTGCCAGCTTTGCAGGCAAGAAGCTTGGCGATAAGTCTGGCATTGCCGTGCTCGATACGCCGGAAGCTTGTAGGCATGTGTTACTTCAAATGGATGTACAGGATGTTTGGGGAGTGGGTAAGCGCATTGCTACCCGGTTGCGTGAGCAAGGTATTTTAAACGCCTGGCAGCTGGCACAATTTGATCCTAAAGCGCTGCGTAAACAGTTTTCGGTAGAACTGGAAAGAACGGTAAGGGAGCTCAACGGTACCGTGTGTATACAGTGGGATGAGGAAAGAGCAAAGAAGCAGCAAATATACTCAACGCGAGCGTTCGGGCAACCGGTTACCAGCGAACAGTTTCTGCGTGAGAGCCTCTGCTGGCATGCTGAAAAAGTGGCTGAGAAATTACGTCGGCAGCAGAGTAAAACCTGGCTACTCACTCTATTTACTCACGCCAATCCCTTTGCGGATACAGAACAATATCACAAGGCGATTCAGCATCGTTTTGCACAGCCTACTAACGATACCAGAGCATTGGTTCATGCTGCGTCTAATGCCAGTCATGCGCTTTACAAAGCCAATATTAAGCTACACAAGTGTGGCGTTGGCGCGATAGAAATTATCGAAACTGCCCATGAGCAGAGCGATATGTTCGCCGAACTCGCTCACAACCCCAAACTCATGCAATGCATGGATGCAATAAACAGCCGCTACGGCAGTCAGACTATAGGCGCAGCCGCAAAAGGAATACACCCGGAATGGGGGATGAAAAGAGAACACCTGTCACCCCAATACACGACTAACTGGCGGCATTTGCCTAAGGTTGTGTGTTAACAGAAATAACCAGGTCCAGGTCTGGTTTTTCTACTTTATCACTCAGGCCACAGGGTAATTTTTCTAAACTACTCCAGTCGGCAGGTAAAGCTGTACTACCGCCCTGTACCAAGAGACAGTCCTGTTCTGAAAGCTCGAAAACGGTTAAGTTTTGTACTATATTCACAATGAAGTCCTCGTTTGTTGTAGGGAGTTACATGAAGTAATTATAGGGAAAGAGATACGGAGATGGGCGAATGTTTAGGACAAACAATCTTAAAATAGGGACTTGTTGTGGCGTTGTCTTTTTTTTGATCCTCTGGAGTTTCAATGCTTACTCTGTTGAGCCAGCCTGGGTCGGAAAAACGAAATTCAATGGTGAATCTAGTGGCGTAGTTCGCGCTATTGTTACGCACGATAATCATCTCTATCTCGGCGCTGAGAACGGATTCCTCGATCTGGTTGGAGAAACCTCAACTTTCTACTCCCCCGAAAACTCAGTTCTGTCCGATGGCTACATATCTGATCTGACCTTAGATAATGATGGAAATATCTGGATCTCGCAGTTTGGCTCAGGTCTGTTCATATTTAGACCTGAAGATCGCTCCTTAAGCACCTCTCCTTTACCACCCGAACTCACGAAGTCGTCCTGGGCGGTAGCTGTTGCTGAGCCATTCGTGGGAATTAGCCTGATTAATCAGATTCTCATCCATAACACTGAAACAGGTACGAATACGGTAATAGATAAAAATCAGAAGTCAGGCAGATTAAGGCGAATGTACGGGGCAGAATATTCACCTGATATTGGTTTTGTATTTCCTGAGGCGGGCGGGCTTGTTGTTCACGAACCACTCTCAGAGGAGACCTCCTTTTATTCTATCGACAAGTACTTTCCCATGCTTAACTCAGTTACATCGGTTTCAGTGCACGACGACCATCTGTTGGTTGGAGGCCCGGGAGGTGTTTACAAGTGGGATCTTGCCAGTACGGCAATTTATTATCCTTTTGCAGACCCGCGTTATAGCCTGAATGATGTCGACCAGATATTTGTGAGTTCTAACGGGCAAATATGGATTGCAGCGACCGGTCTGTACTATTTAAACAACGAAAAAAATATCATTTCAGCGCTAAAACAAGGACAGCCCAAATATTCGTTAGAACAAATCAAAACAATTGGCGCTATTGCGGAACTAGAGAACGGGACTCTCATTGTTGGTTCGAGTCAACTCGGCCTGTTAACAATCAACGCCAATGATACCGGGATAAAGTATCTTCACGAAACAGACTTTCCCTATCGAAAAGATATTGAATGGTTGAAGTCCGTGACTGACTCATCTGCATTAGTCGGCGCTTCTGACCATCAGTTTAAGCTTGATTTACTCAGTGGAAAACTAGTTGATTCACCACTCTCTGACTTTAAATCAGCACCAATTTCTATGCCCGATGGCTCACTTTTCTCAGCTGATGACTGTGTATTGATTGCAAGTGATGATGTTGATTCGGAAGTCGTTGCACCTGTTAAGGATCCCAAAAATATCTGTGGAAACCTTAAGCCTATTGCTTTTCAGAATGGCGGTAATTTTTATATTTACTACGAAGTTGAATCTTATGCAGGTTTTGCTCAACTAAGCATGAATGAGTTAAGACATTACATGAATGCACCCAAGGGCATTCGATTTATAAGTATGCAGAGAAATGATGCACTCGTAGTATTGGATAAGAAAAACAGGCTTTACTCAATGGAAGAGTTGGGTGTTTGGATAAAACACGAAGCGGTTAATATGCAGAGATTTTTTGTGTATTGCATGTATTCACATCCAACAGATGACATCATTTATTTATGTACATCGGGAGGTGGCCTGAAGCAGTACGATTTGTCTTCAAGACAGTTCAACGGTGCATTTACGGAGCTAAATCTGCCGCGTTTTATTCGGGATGGTTTTGTTGATGGGGAAGGTCATCACTGGCTTGCGACCAATAAGGGACTGTTTTATACGAATGGAGGGTCGACTTACCAGTTTGATAGTAGTGATGGTGTTATAGATACAGATTTTAATCATCAGGGGTTAATGCCCATTTCTGATTCTCAATTCGTGCTCGTTGGCGACCAGATGAGTTATCTTATCGACACTGGTAAGTTGGCAGCATATGTCCAGGAGCGAAGAGCGTACAAGTCTATAGCCCGTGTTTTCAGCCTTCAACTGATTAACGATAATAAAAAGATAACGACTTATCCGAATAATCTACTTTCTGAAACTCTGGCCTCTGCCCCCGATGAAATGATCTTTGAATTTGCTTCGGCAGATTATGTTTACCCGCATTTGCACAAGCTTGAATATCGTCTTAAGGGGTTTCATGAAGACTGGCAGGAATTGCCGGCGAATATGGGTACAGTGGCCTACTCAGGTCTGAGCTTTGGCGCTTTTGATTTTCAGGTTCGGGTTGTGGATAGTAAAAGTCAGGCAGTGCAGCCCATTAGTCGTTATCCGTTCAATATTGCCCGGCCACTGTGGTTAACCTGGCAGGCATACTTATTTTATCTGGCGGCTTTAGCACTGACCATCTGGATTGTAGTAGTGTTGATAAAACGTCACATGGCTGAAAAAAGCCGGGTGTTGGCGGCGGTTATTGAACAGAAGCAGTCGGCGTTACTGGAAAGTAACCGCTCGATTACCGAGCTATTGAACAAGAAAGAAAAAATCTTCAGTAATCTGGCCAATGAGATAAAAACACCACTAATGCAAATCTTAAATCCGCTCGCAGAGTTACGGGCAAGGCCATTAACGGCGGATATCCGGGGTAAGCTCGATGTGGTATACGGTAACGCGGGGCGCCTCAGAGTGCTCACCGACCAGCTCGCGGCGGTGGAACGAATTGAACATATAAGCGGGCAGGTGCTGCAGCGATACAATATTGGCAATACATTAGATTTCCTGGTTGAAACCTGGCGTCCGGAAGCCCTAAAAAAACAACTTATACTCAGCTGTGATTGTGATATCAGAGCGCCAGTGTTGTTAATTCAGGACTCGTTGGAAGCACTACTCAACCATTTACTGATCAATGCAGTTTCTTATACTCAACCTGGCGGACAAGTGCGCATTAAGGCAAGTCACCAGGCTGATAAGTTAGTGGTATACATTAAAGACAACGGCCCGGGAATGGATAAACTGCACCTGGAATTTGTTACCTCCCGGTTTGCCAAGGGCACCAATTATAATGGCAACACTAATACCGGCATCGGCCTGAATCTGGCGAATGCACTGGCGCTTGCCAATGACGGCTGGTTAGAATTAAAAAGTGAACCAGGTACGGGTACAGAGGTTTCGGTGCATTTACCTTTTAACCCTGCGCTGACAGTGGAAAACAGGGAAGCCCTTACGGTTGATGATGGAACACAACGGCAGGTAGCAGAACAGTCTGCTCAGTATCGGGAAAGTAACTTACCGGTGGTTCTCGTGATCGAGCGTAGTCACGAGGCGTGCGAATATATCATTAATTTGCTGGGCGAAAGCTTTAACTGTTACTCAACCCAAAGCGGTATGCAGGCACTGGAAATCATCCCTGTTTTGCAGCCTGATGTAATAGTCACTGAGTTAAACATCACTGATATTTCCGGTGTGGTAATTACTGAAAAGCTCAGGGAGCAGGATGTATTTGCTGATGTGCCGGTGATGATACTCACCGCCGCCAGTGACTACACCTCCAAACTTAATAGCTTTAAGGCGTCAGTTAATGACTACCTGGTTAAGCCGGTAGAACGTGAAGAACTGATATCAAGAATTGAAAGTAATCTCACCTACTCTCGGCTTGCCCATCGTCATAACGTTAGCCGTAACGTTAACGACAACACAGAAAATTCACCTGCTTACGTAAAGGCTATCTTGCCCCGATGTGATAATGAGAAAGACCGCAAATTTATTGTTAAGTTCTTGGATATAATAGAGAGTAATTATCAGGATGAGCGGTTCAACCGTAGTCGTGCATCGGAGCTTCTGGCAATGAGCGACAGGCAGCTCAATCGCACTCTTTCGAAATTACTACCAGATAACTTTACGATGTTTTTGAAAAAGTACCGGCTGGAGAAAAGCATGCCGATGNTGGAACAAGGTTTACAGATAACCCAGATAGCGTTTGAAGTTGGGTTTGGTTCCGGCGCCTACTACAGCCGCTGTTTCAAGCAGGTTTACAAAGTGCTGCCAAGCGAATATGAATTTTCTCAGCCAGTTGAAACCGAGTAATCTGCCAAAGCTTTGCACTTTTAAAAGTCAATTAGTCTCCCCATGTCGTATTAACTCAAAATGGAAAAAAAAGTTTGGAGACTTATTTTGGCTACTATTCTTATTACCGGTGCGAACCGTGGGATTGGTCTGGCGCTTGTGCAGGCGTATCTGAAACGTGGCGACAGTGTTATCGGGGTTTGCCGTAATTCATCTGAAGCGCTTCAGCGAAGTGGCGCAGAGGTAATTGAACAGGTGGATGTCAGCCAACAGGACGGCCTGGATAAATTGCAGAACCAGCTTGGCGGCAGGACCATCGATGTGCTTATCAATAACGCGGGCATAATGCGTAAAAATAGTCTGGATGATTTGAATTTTGAGCAGATTAGAGAGCAATTTGAGGTAAACGCTATCGGCCCGCTACGGGTTGTTGCCACCTTAAAGGCGAATTTGCAAAAAGGTAGTAAAGTTGGTCTTGTTACCAGCCGGATGGGCTCAATTGCTGATAANGANTCAGGCGGTAGTTANGGTTACCGGATGTCAAAAACNGCGCTCAATGCGGCTGGTAAGTCGCTGGCTGTTGATCTNAATAANCAAGGNNTNGCNGTGGCCNTATTGCATCCGGGNTGGGTAAANACCGAGATGGTAAACTTNAACGGGCTTATCGANCCNGAAGANGCNGCNGCCGGNTTNCTGGCNCGTATGGACGANTTAAACTGTCGANAATTCCGGNGGATTCTGGCACAGCAATGGCNNTCAGCTNCCCTGGTAATNCGTANTAAGNATTAACGTGNNANAACGCCGGGNNNGCCCGGCGTTANNCTGATTANTTTTCNGGNGGCAGNGANACGTGGATCTTGCCGGNTTTATAATNCATGGTNAGCAGGAAATNCTGGAATAANCCNTAGCCGATAATGCCGACGATGCGTTTNCCTTTAATGCGGCTGCGNGTTTCNGAAAACTGGCTTTNCAGGTTNGTGGTNTCNCCCGGTGCNGGNAANCTNACTTTNACATCNGCAATTTCGAANGGGCCAAANCTTACGGTATCTGCATTGGCAACATCCTGAANACCGGTACTGTTAACCCCNNNNGANGACNNNGANCCNTCNACTTTGTCGAGTAAGCCNGCNCGGGATGCNTAGCGNCGNTCCATAAANATNCNGCTGGAGCTACCGGTATCNACNANAAACCAGAAGTTNTCGCCATTNATGNNTATCTCAGCGATNGGCATGCCNTTNCCGCGNTTGTCCATGGATCTCACATTNGANGCTTCATTCATATCCACGCTGTCGCGGGTGAGTAAGCGTATTTTCTTTTCAGGGTAATTGATTTGGATAATGAATGGATTGAAAAATCCAGCGCCCAGTAACATGCCGCTGGAATGGTGGCCCAGATTAAACTCGACCACCTTGTCCAGCTCAAATTCAGAGCCGAACAGTCCTACCTTAACATTGTTGTAAGTGGTTCGATCTTCGGTGTCGTGAACGCCCTGAATACGCATTTTGGCGCCGGTCGATAAATCCAGGTTGTTTTTACCAATGAAGGCCTTATTGATAGCGTGAACCTGAGCGCCGGAGTCTAGTAGTACATGAGTGTCGATACCTTCAACGGTAATCGGTAAATAAACGTGGCCATTGTGCAGCGTAAAATCGACCCATTCTGAGACAGCGGCAAGAGCGCGCAGGGGGGCAAGAAGCAAGATCAGCAAGTAGGCATACTTCATTGAATTTCCTTATTTTATTAATTAATCCTTTATCAACAAACAAAAACATACACCACAAGATGATGGGAAGTCGAGGGATCTTTGAGCTGTAAACTGGCGACAGGCTTAATGCGTGTCAGCGTAATAATTGCGCCGGATGGATTGAAAGGCACCACTGGCGATGCCGTTGGCAATAATCGCTTCTAACTCGGCCTTGTGTGCGTAAAGCCACGAGTGGTTATTGATGGCAATATACTGCTGATAAACCTCAGGTGGCTGGTAATCGGCTTGCGTTATGTTGTTGGTGTAGCCGAGCTCCTTAAGGCGCAATGCGGTGCTTTGCGTCACATGTAAAAAACCATCTATGCGGCCTTTTAACAGCATCTCGATTTTTTGCTCCAGCGAACGAGCCGGCACTATATGCGCTGCGGGTATTGCGCTTAATATGGCATCACTGTTGGCGTGTCGGGTGAGGCTGAGTAAATGCTTGCGCATATCATCAGCTTCAGTAAACAGAGTCTCATTGCCTGCGAGTACAAAGAGTCCGATGCTCAGATTATCGTAGGCGGGCCTGAGCAGAATGGTATGGCTACCAATGGGGGCAGTGCCAGACACTCCAACCATCATATCGATACTGCCATCATCCAGCTCTATCAGTCGCCGGGCATAGGGCATGTGGGTGATGACCGCCTCCACATTAAGCTGCTCGCTGATATACTTAATAAAATGAGCGTGGAGGCCGTTGGGAAAATTACCGGAGACTGCCGATTTAAGTTGGTTTGCTGCATGAGTATTCCCGGATAACAGCAGTAGCAATAACAACCAGCGATACCACATAACTATCCGCCGCCTCCAGAACGCTTATTTACAGAGCGGTTTGCCCCACCACTCGCCGTCTTCCACGTATTTAACCACCAGGCCGTCATGAATCAGCAGAGCGTGTGTATTAAACCCGGTGTCTTTTCCCACCATGTTGCGGTAATTGAGCGTGGCACAAACAAGATAGCCGTAGTACACGTTATCCAGTTCATTGCCCAACCAGTACCGTCTGGGCTTTTCTATTTTGCCGTACTCAACAGAATTCGGGTGAGTGAGGTGATAGCCATAGTAAGTTTTTATGATATTTTCGTAATCATCGGGGTAGGCGCCGTAGTCAGCATCACTGATTTCCTGTTCCGAGGGGAGTGACGTACATCCGGCTAATACACCAGCAGAAATAACAGCTAACGCAGCAAGCAATTTTTTCATATACATTCATCTCCTTTTTGTTTTCAGACCAGAGTTTCAGAGTGCAAAGGATACCATATCCTTACTTTATCTTGTTACGGCAATTAGATAATGAAACCTGCCTGCGCGCTATATATTGCGACGAAACTGTGATTGTGCAAGTCCGGTAACGCTACTTTTGACTAATAAGGTTTTGTTAAAAAAAGTGGTAAAAATACTACCGTTCAGAGAAAATAAAATTCACCTTCTCTGTAAGAAGCCCGGAATAATGAAAAAAATCACTGCGATTATAAAACCATTTCGCATCGAAGAAGTACGTCAGGCCCTGGCTGACGTAGGAATAAACGGCTTAACAGTTAGTGAAGTAAAAGGATTTGGACGACAAAAGGGCCACAGCGAGTTGTACCGTGGTGCCGAGTATCAAATTGACTATGTACCCAAAACACAGATGGAGCTGGTGGTTGCCGACGAAAACGTAGAACGCGTTTGTGAAGCGATTATTCAGAGTGCCAGGACCGGCAAGGTAGGCGACGGAAAATTATTTATAACAGATGTCGAAAAGGTTATCCGAATAAGAACATCAGAAACAAACTCCGACGCAATTTAATACAACACATTTGAGAATCAACAGGACACACTTATGCGAAACTGGCTTATCGGCCTGGCGTTAATGCCGGGCTTTGCATTGGCTGAATCCGGTGCAGATACCGGCGACACCGCCTGGATCTTAACCGCTACGGCGCTTGTTTTATTTATGACCCTGCCGGGTCTGTCGTTTTTCTACGGCGGCCTGGTGCGCAGCAAAAACGTACTTTCGGTATTAATGCAATGTTTTGCAATTGCCTGTGGCGCGTCTTTGATTTGGCTGATAGCGGGATATAGCCTGGCATTTGGAGAAGGTAACGCTTTTATCGGCGACTTCTCAAACATGTTTTTAGCCAATACGGATAAGTCCTCATTATCCGGTACACTCCCTGAGCCGCTGTTTTTCATGTTTCAGATGACATTTGCCATCATCACCCCTGCACTAATGGTGGGCGGGTTTGCTGAGCGTATGAAATTCTCTTCTGTACTAGTGTTTTCTCTGGCCTGGCTGGTGCTGGTATATCTGCCAGTGTGTCACTGGGTGTGGGGCGGCGGCTGGCTGGCGCAAATTGGCTTGCTGGACTTTGCTGGCGGTACAGTAGTGCACATTACGGCGGGCGTAGGCGCTTTGGTGGCAGCGATGTACATCAAAAACCGCCACGGCTACGGCAGCGCCTCAATGATCCCACACAACCTGACCATGACGGTAGGCGGCGCGGGAATGCTATGGGTTGGCTGGTTTGGCTTCAATGGCGGCAGCGCCGTGGCGGCTAATGGAGATGCGGCTATGGCAATGTTGGTAACTCACGTGTCAGCTGCGGCAGGCTCACTGGCGTGGATGACCATCGAGTGGGTGAAATACGGTAAACCTTCGGTGTTGGGTATCGTTACCGGCATGGTCGCAGGACTAGGAACCATCACGCCGGCTTCGGGCTATGTGGGTCCGGCAGCGGCTCTGGTTATTGGTCTTACTGCTGGTTGCGTCTGTTTTTACTTCACCAACCTAATCAAGCAGAAGTGGAAAATTGATGATTCGCTTGACGTGTTCCCGGTTCACGGCATCGGCGGTATCCTGGGTACTTTCCTGGCCGGTATCTTCTGCTCTCCCGATCTGGGCATTTTCAGCGGCTACGGATTCGGAGGCGATAATACCTCCATCGGCGAGCAACTGGGCGTACAGATGGTCGGTATTTTTGCCACGTTTGTCTATACCGCAGTGGTAAGCCTGGTGCTGCTTAAGCTGGTAGACATGCTCACTAAAGGTATTCGGGTTTCTGCAGAGCATGAGCAGCAGGGGCTGGATATCAGCAGCCATGAAGAGCGCGGATACAACCTCTGAGCCACTAACAGGGCTGCTGATGCAGCCCTGTTACCTTCGTTACATTGCACTAAAGTATAATGTCGCTTTTTTTTACAAATCAACAGTTCGTAGAATTATTCAAAAAGTCTTCAAATCAAAAAATTGTCAGTTATTCAAGTAATTAATCATAAATCTAGCGATCTGGCCCCTTCTTTGCTAGATATGCGGTAGGTATGCTTAATTTTTAATCATACTTAATATACTGCAAATAAAAACGTAGAGAATGCGCGGTACTACGGGCGTTTATTGAAGAAGGACTTTTTACATGAAAGCGAAGAAACTGTTTGCTGGCGGTCTCGCCGGCGTATTGTTGGCATCTGCGTCTGCTGCCAACGCAACCATTCTAACCGTATTCGATGGCATTACTGACGGCGTTGCCGATTTTGACAGCACCGTAACGGGCGCTGGCGGTACTGTTGGCGTTGACATCTGGGATACGATCTTGTCAGGAGCTTCGATCGACCGTGGTGACTATGTTATTACGCAAAACGATGGCGGCTCTGCATCCGGCACAACCTATGGTTCATTAACGGGTACTGCAATTGGTATCAATCCGGCGGGTGGTGGTTCACTTCCTCGTACGAATCCGATGGACTATTTTGGTAGCGGCATTACCTTCACCTTCGATAGCGCAGTAAACGCTGTTGGATTTGAAGTAGGCGACTGGGCGACCTGTTGTACCGATCCTACAACTGATCTCTATATCTCATTTGACGGTGGCTCGCCAATTTTAGTGGCTTCGGCATCCACAAATGCTGAAGGGCTTTTCCCGTCGCAGGATAACCCGGCAAGTGATGTATTTGAAATATTTGTAGCGGCGTTTGACGATAGTGATGAATTTACTCAGGTGTCGTTCTGGGGCAACGGTATCGGTGAGTATCTGGTTGCTGGTGGTCAGGTGCGTTATGCACTGCTAGATCAAGACAGCCTTCCGCCAACTACTCCGGCTTCAGCGCCTGCCTCGCTGTTACTGATTATCGGTGGTTCCCTGCTTGCGGCTCGTCGCCGTCGCTCCGCATAAATCACGACTCGTTCGTACCTAAAAGGCCTGCTCATGCAGGTCTTTTTTATGGTGCGCCGGGCATGGCGCGTAGTGCTTTAGCACTGTTCGACTCACTGTGGTGGTGAGTTGATGACTTGGAGGTGGAAGTCCTCTGCACAC
>NZIK01000103.1 GCA_002691625.1 Alteromonadaceae bacterium
CTCTGGTCGCTGTCGGCGACTCCGACAACAATGTATAGACACCTTTCTTTGCCAGCTTAAATCTATGCGGGCAAAGCCCTACCACGAATGATAACCACCTACTGAAGTAGGTGGTTTAGGGCCGAAAATAAAAAAGCCCGGTCAATTCAAATTGACCGGGCTTTTTTTGATCCGCATGATTATTCTGGCGACGACCAGGTTTTACACAGGCATGGCCTGATGTCCTCGGCATTCACCGGCCGCGAGAAGAAATATCCCTGCATTCGATAACAGCCATGATTGAGCAGATACTGCACCTGTTCAGTGTGCTCAATACCTTCGGCGATACAGTCCATTTTTAAACTTAACGCCAGATTAATCGTTGTTTGCACTAACGCGTTTTCTTCCACACTTTCCTTCACGTCATCAATAAAGCTTTTATCAATTTTTAACACATCAAGCGGGAAGCGGCGCAGATAACTCAACGACGAATAGCCGGTACCAAAGTCGTCCAGTGCCAGCTTGAAGCCGGCATCGCGGATGCGTTTCAGCTCAAGTAGCACCTCGTCAGACTTATCGATCAGCACCCCTTCGGTAATTTCAAAACGTAAAGCCGTACGAGGCAGTTTTGCCTCGGTTAAGCGCTCTTCGATATACTCCAGATCAAAATGGGTTTTAAAGTGCAGCGCCGACAGGTTGATAGACACATAGCCGGTATAGCCTTCTGCATACCACTGCTGTAAATCACTAATGGCGGTATCGGTTGCTTTACGGGTTAGTTCAATAATATGACGAAGTTCCTCCAGCACCGGGATAAACGCTGCCGGGGAGATCCACTCATTGTTAAAATGACAACGCAATAACAACTCAACCCCTTCGGTTTTACCGGTAGTCAGATTCACGATGGGCTGATAATAGTTTTCAAACACTTCTTCTTCGTAAGCCGACTTCACCCGGTTTTCCAGTGCCAGACGCTCAATGGCCCGTTCGTTCATTTCCTTGGTGTAATAAATAAACGCACTCAGGGTATTCTTTTTCGCGGTATACATAGCCACATCGGCCTGTTTAAGCAGTTCTGCCGGATCGGTCGCATCATCAGGGAAAAATGAAATGCCCACCGAGCAAGACACCCTCAGCACTTCTTTACCCAATGATATGGGCGTTTCGATAGACTCTATGAGCTGCGACACGAAACTCGATACCGCTGACTCGCTCTCAACCTCTTCCATAACGATAACAAACTCATCACCGCCTAAGCGGGCTACCGTATCACTCTTGGATGCCTGATTAAGCATACGATTCGCAATCACTCTGAGCAACTTGTCACCATAGTCATGGCCCAGGGAATCGTTAATCCCTTTAAAGCGGTCGAGGTCAACGAATAATACCGCAACGGTGTGATTATGAGCCGCCGCGGAATCAATAGCATGCTCAAGACGGTCTAGCAGCAAGCTCCGATTCACCAGACCGGTGAGATTATCAAAATTGGCAATTTTCACCAGTTTACGTTCGGCGTTTTTCTGTTCGGTAATATTGGAAATCACCACCAGATAGTGAGTATCCTCGCCGCCCTTTTCGCCCGTCATACGATTAATATCTATGAGTACATCATACTGGCGTCCGTCGGGCGTCTGAATGCGCTCCTCGCCTTTCCAAACCGCATCTTCGCTCAGTAATTTAAGGTGGCCCGATAGCTGCGCCTCGAGCTTGGGTACCTGTTGATAGACCCGATACAGCTGACGATCGAGTCGTTCTTTATCACTGATACCGAAGGTCTTTTCAAAGGCCGGATTAGCCGCTACCGGCAAATGAGACTCATCAAAAATAACCACCCAGTCACTGGTATGGCGAAAAGCATTACCAAATAATTTCACCTGTTGCTGGGCCTGTTTTAAGCGCAGTAACTGCAGGTGACGACTTACCAGATAAGCGCCCAGTAAGCCCACAACCGCCAAAGCATAAAGGGTATAGGCCAAAGGGGATCCGAATGGTGGGTATGACATATGAATGGTCAGGCTGGCGGGCAACAATGTCCGCTCCCGGGCCTGTGACACCGGCATTACCTCAAAGCGGTAATCACCGGCCGCCAGCGAAGGCAGGATCACCCTCGTGTCCTTGGTAATATCTTCACTGAGAATTTGCTTACCCTTACTCAACACATACCGGTATTGCGCATCCCTGTCCTGATGATACAGCAAGGAAGAAAATTCAATGGTTAAACCATAGTCATCATGAGACAGTTTCAGGTTTGTGTTAGCCAGGTTTTGCCTGGGCAGGTTCAGGTCGCGGGAGGATAACTGAATACCAGTGATCACCATTTGCCGCGATTCATCGGATAGTAACTGAGATTGCTTAAGCTGATTTAATTTATGCGGTTCAAAGAACACCAGGCCTTTTGGTGAACCAAAGACCATACGACCATCTTGTAACTTGGCGTTGGCGCCCTGGTTAAACTCGGCGATACTGAGTTCGCGGCCATATTCGTACTGAGTAAAGGTAAGTTCGGTAGACGAAAAACGGTGAATGCCGTTTAACGAACTAAACCAGAAATAGCCGTCATCATCCTCCAGCAAATCAAATAATACCACCGCCTGGCCAAGCGCATCACGACCAAAATGATAACGTTCTTCATAGGTAGTAGCATCAAGACCTACCAGGCCGTATCCGGGGTAACCCACCCACAACACGTGGCCGTCCAGGTTGACTACATCGGGCCATAATTCGGTATTGACCAGACGCTCAGGTAAACGGTGCAATTGCCTGGCTTGCTGGGTGGTTACATTGAAGCTCCAAAGACCATCGTATGTGGCTAACAGCATTTCTTCGGCGTTGAGGGGGTTGACCCCGATAAAGTTCATCACCAGATTAAAGGTTATCTGTTCTTCCAGTGTGTCCAGCCGGGTCAGTGTTTCGCTGGCAAAGTTGTAGCGGTAAAAATGATTGGCAAAGAAGTACAAGTCGCCGTCAGGCCCGAATGCCGAGCCTCCCACGAAGTCCGCCTCCTCGCCACTGAGCCCGAAATTCAATTGTTTGTAGTCACCACTCCTTTTATCAAACAGCACCATGCCACTGTAAGTAGAGAGTAGTAATTTTTCTTGGTCAGGTGCTGGCATCACATTAACAATGGTATGAATACTATAAGGTTCTGGTATGCCATCCGCGACCATATAAAACTGGCTGTCTGCGCTGACCGGATCGTAATGGGTCAGGCCATTATCTGTACCAATCCATAACGTCTGGTCGTCGTCTTCATAAATTGACCAAATCACATTATCGCTAAGCGGCTTTTTGTTGCCCTGATTCTGCACGGTTTTAAAATTGAAACTGCTCGGCGACCAGAACAATGCGCCGTTAAAATAAGAGCCAATCCACAGATTGTTATCAAAAGTCAGCGCAATTGAGCGAACGTCAGAACGAGAAAGGGCTACATCACCGGTAGATGGCTCTAACACGTAAAAGGCTTGCCATGTACTGTCTTTTCGCACCAGTTGCAATAAACCAATATCAGAACCAATCCAGACTAAATCACGGTTTTGCGCCTTCATCTCCCAGATATTACGCTCCGGGATAATCAGTTTACTGTCTTTTACCACACCATCGCCCCGGTGGGCCCGTTTTACCAACTCCCAGGGTAAGCTATACAAGCCTGAAACCGTGCCCAGTAAAAGCACACCGGCATCATCCAGTAACAATTTCTTAGTATTGCCATTATCAAGGGTAAATGCTTCATCTATGCGGTGTTCGATAGTTTTAAAAATAAGCTGTTGCGCTGAATAATCAGCCATCATCAAGCCTTCGGAAGAAGCGATGAGCAGCATGTTATCGACTAATAGTATGTCTCTAAGGTACGGTATACGTTCCTTATCGTGCGTATCAATCTGGTAAATTACTTCGTAAGTATCAGCGCTGGTGTCATAACGAACCAGAGTTTCACCAAACAACAGCAATAAATCACCATTGACTAATTCAATAAACTGTTCAGCAGCCTGGTTATATTCGGGGAATTCCAGTTGTGGTAGCTCCATCATCAGACGGAGCTTATTGGTTGCCAGGTCCAGTTGATAAAGGCCACGGTAGAAGGTGCTTATCCATAAACGGTTTTTACTGTCCAGAAACAGCTTTTGAATAGGCGTTGAAGCCAACAGTCCGTCTTCGCCCGCAATGTGCTCTACACGGTGCCCGTCAAACCTGTTCAGGCCCCCTTCGGTAGCGATCCACAAAAAACTGTCATTATCGATTAGCAGATCCTGAATGCTGTCCTGTTTGAGTCCCTGCTGAGCCGATAACACCGTACCGAGTGGGTTACTTACCAGCGGTTCGCTGTTGAGACTAACCGCCAGAGCAACTTGCTGGATACTAAGCAACAGGCAGCAACACAGCAGACAGCGAGACATTGTGGAGGACAACCAACTACTAACCATTAAAATACTCAACCTTCCCCGTTTGCCCGGGATATTATTATCTGTTTATGGAATTATGGAAGCTATGCAGTCAGGGGCGTATAAGCCACACCAGACCTATTATTCATAGCATAGAAACGCCACAAATTGTATTCGTAAGCCCTATAAAACCCAGCTTAAGCGCGAATTTTATACTAATCAGAGAGAAAAACACGGTATAGCTGGCGGAAGTTGGGTAAGGAATCTCATCATAAGGTATTCATGACGATATGGGCTCGGGCATGCCGGAAGCGGTAGGTTACTTAGAATTATTCAGGACTGATCAATTGCAATTCGACCTGCTTTGACCCTGGCGCGACGGATACCCGGTTGCGGTGCGAGCAGGTATAAATCGCCATTGCGGCCCACATAAGTGCGCTTTACGCCCATTTCACGGGCCACTGCGGCATGGGCTTCAAGGTGCTCCGGCTCACCGTGTACCGGGATGGCGATCTGCGGTTTAGTCCACTGATACATCAGCTTTAACTCCTCGACACAGGGGTGGCCACTGGCATGTATTGGCACCTCGCTGTCTTCGGATAAAACCACTTCGACGCCTTTTTTACGTAGCTTTTCCAGCAGGCGCTCTACCGCCTTTTCATTGCCGGGAATAACAATACTGGAAAAAATTACCGTATCACCGGCCTCCAGTTCAAAATAGGGCGAGGCATCAATGGCCATTCTGTTAAGCGCCGCGCGGGGCTCTCCCTGACTGCCAGTGGCGACTACCAGCACCTCATCCGGGGGCAGGTAGCCAATGTGCGCTTTTTCCAATACGTCGAGATCGTCCGGCCAGTATCCGGTTTTTTTAGCAACGCCATGCATATTCTCCAACGAACGCCCTAACAATGCCATATAACGCCCGGTATGCTGAGCAATCCGCGCCAGTGACATCAGGCGGGCAATATTACTGCCAAAGCAACTTACTACCACTCTGCCGGTGCAGCGTTTGATAACGGTATTGAGGCCCTCGGCACAGATCCGTTCAGAGATGGAAAAGCCGGGCTTTACCGCGTTGGTCGAATCGCCAACTAAAGCCAGTAACTCTGTTTCACCCAATTGTCGGTAAAGATTGGCGTTAAAGGGTTTGCCGCTGATTGGCTGCGCGTCAATCTTCCAGTCTGCGGTATGAAAAACCGTGCCTGCAGAGGTGCTAATCAGCAGCGCCTGAGGTTCAGGGATCGAGTGGGTAATTGCCAGCCATGACAGTACAAATGGCCCAACGGTGAGGGTGGCATCCGGGCGTACTATTTGTACCGGAACTTTGCCAGCAAGGCCTGCCTGACCTAATTTGCGGTGTAAAATTTCTGCCGTAAAAGGCGTTGCAAAAACCGGGCAGCGCAAACGCGGCCACAATGCCGCCACTGCACCGACGTGATCTTCATGACCATGGGTAATAACCAGCCCAGCCAGTTGGTCTCGTTGCTCAACAATAAACGATGGATCCGGTGCCACAACATGGTGCCTGGTGCCGGCAGTCTGATTAAGATATGGCGCCGCCAAAGGTTCATCAAACGTGACACCACAATCCACCATCAACCACCTACCGTCATGGCCGTACAAATTGAGGTTCATGCCAATCTCACCCGTTCCGCCCAGGGGTAAAAACCATAAATCATTTGCACCGGGTGTTAAGGTTGAAAAGCTTGAAATAGTCTCCTCCTGAGCAATTTGCTGCCTGAAAGTTGTGGTCTGCGAAATTGGTTTGTCACAACGAAGCCATCGATGCTGACGAGCACTTATGCATTGACAAAAACGCGATTATGATGACCTTTACCGAGGATGTTATTGACCTTAATCAGCAAAGCCAACACACCCTGGCCATTATTACGTTTATTGCGGATTATGGTTCAGCTCAGGCCAGCTTATCGGCAAAATCTTCCGGGGCCATAAGCTCACTTTCCTCAGCCGGCATGGGGGCTATGATGACGTTGAGAAAATCCTTGGACAAACCTGATGTCCAGCGTGACAGCCAGACATCGAGGCTAATCGCTTTGGGTTCACAGTGAGCCCACTCCTGATCGGCCCACATACTCGCCAGACTGGCTGTCGGCCAGACCGGGACACCTTCCTCATCATCTGAGGTCAGCATTACGCAACCATCATCATCATTGAGGATAAACAATTCGCCCTGCTCTTTTACCGTCGCAAAAAAACTGGCCAGGCGTTGTTCGGGGTTCTGGCTAATAAATTCGTCGTCTTTCAACATTATAATTCTCTTTGTATTCTATTCAGGCTGAGCATGATGCTCTGTTATTATATGTCCTGGGTAAAGTGTTGACTCACCACACTTACTACATCAGGCACAATGGATCGTC
This sequence comes from Alteromonadaceae bacterium, assembly GCA_002691625.1. Lineage (GTDB taxonomy): Bacteria > Pseudomonadota > Gammaproteobacteria > Enterobacterales > Alteromonadaceae > Alteromonas. Next base: position 6,737 of record NZIK01000103.1, read on the forward strand.
TGACAGACTTCATGTAATACATATACAGTTTACACTGCGCATGAGTGAAATGATCAATACAGCGCACATTTTCCAGCCCCCATTGTGACCAATCCAGGCCAACCGGTAACACTGCTACGCCGCCCTCTTGCTGCAATGTCGCCAGGGCAAGGCGCAGGGAGTTGGTAGTAAACTTGGCATCACGGTATTCCGTAAAGCGGGTCAACAGCTCGTCGCGGGCTTTACTACCCCAGTCTATCGACACAAACTGCTCTGGTCCGGTGTCCACTTCGGCCTGGTTTATACTGAACAAGCCCAACGGCATAGCCTTCAACAATTGCCCGGTAAACTCTTCCGACTTAAGCGGCTCACTGGAAAAAGCAATGTCGATGCTGCGGTCATGTAATTGACGGGAAATCTGCTCAGACGGCAATACCTCGGCTTTTATTGCCCATTCGGGAAACGCTCCATGAATTTGGCGGAGCAATTCAGGCATCCAGATTTCGTTATTTAACTGGCCGGCACCGCACACCAGATACTCACCAGCTTCGCGCTGTAACTCTTGTTTAGCTTGCAGCAAGGTAGCACTCAGCTGCTCGGCATAAGGCAACAGCCGCTCGCCGGCTGGCGTGAGCTGGATACTATTACGGTGGCGCACAAATAAAGTCGTGTGGAAGTATTCTTCCAACTGCTTGATTCTGGCGCTGACTGCCGATTGAGTTAAATAAAGATTCTCGGCTGCTTTGCCGAAATGACGTGTTTTTACTACTTCTACAAATGTGGTTAAAAAACGAATGTCCATGCTTATACGTACTATGACTCTCGTCCATACGCATAAGCTGGCACATGTTTTCAATAAAGTAAAATAAAACGTGCCGGGTGGCCCGTTTTATTTGGCGATCATTCGAAGCTATCGTGCTGAGCACGTCGCTGTTTTTCGCGTCGGTGCATCGCCTTCTTTTTGTCTTTCATAGATTGCTGACGTTTATGGTCTTTGCGGTAATCGCCACCATCCTCGTCATCTACCGAGTCCCATTCTTCCCGCTGGTAACGATAGTCTTTGCTCATTGTCTTCTCTGGGTTGGTTGAACACTAACCCATTTATTATTCCTCGCTGTTAAAAAATAGGAAATGAATAGTTTTTATCGTCACGACAAACTTTATTTCTGATCATTTTTTAACCAATTTACATTTTGCCCCGCTTACAAAGTACCGCTCACGGGGCCACATCCCAGCGCTGTCAGGGGCTGTAAAGGCCTTATCATGACTGGTTTTTATCACTCATTTTATGAGCCGAAAGATGGCAGTTTTGTGAAACAATTTTTTTTATTGTGAAGGTAAAAATTTTTTGTTTTTCATTTGCGAATTTATAAATTAAAAGTGCACGAAATTACTCAACCAAGAGAATTCGTATCATGAAGACGACAGATATACGTGTACCTGCTAAGCAATTTATTGATCGCCAACACTTTCCTTATGGTTTCCGTAAGTCAGGTGACTTTAGTATTCCCGAAGCCGATGTGCTGAGCGCCTATGGCAAAACCCTGGCCGGTCTGGAGTCTGGTGAGCTAAGCCCGGAGAACGCCGAAGAGCAACGTTTTATCGCGGTACTTAAAGGTGAACAACAAGCCAGCAGCCTGCTGGAAAAAGCCTGGTTGAAATACATCAGGCTGGCGCGCAACCGCAAACAATTTTATACCCTGCATAGCTCAGCCAGTAATCAGTCTGACTATGACGAAGATTATTCTGAAGACGAGTTTGACGTAGCTTAACAGTACACGCCGTATACCCGTCATTCAGCATACACCCGTCGGCAGTCTCCCGACTGCCGGCTGTCTTTTTTGTTTCCTCCTGACTACACTCACCTTAAAGGTATGATCAACCCGGCTAACAGGCATTTGGGTGATCCGTCCTACGCACCACACCTTATAAATTAGTGATTGGTAATTCCGGTCAGTAAAGCAAGGAGGTTATTATGGAAACGCGTTTCTCGCAGTTAAGCCATTACTCAATTCACGCGACAGACGGCGACATAGGCGGTTGTCAGGATGTGTTGATTGACGATGCACAATGGATCGTCAGGTATATCGTTGCCGATACCAACACCTGGCTGCCATTGAGTCGTAAGGTAGTGATTACGCCGGTCTCCATCGACAGTTTACAAGCCGATGAAGAAACACTCGCCGTATCTCTTACTAAGGAAGCGCTGAAAAACAGTCCTTCACTCGAAGAACACCAGCCTGTTTCCCGCGAGTACGAATCGTTGCTCTATAAATATTTTGGCTACGGCTACTACTGGACAGGCCCGGGTGCCTGGGGCGAGTATGCCCACCCACTGGAACTGGTCGATAATTTTGCCCAGGAGCATGCAGAAGTAGAAGAAGACAGTTCGCATCTGCGCTCCTGTGACGAGCTCACCGGCTATACCATCGCACTGAGTGACGGCCAGGCAGGCCATGTGGAAGACTTTGTGATCCAGCTACCGCAGTGGTCAGTCACCCACCTGGTTATTAATCTCAACGACTGGCTGCCCGGCGGCAAACGGGTAAAAGTAGACTGCCGTCATATTGTACAAATCGACTGGGCCGGTCACGCCATTGAGCTGGATATCAGTAAGAAAGAACTTGAGGGTGCGGTAAGTGCGGACTAGTTGTCCGCACAGAAAAAACCGTATAACAGATTCATGATTTGGATAATGCGATTGTCCGCCAGACGATAATAAATGGTTTGGCCGCTGCGACGGGTAGCTACAAACTCGGCTTCGCGGAGCAATGCCAGATGCTGTGACAGCACAGGCTGGGTAACCGGCACGTCGTCGAGTAACTCAGTCACCGAGTGCTCTCCCTCTAGCAGAGAACAAAGCACCATCAATCGGGTTTTATTCGATAATTGTTTTAGAAATTGCTCAGCTTCTTCGGAGCGGCTCAGCATTTGCGTTGGGTCCATAGCTTTTACCTTGTCTTGTTCAGGCTCACTGCACGCTATGGACATATTGAACTGCAAACTGGTCGCCTAAGCAAGTAATGGTTATCATTTAATATCACAAAATTGAGAATAGTTATCTCATTAACGATTGCTGTTGACAAGAACAACGCTCAATATTAGCTTTAACTAATATAGATTATTTTGTACAAGAGGACATCATGCTATTAACTATCCCGGAACGTTTAGCAGCCATTGATCCGGCTCCCAGAAAAATCACCGCAGCAGAAGCCGCTAAAGAACGAGCGGAACTCAATGGCTATGTGATTGACGTCAGAGAGCCTGCAGAGCATGCTAATTCCCCTGCCAACGGCGCAATTAATATCCCCCGTGGCGTACTTGAAATGAAGATGCTGGAACTGGTAAAGGATCCGGGTACCCCGATTTTCCTGCACTGCGCCTCAGGTGCCCGGGCTATGCTTGCCGCCGAGCAACTGGCAAAAATGGGTTATCAGCATGTAGCTGTAATGACCTGCGACGTGCCAACCATTCAAAAGGCATTTAACTAATTTACTAACCGGTGTAAGCTCGCAAAAAACAATAAGCTGGCCGTTTGAGCCAGTTTTTCGTGGAGTTTACCCGGTATGTTAAAAGCAACCCTTGAACAGTGGCGCATGTTTAAGGCTGTCGTGGAAGCCGGCGGTTTTAATCAGGCCGCTGAGCAGGTTCATAAAAGTCAGTCCAGCATTCACCATGCGGTACAGAAACTCGAGCACGCGCTGGATCTTACCCTGTTTCTTAATGAAGGCCGTCGCGTTACCCTGACCGAAGCCGGCGAGCTAATGTACCGCCGGGCCTGTTTCCTGCTGGAAGAGGCTCACAAAGTCGAAAGTGTGGCCAGCAGTCTGACATCAGGCATTGAAACCTATTTACGGGTGGCGGCGGATAGTATGTTTCCGCCACAAATGCTCTAACACGCACTCAATAAGGTTTCCCAGGAATACCCGTTACTGCGTATTGAACTGATGGAAACAGTATTAAACGGCGCCAACACCTTACTTAAGGATGGCGATGTGGATATCGGTATTTCGCCGTTCCCCTACCCCAATGGCTTCAGTGAGGATCTTTGCGATATTGAATTTATCGCCGTTGCCCATCCCAGTCATCCATTGCACGAATTAAACCGCACGCTGACCTTGGATGATCTCAAAAGTTACCGTCAGATTGTGGTTCGCGACTCCTCGACAGAACGTAAAGCTGAGTCTGGCTGGCTCGGCGCAGAACAGCGCTGGACCGTGAGTCATGTTCGCACCTCTATTGACATAATCAGTCAGGGCTTAGGGTTTGCCTGGTTACCCCTTGCAATTATCAGCGATAAACTTGAAGATGGCACCTTAAAGCCCTTACCCATGGAGCAAGGCGGATTGCGCAAAGCTATGCTCCACCTGTGCTTTGCCGACGGCGATCGGCTTGGTCCGGCCGCCCGGGCTTTCATTGGTGAGTTACGTTATCAAACCATGCTGCTGCCCAGCGCCGACTCACTGGATAACAACTAACCCGTTAATTTAATTAATAACTGATGATCTTAATGTAACCCATTGTCGTATCAGTTAAATTTACCAAACAAACAACAAACAAGGATGCGACAATGTTAACCGTACTATTAGTGGATGATGACGCGGAATTTACCGACGTTGCCTGCACAATCATCGAATTTCTTGGTCACGAAGTATTAACTGCGTCTACTCTCGCTGAAGCTCGCGAGTGGCTCTCAAAAGAATCATTTGACCACATCCTGTTGGATTTCATGTTACCCGATGGCTCAGGTTTGCACCTGATGGAGTCACTGCAGCCCGAGCAAAATACGCGGGTCACCCTGATCACCGGTCATCCCTCGGTAAAAGGGATTATCAAAGACATGTGCGGCCCCAACATCGATTATCTGGTAAAGCCCATTCAACGGGAAGATTTAGAGTCGGTACTCCAGGGCAAGAAACAAGCAGCCAGTAAACGCTCAACCACTGCTATTACTAAACATTTTGGCCAGCTTATTGGTGAATCGGCCCCGATGCAGGAGCTATACAAACTGATTGGCCGGGTTAGTAAAACCAAAGCCAATGTGATGCTGCTTGGTGAAAGTGGCGTGGGTAAGGAAATAGTCGCTGCTGCGATTCATGAAGCCTCTGACTGCGAAGGCACCTACGTGGCCACCAACTGCGGCGCGTTTTCTAAAGAACTTATCGGCAGTGAGTTATTCGGCCACGAAAAAGGCGCGTTTACCGGCGCTGTGGGCCGCAAGGAAGGCGTTTTTGAACAGGCGGAAAACGGCACACTTTTCCTCGATGAAATTACCGAAATGCCAATCGACATGCAGCCCAATCTTTTACGGGTACTGGAAAACAAAGTGGTTATACGGGTGGGCGGCACCAAGGCAATGCCGGTAAACTGCCGGGTAGTTTCGGCCACAAACCGCAGCATGGAAGAAATCGCTGAAAGCAAAGTATTGCGTGAAGACATCTATTTTCGTCTGGCCGTATTCCCTATCACGATCCCGCCGCTGCGGGAACGTAAGGAAGATATTCCGCTATTGGCAGAACACTTTATTAACCAGCTTAATGAAGAAAATGGCAGTCAGTTTCGCTGGCAGCCAGTGCAACTGGAAAAACTGCAAACCTACGACTGGCCTGGTAACGTTCGCGAGCTGCGCCACTTTGTGCACCGCGCTGCCATTATGAGTGACCCGGAAGGTACCGAGATCGAATTACCCAAAACCATTGAGTCACCCTTTGCCAAAAAGCAAACGCTGTCGACGGGGCTGAAGGCGGGAAGAACCATTGAAGAGGTCGAAAAAGAGTTAATTTACGCGACCTTAGAAAAAGTAGATGGCAATAAAACCACTGCAGCGGAAATGCTTGGGATCAGCACCAAAACCCTGTATAACCGATTACATGCCTATGGCGACCTTAACAGTGATTCGGAATAATACAATATGGATGAAGGTGAATTTGCACGATTACAAAAGGCGGTACATGACGCGCGCCGCCCGTTAAATCGAATAACCATGCAGTCTGAGCTGATTAAGCTGGCTCTTGAAGGTGCCGTACCAAAGGATAAAGCGCTGACGGCACTGGATAAGATCATTGCCGGCAGTAAAGACTGCAGCGATAGCCTTAGTGAGTTGGTAGCGCAATTTTCTCCCGACGCAAACGGCGAAGGCAGTCCCACAGAATGAAGACCATTATCCGCAATACAGCTTCGTCGATATTGCTGGTTACCCTGGTTATCGTTGTTATTGCCGCTAACTCTACCTACACCATCCACACAATGGATGAACTCGCCTCACTTGAGCGGCGGTTATTTATCACCAACCAGGTGATTAATTCCATTAATACCCTTCACCTTGCTGTACTCAGAACAGAGTCCGGTCAGCGCGGTTTTTTACTCGCCGAACGGGAACGCTATTTAGTTGACTACGAAAAAACACTCAACAAAGTCAACAACATCATTGAACAGGTAGAAGCTAACGCGATCCGTTCAGACTTTTCCGAACAGGAAGTGCGGCTGCAACAGTTGGTAGATCTATCAAAAGCCAAGCTATCAGAGCTTATCGAAACGGTCGAACTGGCCCGCCAGGGCCGCAAGGACGAAGCCAATACTATTTTTCAGTCTGACGTTGGACTGGAGCTGTATAACGAGTTTGAAGAGGTGTTTAGACAAATTGCCGAAGAAGAATACAAATTGCAGGCACAGCACATTGACTCGTTACTTAAACTGCGTTCAGACTCAGTCACTAACCTGATCATTTCCGCACTAACTACCGGGCTGCTGGTGATCAGTATCTTTATGTTATTACGCATGAATATCCGTGAGACCATCAGACACAGACGCGAATTACAGCAACATAACCTGGTGCTCGAATCACGGGTAAAGGAACGTACCGTGGAATTACAGGTTTACGCAGAAGAATTGTCGCGCAGCAATCGTGAGCTGGAAGATTTTGCCTTTGTAGCCTCCCACGATCTGCAGGAGCCCTTGCGTAAGATTCGCGCCTTTGGAAACCGCATCAGCACCGGCTACGAAGACGCTCTGGATGAGCGAGGTCAGGATTTTCTACGCCGCATGCTTAATGCCGCCGAACGTATGTCTATGCTAATCAGTGACTTATTATCTTTCTCCCGGGTAACCACCCGCGGCAAGGACTTTGAAGATACCGATTTAAATACCGTCGTTAACTCGGTGTTGGAAGATCTTGAAATCACCATCGAAGAAAAGCAGGCAGAAATTCATATCGACTCATTGCCGGTGATGAAAGCCGACGCCTCGCAAATGAGTCAGCTGTTTTTAAATTTGCTGTCTAATGCACTAAAATTTACCAAACCAGAGCAGCCACCAGTGATTACCTTGCGCTATGAGGCTATCGATGATGAGCAGGCTGCCCCCCTTAATCTGCTGCCAGGCCTGAGCTGGTTTAAACTCACCATACAGGACAATGGCATAGGCTTTGAACAAAGCTTTGCCGAGAAAATATTTGCCCCGTTCCAACGCTTACACGGGCGATCAGAGTATAAAGGTACGGGTATCGGTTTAGCGGTTTGCCGCCGCATTATCGAACGTCATAACGGTACCATCGAAGCCTTCAGTGAGCCCGGCCAGGGAGCCAGGTTCGAACTGTACCTGCCCCAAGACGGCGAGCCGTTTACCAACTTACAACAACAGGGAGTGATAAGTCATGCCGAACAGTAGCTTACCCGTCACGATATTAATGGCCGATGACGACGAAGACGATAGATTGCTCGCGCTCGATGCGTTAAAAGAAGGCCGGGTGCTTAACAATTTACACTGTGTTGAAGATGGTGTTGAACTGCTGGAGTACCTGCGCCGGGAAGGGAAATTTGCCGATCCCACCACTTCGCCCCGACCAAGCTTGATTTTGCTGGATTTAAACATGCCCCGCATGGATGGCCGCGAGGCACTGCAGCATATCAAAGCCGATCCTAACTTACGCAGTATTCCGGTGGTCATCCTGACCACTTCAAAAGAAGAGGAAGATATGATCCGCGGTTACGACCTCGGCGCAGCCTCTTACATTACCAAACCGGTTAACTTTGAAGGACTGGTGGATCTGATGCGCGCTATCGGTCGCTACTGGATAGAATTTGTTGAACTCCCGCACAATAAATAGGTATTCGTGACCCATGACTGACCATGTTCGCATACTGCTGGTTGAAGATGACGAAGACGATTATTTTCTGACCGCTGACTCACTCTCACAGTGCAAGTCGCCGGTGTTCGAGCTGGTATGGGCCCAAACAGGTGAAGAAGCCATTGAGCATCTGCAAACGGATACCTTCGATTTGTGCCTGCTCGATTACCTGTTGGGTCAGGAAAATGCCATGGATGTGCTGGAAAAGCTTAAGGGCCTGTCGGTAACCATTCCGGTAGTGGTACTCACAGGCCAGGCCGACAGCATCGTTGATGACCGGGTAATGCGCGCTGGTGCCGAGGACTTTTTAACCAAAGCCGAAGTCGATACCCCCCGCTTTATGCGGACTATTCGCTACGCTCTGGTACGCCGCGAAATTGAAACCGAGCGATTAGAACGACATCGCATCGAGCAGCAAAACAAAGCCAAGGATAAATTTCTCGCTCACCTTGGTCATGAACTCAGAACCCCACTGGCCTCCATCCTCGGTTATACCGAGCTGTTACTGGACAGCCCTGGTAATGAGCGAATTAACGCTGAACTCTCGACCATCTTTAATAACAGCAAACATTTACTTAGCCTGCTCAACGACTTATTGGATATGTCGCGGATCATGGCCAACAAGTTAGAACTAGTCCCACAACCCCTGAATCTGAACGGCTTTTTAACCGACCTTTACAGTCTGATGGTTATGCAGGCCAGTGAGAAAGGCCTGGTGTTAACCGTTAGCGCCAATTCGCTAATCCCCGAATATATTAAGGTAGACCCTACCAGACTTCGGCAAATCCTGATCAACCTTGTCAATAACGCGATTAAATTTACCGACACTGGTGAAGTGGCAATTAATGTTGAATTCGATAAAGGCAACGGGCGGGTCTGCTTTGCGGTAAAAGATACCGGTATTGGCATGCCGGCAGACAAGCTTGAAACCATTTTTAAACCCTTCGAGCAAATTGAGGATTTGATCCACGCCAACCATGGTGGTGCTGGTCTCGGACTGGCCATTTCTAATGAGTTAGTCAGTCGTATGGGTGGCCAAATTAATGTGGAATCGACTCAGGGCGAAGGAAGTCGCTTTTGGTTTTGTATTAAGGCTGAGGGCAGCACCGAACAAAACCTCATTCGTCTTGATCTGGACGTACCCGAGCGGCCTCCGGCCCAATTTAAAATTAATCAACATCTCGATGGCCGCGTGCTGATTGTTGATGACTTACGTGAAATTCGCCGCCTCACCGGCCGTTTAGTTAGCATGAGTCAGGCTCAGGTAACCTTCGCCCAGAATGGCGCCGACGCACTGGAAAAAATACGCAGCGCAGAGCATAACGGTCAACCTTTCCACCTGGTACTGATGGACATACATATGCCGGTGATGAATGGCATTGATTGCTTAAAGGCTATGCGCTCCTCTGGTATCCAAACGCCGGTAGTAGCCGTTACGGCCGCCAGTCGTAAGGGGCTCAGAGAGTCCTTACTGGCCGAAGGCTTTGATAATGTGATTGCCAAGCCTATCGACCGTAAAGATCTCAGTGAAGTGCTCAGCACCTTTTTGCTCCCGGCCACTCAGCCTTCTGACCCTAAAGAAACCGGCACCGCTGAGCAGAAGTCGTCGTTACTGATAGTGGAAGATGATGAGGACGCGGCCGAATTAATGTGCCTGCTGCTGAATTCAATAGGTTACGAGGCAGATATCGCACTTAATGGCCAACAGGCCCTGGAAAAGGTTGCCAATGCCCCGTCACATTATGCCCATGTGCTTATGGATCTGCATCTGCCCGATACTGACGGTTATGAACTGACCACAGCCATCGCTGAAATCGCCCCCAGCCTGACAGTGACCATTATCAGCGGCGCTGAGCCGGATAAAGCCCGGCTCGAGGGGTTACCCATTGCCCAGGTATTACTGAAGCCCGTAAGTAAAGCTGATTTGGCAGTACTGAACTTTTGCGGGTAACCCCTTGCAAGTTTTACACTGCATCTTCCCATTATTGTTGAGCTCATTTGCGAAAAACAAAATAAAAAATTAAATATCAACAACTTACATTTAAACCTATTGGTGGCACAAGCGTTGCACTCCCTCCTGTAAGCATAGGTTTATTTAGGTCAGTAAGTGTTAATCAAAGCTTTTCACAGCGGCTACTGACGATGACGCAAACAGGAAAACAACATGGATACACAACTATTAGTCAGATTATTCAGTGATGCAGTGTTGATCAGAGCTTTGGTATTCGCCGTGGTAACCACTTGTATGCTAACCGGTTGCGCAGGCTCCAGCTTAACCGCAACGCCCTATCAGGCGGCCGAGTCGGCCCGCGATGTAGGTTATTCATCACATCGTCTGTCTGAGAGGAAATTTAAAATTCTTTACAAAGCCAATAGCGCAACCAGTGAAGAAACCCTGGAACAATACAGCGAGCGACGTGCAGAAGAGATTGGCCTGGAACGTGATTACCACTGGTATCGCATAGTATCGAGTGAGGCGGTAACTATGCCGTCAATGACCGACCAACAGGTAATAACTGCCGCGCCTCAGTCTCAGACCGTTGATGGTGCAGTGACCGGTGATGTCACCGCCACCAGTCTACCCTCTAATCAGCAGTGCACGGTATCCGGCTGTGAGCAGGTGTCTACGCCCAATCCCGTTTCAGGCAAACCGTCTGAAGCTGGCATGCAATACTATGCTATGACCATCCAGTATGGTCGCTTCGAACCGATCCCCGAAGACGCTATCGAATTACGATAAGTGTTTTTAAAGGTCAAACAAATAAGGTGTAACTGTGGTTATGTCGAACACCGGAAAATGTGCCATAAAAATGTTTAAAGACCTTTTCAATCAAGGCGCAGAGCTTTACCAAACCACTCAGCAGAGCAATCAGCAGCCGCAACAGCGCGCTTGTTTACGGGTGCTGAGAGCCGAGAAGCTTCGCGCCCTGCGGCTGATGGAAGCAGAGGGCAATAGCGGTCATGATTATGCTCTGTCGGAACAGGTGAAAGAGCAATTTCAGTCAATGCTTGAGCATTACCCTTCAATTCGCCATGTTCGCGATTTTATTGAAATAGAACAGCGACTGTTGGCGAGTCTCAAAGAAAACCTGACCTCGCTGACCCCGTCCCCGTTGTCTTTAAACCTGCGCACTATCGCAACCCGCCATCAGCAATGTCTGGAAAAGCTCAGTCGTGAGCTTACCGGCCAGTCGGATAAGTAGTCCGGCACTGCGCCAATTCTTTACAATAATAACGCCCGGCCCGCGGTAACATCCCCGTATTCGGCACCACAAAGTTATCGCGACAGCTGCAATAATATGGCGTAAGCTACTGAAACGTAGTTGGTCCTGCCTGCTCTTATCACGAGTCAATCAGGGCTATAAGTGGCAATAGGAAAACAATAACATGGACGCAAAAAACGACTCCCCGGCAACACAGAAAAAGCGCCTCGGTGGCTGGTTAATTTTAGTAGGCCTTGGCGTAGTATTTAGCCCGTTTCGGCTATTGATGAATACGCTACCCGCTTATGAACCACTGCTACAAAGTGACATATGGGATGCACTAACCAATCCGGATTCAGCGGCGTATCATCCTTTATGGGGGCCTTTACTGATTGGTGAGATTTCCTTTAATGTGGGGCTGTTTCTGGCTTCGCTTTATTTAATTTATCTGTTTTTCACCCGCCACTGGCTGTTTCCCTCATTCTACATTGGTATTGTGCTGTCCTCGCTGGTGTTTATTCCGGCTGATGCCTGGTTAGTTTCCATTGTGTTACCGCAAGAGCCTATGTTCGATCCTGACACTACCAAAGAGTTTGTACGAACGCTGATTGGTGCCCTCATCTGGATCCCATACATGCTGATGTCACAGCGCGTAAAAGAAACCTTTATTAAAGACCAGCAAGACCTGTCACCCGCTTTACCGGTAGCAGAATCCAACTGATACTAAAATGGCGCCCGTGAGGCGCCGTTTATAAATAGTATTTCAGAAGCTAATCCGGTGTTTTTAAATTTGCCTGATTGGCATTTTCCACCCAGTCCAAATCCTTAGTTTGTTCATCCAGCGTGCCTTTGGCATCTTCTAAGAAGACTTTGCAGAAATAATCTACACAAGGGTGCATTTCGCGATAACGCTCTAACTGGACCTCCATTTCTTCCATGGCATTGGAAAACTCGTGATTCGATTTAGCCAACTCATAATCACACTTGAGGTAGGCACACAACACATCGGCCGCTTTGGCCAGGCGCACATGCACGTCATTTTTATTCTGCAATATCAGTGGTTCATAACAGGCCTGCAGCGGCTCTGGCAGCGTTTTTATAAGCATTTGTTCAAACCGACGTTCGAGTTTTTTAATCGCCTGGGTCGTTTCCGGGTCGTGATATTTCACCGGACTGGGGATGTCGCTCATACCGGCAATTTCGCTGCCTTCATGGAATATAGCCATGGCAGCTACCCGGTCGGGCTCAATATCTTCACCGTAGACTTCCCTGGCTATTACGCCAAGCATATGGGCAATTACCGACGCTTCATATATGTGGGTAGATAGCATTTCAGACTGAAACTGCGCCATCAGCGGCCAACGTTTAACATTACGGGCGCGCTGCATAAGACCAATAAAGGCGGAATGACTGTTGGCCATGGGTTCTCCGGGTGAAATTTAGCAATAATAAACCGATCCTAAAGCTTATCGGCAGTGATGTCAGCCTAACACAGCGTCTTAGTCTGTAAAATATGCACTAACTCCTGTAACGAATTATCAAAGACTCTGTAACCTATACGGAGACAACCCACTTTAATCAATAATATCAATAGGTTATACGTTGGCACAAGATAAGCATATATCATTGTGACATTAGATGAAATTAAAGGAGACATCATGTTAGGTTGGGCAATCACATTTTTTATCATTGCCATCATCGCAGCAGTTTTCGGTTTTGGTGGAATCGCCGGTGCAGCTACTGGTATCGCACAGTTTCTGTTCTTCTTATTTGTAGTATTACTGGTTATCTCTTTGGTTGCTGGCGCGCTTCGCGGCAAAACCCCAAGAGCCTAGTCAATCACAAACTCAATAACCAATCAGGGAGATTATTATGAAAACGTTGAAATTACTTGATGTACTTAAAATGACTGTTATCGCTGCTTTTGCATGTTCAGTTATCGCATGTGGCGATGGTGAAGCCGAAGATGCCGGTGAAACTATCGATGAAGCAGTAACCGATGCAGGTAACGCCGTAGAGGACGCCTGTGAAGATGTGAAAGAAGGCGTAGATGCAGAAGACGACGACTGCTAACCTGCACTCGCAACAGAAGGGCAATGTGCCGCTACAAACGTGGTAGCACATTGCCCTTTTTTTATTTAATGCTGTTTACTTTTCTTATCCAGCACGCCCATGGCGAAGGCTGAAATAACAAAAGTTAAATGGATAAGCACGTACCACATGAGTTTTTCGTTCTCGATATTCTTCGCGTTCATAAAGATTTTTAGCAAATGAATCGACGAAATTGCCACTATTGATGCAGCTACCTTGCTCTTAAGCGTACCGGTATCTAAAGTGCCCAGCCAGGCCAGCTTTTCTGTCCCTTCTTTTAAATCGATGCTGGATACAAAGTTTTCGTAGCTGGTAAACATCACCATGATAATCAGACCGGATACCAGAGCAATATCAATCAGCGATAATACTACCAGCACAATATCAGCTTCACTGATTTCCAGCACGTGGGGCAAGAGGTGGAATATTTCCTGAAAAAACTTAATTCCCAGCGCAATAAGCGCCAGCGACAAACCAAAATAAATCGGCGCCAGTAACCACCGCGATGCGTACATCATACGCTCAATTAACACTTCCAAACCAGGCCTCCTGCGTTGGAAAAACTTACTTGTTAGAGAAGAAAAAGGAACCGCTCTCGGCGCACATTGATGATGTTAACTAACCTAACTGAATGTCTGCGGCGCGGGTAATTCCTGAGGCTCGGGATTTTATCAGAGCCGTTAATTTTGAGGTATCATTTCTTACAATATTTAACGACCCTGAGGAAATCCTTGCGACACCGTTTTAATCCTCGTCGAGAATAATGTCCATCCATACCAGACGATGATCAGAACTGCTCTGACGGTCTTTAACCAGCCGGTATAAAGGCGATGCTTTTACAGGCCAGAACACACCACCGCCCTGCACTGTCAGTCCCTGCTTTGAGGGCAACACATAATCGGCCCGTGCGCCCCAGTAAGCGGTAAAACGGCTGCTGTAAGACTGCTCTGCCGACTCGCTGGCGCCTTCACTTTGCGGAATAACACTGCTGTTAACCAGCGGATGTTCGGTTAACTGCTCGATGACACCCGGACGGTGCTTATCACCGATATCGGCCGCATTAAAATCACCTACGAGAACGAAACGCTGCCCGGCAAACCCGCCTTTTTCGCCGTTATCGTCATAAATATAGTCCGCTTGCCCAGGTGATAAATAGTCAGCCATCAGCCGGATCTCATCGTGATTGCGTTTACCGTTACGATCTTCGGGCCCATCAAAGGTAGGCGGTGTGGGATGCATGGCCAGAATGTGTAATTTTTTACCGCCAATAGTAACCGGAATATCCCAATGTGATTTTGAACTGAGTCTTACCGCCGCCCACTCCTTGGGAGTAAACCAGGGCTCGCCGCTGGCCGGCTGCGTGATTTCCAGGGCGCCGGGCATATCCCGCCATAAAAAATGCTGAAACGTGCGTACCGCAGCCACATCAATCGGATAACGCGACAGCAGCGCCATACCATACTGACCGGGGTACATTCCCCAACCGTAGGCGTCACCCGCGTTACCGGTTTTCTCGCCGTTGTTGTCCAAATCGAAAGACGTAGCAACGCCCGTATTTACCGGCGCAATATATTGATAAGGATAATCAATCGCCGCCTGACCCTGCTGACTTTTATTCAGGTAGTTTTTAACAAACAACGAGAGAGCGGTTGGCTTTGCATCCGCATAATAGTCAAATTCATTAAGCAGAATAATGTCCGGGGCTACCCGTTGAATAATTTCGGCAATATTACGAATCTGCGGATGCTCACCTGACTCTAACAAGGAAAGTAATACCTCAGCGGAATTTTCAGAGACTCCCTTCGGCTGATAATTACTGGCCTCCATACTGACATTGAATGTTGCAACACGCACCGTATCAGCGTAAACATTATGTAGGGAGAAAAAGGCCAGAAAAAGGGACAAAAGCGTTTTATTCATATTCAAATAGGCAACAAAAAGAAAGGCATAGTGTACGCTAAATCACACTAAGAAAATAACCCCGTGTGAATTGGTATTCGCACATATTAAGGAGACCCCTGTGCTCACTTTAAAACCCAATTGCGAAGGTTGTGATTGCGATCTGCCACCCGATGCAACAGAAGCGATGATTTGCTCTTATGAGTGTACTTTTTGTTTGAAGTGCGTTAATGATTTACTGAGCAATGTTTGCCCGAATTGCGGCGGCGGTTTTACACGACGGCCCGTCAGGCCCAAAACTGCGCGCCGCCAAGGGGTTAGCCTGGCTTATCAACCAGCTTCAACAGAGCGCGTAAATACCAGCAAAAGTGTAAACGAAATCAAAGCCTTTGCGGCACAAGTTAAAGATATACCGCCCTGGCAACGTTAACGGAACGGCGAATTAAATTGCGCCGATGTAGTCACCTACCTCAACCACTTCAAACTGCGCGCCGGGAGAGCCGGACACGTATACAGAACATTGCCCCCAAGACGACGGGATGTGCCATTCTGATTTGCTCACTGCCGTATAGCGCGAGAGTTTATTGTCACAGCGAATCTGCACTTCATCCAAATCGCCTTCGGCAATATTCAGTGCAAAGGCGTTGCGACTAAGCTGATGAAATACGCGCCCTTCCTCATCGATGCTCGCCTTACGGATCATAGGTTCGCTACCCTGCACCAACGCTTTTACTTTCTCGGCATAAGGAGCAAGCTGCGCCAGCTGTTCCGGTTTATCACCTGCTAAGTTTTCCAGCTTGTCATAAGCTTTCATGGCCTCGTTGTACTCACTCAGAGCGATGGCCAGGACAAATTCGCGCTCAAGCAAATACTGCTTTGTCGATGCACGAACCGCTTCGGTATCTACAGCCAGTGCACGGCGCACACTTTTAAGCTCACGCTCAGTGTCGTCTGTGGCTTTGGCATAATAGGAGTCGGCCAGCCAAAAGTAAGCACTCTCTGTATGATTCCATAGCTGATCGTCTCTCATTTCGGCAATTAATTCTGCCGCCAGGGGTAAATCTTTGTTCGTGATTGCCTCTGCAACGTCTTTATAGCGACGCATAAATTTGCGGGTAACACCCGATGAACCAGCCAGTCTGAAATCAATTTGCACCATATTCCGGCACTGCTGAATGGCCTCTCCATCCTGCATTGCCGGACTGTACTGCCAGCGTTTAACCGCTCGTAGCGTGGCTTTCTCGAACGCTTTTAATCCGCTGGAGTCCTGTACAACAGGATCTTCCACTTCGCCATCTTTGTTGATCACGAAACTCACTTTAACCCAGCCCTCTTGGCTTTTTCTGGCCGAAGAGACCGGATACTGGGGATCGACCCGTTTAAGCGGCTGTGCCTCAACCACCGTAGCGATATGTTCAGCTAAAGGAGCTTCCGATGGCGCCGCAGATTGAGCCAATGATAAACCTGAAAACAAGGCCAGTACGAGAGGAGCTGGTGAATACGAGAATGGTTTGCGCATAGAATCATTCCTTCCTTAAAATGACTTAATAAACATAACCATAGCCGAATTACTACACGACTTCAATGACGCATGGTATTTATACATCCCGTGACCAGCGCAGAAACAGCCCCAGCGACATAAGGAGTAAACTGGCCGCCACCACTACTGCCACCGGATAAAATAAATTACCGGCAAGATCGAGCTGACTGTACTTGATAATCATAATCAGGCCTTCCAGCACCAGAGCAATCACCACTACGCTGACGAAGCGGGTTACCGTGCGACGAATAGACATAAACAGGTCGTCTTCCTGGTTATGCCGATACTCTTTAAAAATTCCCATGGCCAGCTCGTAGGTTGCCAGGGCAATAAATAAATCATTAACTGCTTTAATAACCGCTGACACGAAGTCCTTATCCGGTGCGAACCCTTGATAGAAATGCAGCCCTGCCATCACAATCATGGTGGCGGATACACACATAAAGAGTCCGGCAAAAAAGCGGGCTGAAATATCTTTCAGCCAGCCATTGCGCAATACATCAGACATTGGCTTTATCTCCTTGCGGTTGAGCTGGCGCAGATTGCGTTGCCACCAGCTTGTTTAATAACGCGGGCAGTAAGGTGAGGTCGGCCACCAGTGCCATGATCATGGCCAGCGCGGTTAGCAAACCAAAGTACACACTGGGCAGAAAATCAGAAAAACCGAATAATGAAAAGCCAACTGCAATAACTGTTGTGGTCATCAAAATGGCCAGACCGCTGTGTTTAAAGGCTTCTTCAGCTGCCGCTTTAGCCTGCCCGCCGCCCTCTTTTAACCCTGCCATATAGCCATGAACAAAATGCAACGTGTCATCCACGGCAATCCCCATGGCGATAGCGGCAATGGTGATGGTCATGATATCCAGTGGGATCCCCGCCCAACCTATAACGCCCAGAATCGCCAGCGTCGTTAATACATTGGGGAGCAGTGCAATAAGGGCAACCTTGAGAGAACGGAAAATCGCCAGAAATACCAGACCCAGCGCAATATAAACCAGTCCCAGAGTAGTGATTTGCGAGTCAAATAGCCGGCTCAGAATATCCTGATATAACACAAAAAGGCTGGTTAACTGGTAGTGGTCGGCGGCTATTCCCACGCTCGCCAAATCCTGCCTGAGGTTATTCAGAAACTGCTCACGGTCGAGGCCCGCGGTGGTATCCTGTACCCGAATCGCAATACGTAAGCGCTGGTCTTGCTCAGAAAAATATGCCCCCACCAGTTGATTTACCACTTTTTCGTTAAGCAGGTAATAAATGCTGGTCAGTTCATACTCTGTAAGCGGTCGGCCGTTATTAAGCTGTGTGGCCAGCGCCGTAAAATTGGCCAACGACGTTACGCTACCGGTTGCCTCAAATGCAGTTACCGCCTGTTGCACTAATTGCAACTGATTGACACTGTCGGCACTAATAATTAACGACGGATCGTCCGGTTTATCCGTTACGGTAAGAATAATATCCAGTGCAGTGGTGCCACCAAACTCCTTATCAATATACGCCAGTTCACGGTGCACCTGAGTGTCGTCGGCAAAGTAATCGATAAATGAATTTTCTACGTTGAGTCGGGTAATGCCCACACTGAGCACAATAAAAATAAGAGCGGTACCGGCAATCGTCAGCCCTGGTCTGTTAAGCGTCTGCAGACGACTACGGCGTAACAGCCTGCGAATAAAGCCGTAATCCTGCGCCTCGCTACCAGCCGGTAACAGCGCCAGCAGTGCCGGAAACAGAATAAGACTCACTAACTGCGAAATAATCATTGCAATCAGCATCATTAAACCAAAAGAAATCACCGGCTCAAGGCCGCTGAAAAGCAGGGCCGCAAAGCCAACACTGGTCGTCAGCGAGGCAAAAAAGCAGGGGCTGAGCTTGTCTTTGAGCATCAGCTCCACCCGTTTGTGTTGTTCGGTATCGGAGTGTTCCCGGGCAATATAGCGGTAGCTGCCGAGCATATGAATCATCACTGCCCGCGTCAGGATAATCTGTAACGCGACAAAGTTAGCCGAAATCACCGTGGCGCGTAAGTCTGCCCAACCCAACGCGCCAATAGTCAGAGTCACACTCAGGCCACAGCTTAGTAGCGGAAACACCACCCACTTAACCCGGCGAAATAAAATAGCCAGTAACAATGCGACTACCAATGCGATGGCGAGCCCGAAAATCACCAGGTCAGATTTGATAATATCAATCAGGTGCTGCCCTACCACATAAGAGCCCCCCAGATAAGTATTGGCCCGTTGATTATATGGCTGGGTAATTTCGTTTAACTGGTTAATTTCCTGCTTACGGGTTTGAGTGAGCGCCGCGCGCAATGGCTCGGCCTGGGATTTAAGGGCTTCGAGTTGCGCTTGCTCCTCTTCACTCAGTTTACGATTGAGCAGGTGCGCCTGAATTGCTGTTATTTGCTGGTCAATTTTCACCAGTTCCGGATTAGGCTTAAACACAATCTGGATGGACGTAGCCGTGTTGTCACGGTTAATCAGCAGATCGGTGAAAATCGGGTGCCCGCTGACCAGTTCTTTCATCCGCGCAGCCGAATAACGCTGTTTTTGCCAGGTGAGATTGCTGACATCAGTCTGACCGGAAAGGGCATCAGCACTGTCGATAAGCGGCACCGTTAATATGGATGTGACACTTTCCACCCGCGGGATCTGTTTAATTTCCTGCTGCAAGCGGCTCAGATCGCTGAACGTCTGGTCGCTGAACACGTCGTGCTCACGGGGCTCGTAGGCTAACAGGATAAACTCGTCGGGATTAAAGGTTTGCTGAGCGACCTGAGTCTGGATATACAGTTTGTTATCTTTCACCAGCAAGGTGTCGGCAGAAGCGGCAATCCTGAACTTGCCAACACCGGTCAGGGCTAGCGCCAGCAAGGCAGCAAAGGCAATAACCACCGCCCAACGCCAGCGCACGATGCCGGTAGCAAGATTATTGATCAGTGTTTTGTTCATACATCAAATCCCTGGTCTGTCCCTGTAGATACTGATTTCGGAAGTACAAGTAGGGATCGTCGGCGTTTTTATACAAATTCTGGTAGGTTTCAGACTGCTCGGAAAAATCGTCCACGCCATCAAAGGCTCTGAGCTGATAATTTTGCGGCGCATCGGCAACATGGTTTACCGGATGGATAAAGCCTTCGGTTAATACCGAAAAGCCGCCTCTGACATCGCTTTGACCGAGTAGCGGTAGCACCAGGTATGGGCCAGAGCCCACTCCATAGGTTGCCAGAGTGTCGCCCACTGAGCGTCGTTTCGGCTCAATTTCAAACCAGCTGGTAGCAGGGTCGAATAACCCCAGTACCCCTACCGTAGAATTAATTAAAAAACGGCCGAGATTAGCACCGGCATCAGACACCTCTCCTGAGAAAAGGTTATTCAGAAGATTCAGCGGTTCACGCAAATTAGCAAAAAAATTGCCTACGGAAGAGCGCACTGGCTGGGGTACCACGGCCTTATAGCCGTCACTTACCGGTATCAGTACATATTCGTAAGCGGCATGATTAAATGCAAATACTGAACGGTTAAACCCTTCCCAGGGATCGTAATATTGCGGTGCAGTGGACGGATCAGCCACTGGCGCGTTGGCCACCGAGACAACCGCAGGAGCGACATTTATTTCCCCCTGCGAAGTGGTTATGGAGACCGATTTGCCGGCGCTTAATTGTTCTTTTTTGGCAGGCTGAGNTGNGCTGGGATCGCTTGNCTGNNCNNCCGTCTCTTCAGTCTGAGCCGGCGGTGGTACCGACGAACACCCCGTCAGCANNAACAGCGCTGCCGAAAATACTACTTTATAATACATAACTGCCTTGTCCGGTCTTCATNTGATGATGACGCAAAATNTTGCTGGCACGTTGCACCGCATCATCGCGGTTGTATTGCCAGTTNTGNTGNTCNTAAGCNCGNGCCTGNNNNANATANAACATGATNCTTTTGAGTCGCAANGCNTGCATACGGTTGGCACTGTCAAACTGCGTNNNNGNAACGCTCNNCTCNAGCTCTGTAAGNGCTTCNGANTGCAATGTTGNCTGCATAGCNGCNTNACTGCTCACCCACNCNGATACCGAGCGGTTTACCGATTGAGAAACTGTTGTTGTTTGACTGGCTGCCAAAACACCGCTGCAAACCAGTAGAGATCCTAATGCCCATTTAGTTAAANTTCGCATCGCTATCACCACGNTTGTCTGATTGATTAGTGCTCGTNGTNAGAAGAGTTAATNNNCNCTGANCANGTCGCTGCTTNTATTGCCACTCATGGATNTTGCACNNNTAGCACCGCTGGCTACCTATTCATCNTCCTGCTNATNANCTGACGGCAGATTNACTTCGTACTGGCTCGGATGTGCCGNTTCTTCATAGCGGGCAAACCAGTTAAANATGCCNGGTGTTGAGTNCNTTGCTGATGAGTTGTTATNGCTNTTATTCATGTGCAGTTCCATGCAAAAAAAGCGGTTGGTCNACACGACCAACCGCAGACAGGNTTATTCNGATTCGACCACNGANAGCTGGTCGTCTACAGATTTTACTTCTGAGGCGTTTTTAGCAATTTCTACTGCCAGGGCACGCTCAGCTTCGCTACCCACGGTACCTTTNAGGNTGACTTCNCTNTCTTCAACATCNACATCGATGTCCAGACCNGAAATGTCGGTATCCATAAGCAGGCGGGATTTCACTACAGTTGCAATTTTAGCGTCGGTGAGATCGCTGGAAGTTTCTTCACTGATCATCTCTTCATCATCGCTTTCGATGATAGTCAGACGATTATCCACTGATGCAACGCCATCGATACCGGTCACCAGTTCCTCGGCCAGCTTCTTATCCACGCTGCTGTCCACCTTCCCGGTCAGGATGATCACGCCTTCCTGCACGTCAGTGTTAATATCGAAAGAATTCAGATGAGTATTAAAAAGCAGCGTTGCTTCTGCCTTACCATCTATCCAGGCATCCTTAGCCTTATCTTCCCACTTTGAATCGGCTAAAGCCGGACTCGCGGCTGATGCCGTAATTACCCCTACAACCATTAAAGAAAGTACTGAACGTTTCATAATGTCGCTCCGATTGAGAATTCGAANTGACTATTGCGATATTCAGGCCAAAANTTAAATATATGATTTTATTGNATTTNTTAGNNTNNGNAGAAANNAAGAGCCCGCTAATGTGTAGCGAATTCTCGACACTGTGAAGAAATTACCCAAAAGTATAAGATCAGTTGATACCCGCAACCGATTTTACTGCGGCACAGATGTTTTCGCGCTTCTTAAAGTAACTCAGGGCAATCAGACAGTTATCTTCCGGCCAGATGGCCTGCTGTAACAGNGATTTTTCTTCNTCNGTTAACTGACTGTCGTCNAAGTGNATGGCNACCGCCTTTTTATTNGGCGTCANCACATGGGGTTTAGCATCCGTTACCAGNTTGTCGGCAACNAACAAAAAACGNCGNGCNACNGGGTCCTGCACCACACCAATAGCATTATGGTAGTGAATCACTGACGGCCAGCCTTCAGCGATGCGACTTTGATANAANATCAAAAANGTGAATAGNAACAATACCACTAAGGTCATGGTGATAAAGGTTTGCGACAAATCCGGCGCTACCGTTACCAGACCACCAATCGCCGCTACAAANACCACCCAGAAACCAAANACTCTGCGCAGNACATAGGGNGANACACCNGANATNACTTTGGCATGTTTAATTTCCTGTGGCTCTAACTCCAGTAGAGCAACCTGACTTTGTGAGTTCACTTTAGACGCTTCAGCGATTGAGGTTGTGATGTGAGTATCTTACCTAAATAAGCGGCTCGTACAATGATTATTCCGCTGCTATCTAACGCCTACCCCATGTTTTTACAGGAAATTATGACAATTTCAGCAACTCGTTTACATAACTGGTGAGCATTTAAGCAAATAGACTTGAGTGTAGCAAAAAAGACGATAGCAGTTTATCCAGCCGTTATGCTTGCGGCGCAATATTGGACTCGGTTGATTCCAGTGACTTTTTTGACCTGCATCAGTATGCACTTTGTGTTCTTCGTTACACTTATTACATACCTGAAGTCAGTATTCAGGTGTTTCTTAGATAATGACTCTCTTCGGATTCATTTATGCATTTTTAGAAACAATGTGTTCTTCATAAAGCATATATCGCCACCAGGTTTATTCGTACATTACGTGGCTGATTTTTCGTACTCAAAATAATGGTTTTTCTATGCATGCATTCAACTTAAAAGCCCTCGCTGCTGCAGGGTTAACCTCGGCATGGCTCGCCTCTCCGGTTGCCGCCATCGAAATATATCAACAGGGCGAAGGCGATAATAAAGCCGTGGTCTCTATCGGTGGCTATGTAAAAATGGACATCCGCCATGTGAATGGTGACATCGCTTATCAGGATTACTGAGTTGCCAACTACCCAGGCGGTGAGCCTACCGATACCTCTCACACCGGCTTCAACGTGCGGGAGTCGCGGGTTAATCTGAAAGTCGATTACGGTGATATAACCGGCTTCGTAGAAATAGACTTCTACGGCGGTGGCGGTAACGAAATCATCAGCAATTCCTCAAACCCACGCTTGCGCCACCTCTATTTTACCTATCAGAACTGGACTGCAGGCCAGGCCTGGAGCACCTTTATGCCGGTGCGTTCCATGCCCGAAACCCTGGACTTTGGCGGCCCGTTTATAGGTGAAGCCTTTATGCGTGCGGTACTGGTTCGTTACACCTATGGCAACTGGGAATTTGCCCTGGAAAACCCGGAAACCTGGGGTGATGGTGACATTGGTACACCATCCAGCGCCATTGGTTTAAGTGGTGACGATGCCGACCCGGATGAATCTATCCCTGATTTTGTTACCCGCTACACACACAATGCCGACTGGGGCTGGGTTGCCCTTGCTGGTATGGTCCGTCAGGTCGATGAAGGCGGTATTGATGAAACCGCTTTTGCCGCGAATATCGCGGGCTTCTTCAAGGTTTTTGGACGCGATGATTTTCGTTTTCAAATCACTGGCGGTGAACCGGGTCGCTACGCTTCGGCAGCCATGACGCCGGATATCGTCATCAATCCGGCCACCGACGAAACCGAAGTGGAACAAACTCTGGCCTACAGCTTTTCTTACCGTCATCACTGGAATGATAGCCTGCGCTCAACCGCTTATTATGGAACAGCCGAGACGGATGTGCTGGAAAAGAAACGCTCACAGTGGGGCGTCAACCTGATAAAGCAGGTCAACCAACACCTCAAAGTGGGCGTAGAATACGGTAACTACGCCATTGACGATGAGGGGATCCTGGCGGTGGATTCAGACTACCTGCAGGTTTCTGCCCAAATGTCGTTCTAAGCAAAATACTGTTTTTTGCGCTGCAGCGCCTGACGAAAGTGCTCAACCAGCAGGTTGAGCTTTTTGTCGGGCTGCCGTGAGCCAGGATACACCGCATAAATGCCCAGCTCCTTGCCAACGTAGGGCGACAATACCGACACCAGCTTACCCGCTTCCAGCTCTTCGTGGATCAGCGCCCTAGGTAGATAAGCCAGTCCAAACCCGGCCAACACGCCATGCTTTAGAGTATCCAGGGTGTTAGTGCGATACCGCCCCTTCACTGCCATCAGTTTGTCCTCGCCATCTACCCGAAACAACCAGGCTTCAGGTTTTGTGCCTTCATACTTATAGAGCAGGCAATGGTGCTTCTCCAGCTCATAGGGGTGTTCCGGTTCACCGTAGGTTTGCAGATAGTCGGGCGTAGCACAGACTACCCAGTTGGAGTCCACCAGCCGTCTGGCCACCAGCGAAGAATCGGCCAGATTAGCGGTGCGGATCGCCAGATCGAAACCTTCGTCAAGAATATCCACCACCCGGTTAGTTACCCTGAGCTCAACTTCAATGCCCGGGTATTGTTCGCAAAATTCGACTAATGCCTGGTTAAGTACCAGATTGGCCGTTACCACCGGCATGGTTATTTTAATTCGCCCGCGAATATCACTGCTGTAACCGGCTACCACGTCTTCGGCGTCCTGCAAAGCCTGCTGGGCAAGTTTAGCCTTTTTATACAGTGCCTGGCCGGCATCTGTCAGGCTAAGCTTGCGGGTAGTGCGATAGAGCAGTTGCACATTCAGGGCTTTTTCCAGCCGCGCCACCCGCTTGCTGACCACCGACATGGTTATTTCATACTTTGCCGACACTTTGGAAAAAGAGCCTTCTTCCACCACATGGACAAACAATAACATGTCATCTGCTTTTACCATTTTACGTGTCCGGTCTCGTTTATTTGTGCAAAAAAGGAAACAATCATATTGGATCTGAATATAGATTAACAGTCAGCACAATTGTAGAGTCCACTGCATAAAATAAAGTCTGTTACATTATTTCTACACCGTCGAAACATGACGCTTTGAAAGCAGGCCGAAACGCTTAAAAATGTACCCTATCTGCAAAATATCATCCCCGGGGTGATACCGATTTCAGGAGAAACACTATGAGTGATGTCACACTGGGCTTGCTGGCATTATTACCCATCGGGCTATCTGCCCTGCTGTTACTGGGCTTGCAATGGCCGGCCCGCAAAGCCATGCCAGCAGTACTGGCAGCCACCGCACTGCTTGCCCTGTGGGTATGGGATATGAGTGGGCAACGCGTGGCAGCTTCGATTATTCAGGGGCTCATTGTGACCGTTTCTGTGTTGTGGATTGTGTTTGGCGCTATCTTCCTGCTCAATACCCTTAAACATACCGGTGCTATTCAAACCATTCGTCAGGGGTTCGCTCAGGTTTCACCTGACCGCCGCGTGCAGGCAATCATCATCGCCTGGTGTTTTGGCACCTTTTTAGAAGGCGCATCCGGCTTTGGTACGCCGGCAGCGATTGCCGCACCGCTCATGGTTGCACTGGGCTTTCCGGCGCTGGCGGCGGTAATGATTGGCATGATGGTTCAAAGTACACCGGTTTCCTTTGGCGCGGTGGGAACACCGATTATTATTGGCGTTAATAACGGGCTCGACGCCGCCACCATCAGCCAGCAGCTGGCTCAGGAAGGCTGGAGCTGGGAACAGTTTATCCAATTAATTACCACCCAGGTCGCCATTATCCATGGCATTGTTGGCACCCTGATGCCTCTGCTGATGGTGATATTTCTTACCCGCTTTTTTGGCAGCAACCGCAGTTGGAAAGAAGGTTTTGCTATTTTGCCTTTTGCCTTGTTCGCCGGGCTAATGTTTACCCTGCCCTATGCCCTGACCGGCATTTTCCTGGGCGCTGAATTTCCTTCACTGATCGGCGGATTATTCAGTCTGTTTGTGGTCGTTAACGCAGCGAAACGCGGCTTTCTGATGCCTCGCACATCGTGGGATTTTGCGCCTAAGTCAGAATGGCCGAAAGCCTGGCTGGGGATGCTGGAAATACATGCTAACGATTATGTCGGCAAACAGCCCATGTCGCAGTTTAAGGCCTGGACACCCTATGTTCTGGTGGCACTACTGTTAGTGATTTCCCGGGTATCAGGCGAAGTCAAAGCCCTGCTCAGTGGTCTTAGCATTGGTATGACCGATATACTTGGTGAAGCCGGTGTGAGCGCAGCATTTAGTCCTCTTTACCTGCCTGGCGGCCTGCTGCTGATTGCCGCGCTGGTGGCCATTGTATTTCAAAGTCATGGCCAAAGCCGCCAGCACACTTTTACCACCGCCTTAAAAGACTCCGGCAAAACCATAGTCGGGGCCGGATTTGTGCTGATGTTTACCATTCCCATGGTGCGCCTGTTTATTAACTCCGGCGTTAACTTAGCCGAACTGCCCAGCATGCCAATGAGCAGCGCCTTATTGTTCGCCAACCTGTTTGGCGAGGCTTTCCCTCTGATCAGCCCGACCATCGGAGCATTAGGCGCCTTTATTGCCGGCTCTAATACGGTGTCGAATATGATGTTCAGCCAGTTTCAGTTTGAGGCGGCAATGAGCCTTAATCTGTCGCCGGCACTGATCATCGCTGGCCAGGCCGTGGGCGCCGCCGCTGGCAACATGATAGCTATCCACAATGTGGTGGCAGCCAGTGCTACGGTGGGTTTGCTGGGTCAGGAAGGTACCACTTTGCGTAAAACATTGTTACCCACGTTTTATTATGTGGCATTATCCGGCGCTATCTTAATGCTGGCGCTTTATGGCCTGAATATAAACGGCCCGTTAGGCTGACAATGCGGTACGGTTTCGCAATAATGATTTATCCGGGTCTGAGTACAGGAGCAACAAAATGAGTCATTCCCCTATCCTCTCGCAATTTATCCAGCTCCTCGGTGAAGACAAGGTAGCTACCGGTGATCGTCGCACTGAGCACTATCGCTCGGGTTGGCGTTCAGGCTCCGGCACGGCATTGGCCGTGTTATTTCCCGATACGTTACTCAGCTTGTGGCAGACCCTGCAAATCTGTGTCGATAATAACTGCATCATAATAATGCAGGCCGCCAAAACCGGTCTCACCGAAGGGTCAACACCAAGCGGCGATGACTACGACCGTGAAGTGGTAGTGATTAACACCCTGGCCATGGATAACCTGGTGGTGCTGGGCAACGGTGAACAGGTACTGAGCTTTCCGGGTACCACGTTGCATAAACTGGAAACCACACTTAAACCCTTACACCGGGCCCCTCATTCTGTGATTGGATCTTCGTGTTTAGGCGCATCCATTGTGGGTGGTGTGGCGAATAACTCTGGTGGCGCACTGGTTAAGCGTGGCCCGGCTTACACTGAACTTGCGCTGTTCGCTCAGGTCACCGCCGAGGGCAAACTGGAGCTGGTCAATCACCTGGATATTGAGCTGGGCGATACGCCACAGGAGATACTCACTAATTTAGCAAGCGGCAACTTTGATCACACCACCACAGCCAGTGACAAAAAGGCCAGCGCCTCGGATTACACCGAGCGACTGCGCGATGTGGATGCCGATACCCCAAGCCGCTTTAACGCCGACACCAGCCGACTTTACGAGGCCAGTGGCTGCGCCGGCAAACTGGCAGTATTTGCTGTCAGACTGGACACTTTTGAAGTCGCCAAACAGGAAAAAACCTTTTATATCGGCACCAATAACCCCGATACCCTGACGCGTTTACGCCGCCATATCCTGGCTGAATTTAACTACTTACCGGAAGTGGGCGAATATATTCACCGCGATATTTTTGATATTGCCGCCAAATACGGCAAAGATACCTTTCTTAGCGTAAAACACCTTGGCACCGACCGGTTACCTAAAATGTTCGCCCTGAAAGGCCGCATCGACGCGCTGCTCAATAAGGTTTCGTTCGTTCCTGACTTTCTCACCGACCGCCTCATGCAAGGGGTTTCAGGGTTGCTTCGCGAACACCTGCCCGACCGCATGCTCGAATACCGTGAAAAGTATGAGCATCACCTGATCCTCAAAATGAGCGATGAAGGCATTGCCGAAGCGCAGGCGTTTTTGCCGGCGTTTTTCGACAACAACGAACAGGTAGGCGGCTTTTTCGAATGTACCGAACGCGAGTCAGGCAGTGCTTTTTTACATCGTTTTGCCGCTGCTGGCGCGGCGGTGCGCTATCAGCTACTCCATCAAAAAGAGGTGGGTGACATCCTGGCACTGGATATTGCCCTGCGCCGTAACGAGCATGACTGGGTAGAGAAACTGCCTGAATCACTCACCGATAAAATTGACAAGTCGCTGTATTACGGGCATTTCTTCTGCCATGTTTTCCATCAGGATTATGTACTGAAAAAAGGCGTGAATGCTAAAGAGGTTAAGGCTGAAATGCTGCGCATTCTGGACAGCCGTGGCGCCAAATACCCGGCGGAACACAATGTGGGGCATCTGTATCAAGCGGAAGAAGGACTCGCGGCCTTTTACCAGCGAATTGATCCCACCAACACCTTTAATCCCGGTGTGGGCAAACTGGAAAAACACAAACGCAATTGCAGTTGCTGCTGATTTGTGGTTTTCTGACGCTTTGGGGCCACTGCTGTTAATCTGTGATACAAAAGACAAGAACGCTACATAAATGGCTGATGCGACTGGTTGGTGTGCAGTTTATTTTATGGGCCATCACCGGCTTGTACATGGTTTGTCTGGATATTCATTTTATCCATGGCGAACCACTTGCCCACCCGCAGTCAGCGCCGCTTCAGCTTAAAGACATCAGCTATTCAACAGCGCAGCTACTGGCTGATTACCCGGACGCGACCGATATTAAGCTGGTTACGTTATTGCAAAAGCCAGTGTACCGATTTCGTTCAGCCGCTGGTCAGCGTGCCATTCATGTGGTTGATGCCATAACCGGCGAACCTCAGGACTTACTGAGCCAGGCGCAGGCCAGCACAATTGCTGATGATGCTTACACGGGCACAGCAGCAATCAACACTGTTTCGCCATTAATTAGCCGCGATGCCAGCGGTGCTCTAAACCCGCTTTGGGTAGTGAGTTTTGACGATGTTGCGTCATCCACGTTGTATATCGAACAACAAAGCGGGCGCATCATCCGCCGCCGGCATCATTACTGGTATGTGTTCGACTGGCTGTGGCGACTGCACATTATGGATTACGACGACGGTGAAAATGTCACCAACGGCTGGTTAAGACTGGTTTCGCTGCTCTCTGTGCTGGCTGCAGTAAGCGGTTTAGCATTGCTATTGTTGCGTTTGACCCTGCGTAAACAGGCCGCCGTATGATCCGCTTAATGATGGCTAACTGGCACAAATGGCTGGCCCTGGTGGTCAGCATTCAACTGCTGGTGTGGCTGATAACCGGCTTATACTTTAACAGCCTGATGAACAGCGCCGCCAATGTCCAAACCCGACAGCCAGTTCAACATGAGGGCTATCTGCCCGGCCGTGAACTCTATCCACCGCAGGCCATAGATGCCCCACCGCCGGTGGCGGTTTCGATTATCTGGGTGCTCGGAGCCCCCTATTATCAGTTTGAATACAATCAACCGTCACACGCTTATTTTATCCGCCAACACCGGATATTTGATGCCACTACCGGTGCGCCCTGGCAAATCAGCGCTGAACAGGTAGCTGCTATAGCCGGCCAGGCCTATGCAGGCAGCGCCCCGGCAGGTGAACCAGTACTACTGAAACCGCCAATAGACGATCTGCCCCGCCAGCAAAATCCGCTATGGCAGGTCAGGTTTGCCGATGAATTTAATACTGCCGTTTATCTCGATGCATTAACCGGGCATGTCATCAGGCACACCAATGACCGGCAACGCTTTGATGATTTAATGTTTACTTTACATTTTATGGATTACACTGGCACCGGCTTTTTTAATCACCCGCTGATCGTGATTTTTGCCATTGCCACCAGCCTGTTAGCATTCAGTGGTGGGTACTTATTAATAAGTCGCTCAGGCCCACCGGGAAAGCAGCAGGCGTCGCCCTGTTTGCTAACCGTGAATTTTGTTTCCGGCGCCGAATCCACCAGCTTACCAGCCCGGGCAGAGGACACGGTGTTTACTACCCTGAGTAAGCATGGCATCCATTTACCCTCAGAATGCGGTGGTGCCGGTACCTGCGGAAAATGTCGGGTGCAATGTCAGTCTGTTCCCCCTGTCAGTGACATTGAAAAACACCATCTCAATGAGCGACAGCTTGCTAATGGCATCCGCTTAGGCTGCCAGCAACAACTGGGTAAATGTCAACAAATCACATTGCGTAAACGGTAAATTTCAGCGCCGCTAAACCAGCCAATGCGACAATATGCCGCATTGGCTGAACAGCCCGTTTCGTTATCATTAGCTCACTTAGTCAGGCCCCTGATTTTAAATAATAACTATAGCCTGGCACTGACACTCAGGAGCTTTAATGAAACACCCACAGCACGGTAGGTTTTTGCGCAGCCGCCTGGCGCTTGCCATTACATTATCTGTTAGCATTCTCAGTGAATTCGCTTATGCCGAAGCGAGTCCGGCGGAAACGGATATTGAACACATCACGGTAGAGGGTCATACCGGTCATATTTTATCAGGCCATACGACTGTATTGAGCGATAGCGATATTGCTCGCAAAGGCGCAGCCAATGCTGACACAGCCAGCCTGCTACGAGGTATAGCCGGCGTGCATTTAAATGCCACAGGCGGATTATCCAGCCTGCCAGCAATTCACGGCCTGGCTGACGATCGTTTGCGGGTAAAAGTGAATGGCATGGACCTGATATCATCCTGTCCTAATCATATGAACCCGCCGTTATCCTACATGGCACCAAATGATGTTGGCACATTAACCGTCTATGCAGGCTTATCGCCGGTCAGTGTTGGCGGCGATAGTCTCGGCGGGTCTATTATCGCTGAGTCACTGCCACCTGAGTTTTTATCTGGTAGCGAGGCAACCTTGTCAGGCGAAGCTGGCGGTTTCTACCGAAGTAATAACCATGCCCGCGGTGCAAACCTCTCCCTGCAATATCTTTGGGATTCCAGCTTGCTCAGTTATACGGGCAACTGGAGCAAAGCTAATAACTACTCAGCCGCTGAAGCATTTAAGTCACAAACAGCCACTGGCAGGCCAAATCATCAGCTAGCCCTCGATGAAGTGGGTTCGAGTGCCTATGAAACCCAGAATCACAATGTGCGCTTTGCCTGGCAGGCCGATCAGAATAACCGAATTGATGCCAGACTGAGCTATCAGGACATGCCCCAGCAACTCTACCCAAATCAGCGCATGGACTTACTGGATAATGAACAAATCAACCTCAATCTGGCCTGGCACCGCGAGACCGACTGGGGCCAAATTACCACCCGGTTCTATCATGAACAGGTTGAGCATATGATGAATTTTGGTGCAGACAAGCAGTTCTGGTATGGCAGCAATGCCATGATGGGTCTGCCTTGCGACCCTATCCGCTTTATGGGCGACCCTGAGGGCACCTGTGCTGCCGGAATGCCCATGTACAGTGAGTCAGACAACAACGGCCTGACGGTAAAAGCCGACTACTCTCTGGCTGCTAATGATGTTTTGCGTGTTGGTCTGGAGCTTCAGCAATACAGTCTCGACGATTACTGGACGCCATCAGGAGGTGGCATGGGTCCAGGTACATTTTTAAATATTAATGATGGCCAGCGTGATCGTATTGCCGCATACGCTGAGCGTGAACAGGCAGCGGGCACTCACTGGTTACTAATGTATGGCCTGCGCTATGAAAATGTCGCCATGCAAACCGGTGAGGCAGAAGGTTATGCCACGGGTGACAATGCCCCGGGTATGCAAATGATGCAGGCCAACGCTTTTAATAATGGCTCACGTAGCAGCACCGATAACAACATTGATGTCCCCTTTGTCGCGCGCTATCAGGCAAGCCGTGAACTTCACACTGAGTTCGGCTACGCGCATAAGGTGCGTACTGCCAACTTATATGAGAAATATACCTGGTCGTCATGGATGATGGCTGCCGGTATGAATAACCTGGTTGGTGATGGTAACGGCTACGTGGGAAATGCATCATTGTCCCCAGAACAGGCCGATACCATTTCGGCCAGTATTAGTTGGCAGGATGAGCAGCACAATTCACTAACGGTTACCAGTTACTACACCTATATCAGCGATTATATCGATGCCGTAGCAGCCAATACGATGTGGATGCCAAATCAATTTAACGTACTGCGCTACGCAAACCAGTCTGCCCGAATCTATGGTACCGATGTAAGTGGCACCTGGCATATCAGTCATGGTAGCGCCGGCCACTGGCAACTCGATGGTAGCCTCAGTGCCACCAGTGCCGAAAATAAAGACACCGGTTCTGGTTTATATCAGGTTATTCCCTTACAAGGCTCACTCACCTTGTCACACCGGGCTGATGGCTGGCAAAGTAGCCTGGAATGGGTGTTGGCGAGCAGCAAGAAAAAGGTGTCAGAAATCCGCAATGAGGTTAAAACCGCTGGATATGGTTTACTGAATCTGCAGGTAAGTCATCAATGGCAGTCATTCAGAATCGACGCCGGCGTTGAAAACCTGCTTGATAGGTTTTACTTCAACCCTACCGGCGGCGCCTATACCGGTCAGGGCATGACCATGTCTCTCAATGGCATCCCCTACGGGATAGCGGTACCAGGTATGGGACGTGCGGTTTACGCGGGGTTCCAATGGCAATTTTAAAGGTCTGAAAAGAGGTGTGGCAGCTTGGCTTGGTCGTTGTTGCGGACGATAAATGCCACACCTTTTCTTTTTTACTCTGTTGCGCCCGGTCAACCCCTCCTCACTAAACTCCGGTATACTCAATTCAATGATTTAAACGGGTGCTGACATGCTACTGCTGTTGTTTTTGCTTATTTTCGGCCGACGACGTATTCCTGCTGGATTCACTTTGTTTCTGGCGTTACTGGAGATCGGCCTGGTCAATGTTTTCATCGCCCTGAACGGGGCCGCCAGTAATCCCTTCAGCAGTATTTTGTTGGTACCACTGGTGCTGAGCCTGATGCTGCTGCCCTTTAAAGCTGGCTTCGTGGTGCTGGCTGTCAGTATGGCAGGGCAAAGCCTGCAACTCATCGTGCCAGCTGCCGGCCACCACTCGGCTATGATGCAAAATCATGCCCAGGGAATGGTACTAAGCTTTGTATTAACCAGTCTACTGGTCGCTACTGTGATCTTCTATTTTCGCTTACAGCTGGGCACAAAAACCGCGGCCATTCAACAGCTCCGTGAACGACAGCTAAGAGACGAACAATTACTGGCTATCGGCACCGCCGCTGCGCAGCTTACCCATGATGCGGCTACTCCGGTGCAAACTATGCGGTTGATTCTAGAGGAACTTCAGGAAAGTCTCGACGAAAGCTTACTTGTTGAGCTTGAGGGACAGTTTTATCAGCTTGAAACCTTACTGAAAAACTGGCGTGAGGTGGCCGACGATGTGCGTGAATCAAGAACCAGTTTATTTGACCCCGCGACTTTGATTACTTCAATCAGGCATTTATTGCTGCTTGCCCGCCCTGAGGCTGAAGTCATCTGGCCGCCTCGGATTAGTGTGGATGGCAGTATTAAAGGCGACCGTACCCTGATCCCCGCCCTGGCCAATATTGTAATTAACGCTTGTGATGCTGCTTCAGGCCGTGCCGTAACGGTCAGCGTGGACGCTGAACAATTGGTTTATCGATTAACTGTCACCAATCCAATAAATAAGGACAATCCTTTCCCAAAGGAACTGTTAGGTTCCCGCTTTATTCAGAGCGAATCCGGCTTTGGCGTTGGCGCGGTGTTATCAAACGCCACCATTGAAAAGTGCGGCGGAAAAGTGAGTTGGGAAAACCATGCCACTCGGGTGACAACCGTGATAGCCCTGCCACTCGTTAACGAAGACAAGACCACCGATGACTAAACCCTTAATCATTATTGATGACGACTCGCGACTGACAGCGGTACTCGCACGGCGCTTTACTGCAACAGGTAATTATTCAGTCACCACTTATGCCCAGGCCAGTGAAGCCCTGGCTGCGCCCGCCACACCCTGTTATGGCATATTACTGGACATGATGATTGGTGACGAACTGGGCCTTGAGTTTATTTCCGCTCTGCAAACGCACTATACGCCAGAACACCTGATCATCATGACCGGCTATGCCAGTATTGCTACCACAGTAACCGCCATGAAGCGCGGGGCTACGGATTATCTGGCTAAACCTGCCAGCTTTAATGAACTTATCAATAAACTTGAGGGGCAACCGGCTGGCACAACAGTGGAACATAAACCGCTGACGGCGGCGCAGGCCGAGTGGGAACACATCCAGCGGATCCTCGCCGAACACGACGGTAATATTTCCAGAACGGCAGAAGCCTTAGGTATGCACCGGCGCAGCCTGCAGCGTAAACTGCAAAAACATTCGCCGACAAAAAAATAAGCCCCGGCAAAGCCGGGGCTGCAGACTGACTAAACAGCCTGTGGGGTATAAACGGTAATCCGTGTTACCAACACCCCGATAAGAGCCCCTTTTGGCAGGGGCTACAGCTCACAGAGGGAACGTCTGTAAATTAGTTTTTGCTCAGCAAATCACGTTGTTTGGCCAGTTGCAGGTTTTGCGAAACGATACGCTGCTTGGTTTTTCTTTCGTTGGCCAGGGTTAAGTCAGCAATACAGGCTGGCGTGTTATCCGCCAGGCAATGCATTACCGCACGGTTGTTAAGAGCGAATACGTTATTGCTGCTGGCATCAACGGCTTCATTACAATGCGCCTTCGCACTGTCTAAGTCGCCAACCGCTACGTAAGCTACGCAAAGGTTATTCAGCAGAGGTAAACGGTTTACACTTACACTGGTGCGAGCCAGAGTTGCCTTAGTGCGGGCAATTCCTTTAGCAAAGTCGCCCTGCTCGATTTCGCGTACACCATTGACATCGCGCATGCTGGTTTTTAATTGAAACGACTCAGCGGTCACCTGGCTGCTTGCCATTACGCCACCGGTAAATGAACAACATACAGCAACGAGCAACGGCTTTTTGATACGGTTAATGAAAGACATAGTTTTTTCCTCAACACAACGAACAGTTATTTGTTAGCCTTATCCTTTGTCGACATGCAGAAACTGCTTGTTAACCAAAAGGCCACTACTTGTTTAAATTTCGGTTGAGTATGTAGCACGATTCACCAGCCTGCCTGATGAACAACAAATTAAATCCTAAAGAATAACTAATAGATTATTTATTTGTTTTTTTATAATGAGTTACAATAAAACCTAATGAAATTTCGGAGACCTAAGGTTGTCATTTAATCCCCCACCCGGCAAAGGATGCTTTACCATAAACGCCATCGTGGTGGATATTGGCGATCACACTATCCGAACAGGCAAGGATATTCGCCGCATTGAACCAAAAGCCATGCATGTGCTTTATCTGCTCGCCTGCAATGCCGGTGACACCGTGGAACGTGGTGAATTATTGCGCGATGTGTGGAATGGGCGGGTGGTAGTAGAAGAAGCATTAACCCGGATAATTTCTCAGTTACGTCAGGCCCTTGGCGACAGTCAGCAACGCCGGCTGATCCAGACCGTACCCAAAAAAGGTTATCGACTACGTGGTGAAGTTAACTGGCAGAGCACGCTGACAACAGCAGAGCCAACGCCTTCAGCAGATAATAGTGAAGCGTTAACCTCAGAAAATGCGGTTTCGGAGGCAGTGGAATCCTCCACAGACTCAGCGCCAGCAAAACAACCTGAACCGCAAAAAGCGCTTTCCCCTGCCCCGGTAGTTAGCAAAAAGGCCTGGTTTGTTGCTGCAGTACTGTTTGTCCTGGTGGCGGTTGTGGTGTTTACGCTCAATAAAACAATAACAGACGACACAATCAAGCCCGATGAGCAACGCATTTCGGTAGCGGTGTTACCCCTCAGACAACTGAGTAACGATGATGACACCCTGTATTTTGCCGATGGCATTACCGAGGAACTCACCGACTCGCTCACCCAGAACCAGAATCTCGACGTGCCATCGCGCTATTCTACCCTGGCGGTTACCAGTTCAGAGGATAACAGTTTGTCGGATGTGGCGAGCTCGTTAGGTGTGCGTTATCTGGTTGAAGGCAGCGTCAGACGTATTGATGAAGAGTTTAAAATTGCCGTTCGCCTGATTGATGCAGACACCGACCGGGTGGTGTGGTCTGAAAGTTATACCAATACCGCATCCAGTTTATTTGCTATTCAGCAAACTATAGCCCGACGCCTGAATGAAGCATTATTGCCACAAACCAGCGACACCGAAGTTGCCCAGACATCATCGCCCGACAACATTGAAGCGTACCAGTATTACCTGCGCGGCAACTACTGGCTGATGAACGGGAAAACCAGCGAGTGGATCTATAAGTCTGAAGCCGCCTTTCAACAAGCCGTAGAGCTCGCGCCTGACTTTGCTGCCGCCCACGGCAAGCTGGCTTACCTGTACGCCCGTCATGATTTTCATGATGCGTTTATGCCTCGCGAAGAAGCATTGCAAAAAGCCGATGCCGCCATCTCTAAGGCGTTGCGCAACAATCCACAGGAAACTAATGCGTTACTGGCCAGCGTGATCATAGACACCGCCGCGGGCAATTTCAGTTCAGCAGAAACGACTCTGGATGGCATTCTCGGCCGCCAGCCTAATCACGCAACTGCACTGTATATTTATTCTGAGCTTGAGCTGGCTCGCAACCGGTTTGATGCGGCGCTTTCCCGCGCGCAGCAAGCCTACGTTCTTGATCCGCTTTCTCCCTGGATCAACGTTAACCTTGCCATCGTGCGTTTCTGGCGCAGTGAATACAAGCCAGCGCTTGAAGCAGTACAAAACGCCATCAGTATCGACAGCAATTACACCTGGGCGTATGTCTGGCAGGCCAAAATTTTACATCGTCAGGGGCAGTTAAACGCGGCAATAACCAGTATGCTGCAGTCGGCAGACATCGACTCCGCCTCAGAGGTCAACTCGGCTTATACGGGGCTGTTATATCTGGAAATTGGCGATGAAGAGCGGGCCGAGCAATGGTTCAGACACACCGCCAGCTTGCTGGGCGATACGCCGCAAGCAAGATTCTGGCAAGGCTTACAGCGTTTTACTCAGCCACAACAGGCGACGGATGTAGCTCGCCAGCTCATGCTCGATTTACCCTTACTCGACAATCGAATTTTTAGTCTGTTGCCGCTGCTTTATCAAAACTACCTGCAAGCGGGTGACCGCGAGGCAGCCATTGTTTTTTTACAAAGCCGAATTGCCGACACGGCGTCTGAAGTGAATGTACACAATTACCGTTTCTATGCGGCGCTGCAGGCATTAACCCCCTTGCCGGATGAAACGACAGAAACCCTGCAGCGGTTGATGACAACAATCGGGGATAACATCGCGCCTTTACTGATTTACTCTTTGCTTACCGGGCATCATACTCCCTCTGCTTCCGCCATGATGTCAGGCGGGTGGCTCGATTACTATTGGCTGATTGAAGCGGATAATACTGCTAAAGGCATGCGTCAAAAGCTACTCGAACAGAGGCAACAAGCTAGCAGCCAGCGAGCCTTACTCCTGCCTTAGAAACCCGGTGGTGGTTTGCGATGGTTGGTTGCCTGTTCGTAGCTATAGGTCAACTTGATCAGCGTTGGTTCGGCAAACAACCGGCCCACAAAGCTTATCCCTGCGGGTAACCGCTGCTCGCGGGTAAATCCCATGGGAACGGTGATAGTTGGCAGACCAGTATGCGGGGCAATGTGCTGACTGTTATCCCCTTTATGCCCGTCGGTATCAGCAATCTCTCGAGGCGGAAAACTCCAGGTGGGATAGATCAGCGCGTCAACACCGGCGTCATCCATAGCTTTAACGACCTGCTCTCGAAAATTAATATTGCGTGGATGAGTGTACAGATCACTACACTGCTGGTCCTGATTTTCCGGGTTAAGCATATATTCCAGCGATTCTTTCACAGGCACCGAATATAACTGTGCATCGTAAATCGCCTGCAACGAATCATACAAAGAACGCCCTTCAAGCGAAGTTAAGTACTCGTTGACGTCGCTGACAAACGTATTACACCAGTTATCTTTAATCAGGTTGGGATAATCGTCAATAGCAATGGTGATCACCTGTGCGCCCTGCGCTATCAGGTCGCTCACAGCCTGCTCAAACAACGCTTTGACTTCTGCATCGATGGCAGCTGTATCAGTGTAGTAACGCAGTACGCCAATAGTAGCGCCCTGCAGACCATCTGCCTGCAATGAACTCAGATAACTCGCCGGACGTTGGCCCTGACTCTTTGCCGTGATGGGATCGGCTTCATCATAGCCCGCAATCACATCCAGCACGCGCACTGCATCTTCAACGGTACGCGCCATAGGCCCTCCAATATCGTTGCGTAAATAAAGCGGAATAATCCCATCGCGGCTGGTTAACCCCATGGTACTGCGAATACCCACCAGCGCGTTGTGAGAAGACGGTCCGCGAATAGAGTTGCCGGTATCAGTACCCAGCCCAACCACGCCGAAGTTAGCGGCAACTGCGGCACCGGTGCCGCCACTTGAGCCTGCCGGGGTGCGAGATAAATCATACGGATTGCGGGTTAAACCACCCACAGAACTCATGGTCCAGCTCGGGCTGAAGGCCCACTCGGCCATATTGGATTTGGCCAGCACAATAGCACCGGCCGCTTTTAAGCGCGCCACCTGAAAAGCATCATCAGGCGGAGTAACGCCTTCAAGCGCCACCGAGCCACCGGTAGTTTGCAGCCCCAGGGTGTCATAATTATCCTTCACAATAACCGGGATACCATGTAACGGCCTGAGTTTACCGCTGCGGGCAAACTCGGCATCCAGGGCTCTGGCTCGGGCCAGTGCCTGTGGATTAACCGTAACAATCGCGTTTAGAAAGGTACTTTGATCAAGCCTGGCAATACGTTCCAGATACTGTCTGGTTAGGGCTTCTGCGCTCAACTCGCCAGCCATCATAGCCCGATGAATATCGGCTATAGTGGCTTCGGGCAGGGTAAACTCCGACATTACGGGCGTTTGCGCTGACCTGGGTTTAGTTGCTGTTGTCTGGCAACCGGCAATACAGCAACAAATGGCAACTAGTAACGCAAGTTTCATAGTGTCTCCTTTACCCTCAGTCAGTCATCGCTAGTAAACCGAACGTTTACCGGTTTGTGGCACGGGCATAACCAAATCCGGCTTAAATGACTCAGCCAGTGCCGCCGAGGCATTAAGCAGTAACCCGGTATCGGTCCCTACCCCCACAAACATAGCGCCAAGCTCAATATAGCGGGATGCCAGTTGTTTATCGCCAATCAGAATGCCAGGCGCTTTACCGGCCCTGACGATTTTAGCAATGCAGCTCTCGATAACCTTTTGCACATCATCGTGGCCCGGATCGCCAAGATGCCCCATGGACGCACTTAAATCCGCCGGGCCGATAAAAATACCATCCACCCCATCTACTTCTAAAATGGCATCGAGATTCTCTACGCCGGTTACCGTTTCAATCTGGATCAGCACGCAAACCTGATCGTTAGCGGTTTCCAGATAATCTTTTGTGCGGTTAAATTGCGATGCCCGCGCCAGCGGGCTGCCTACGCCACGAATACCCTCTGGTGGATAACGCGTAGCCGCGACGACTTCAGCGGCCTGTTCAGCGGTATCAACCATGGGCGCCAGAATGGTTTGCACACCCAAATCCAGAATTTGCTTGATCCGCACCGCATCCGGCCAGGGCGGACGCACGATGGGCACCGCAGGATAAGGCGCAATGGCCTGCAATTGTGCCAAAATGGTTCGCAGGTCATTGGGTGAATGTTCCGCGTCGATAAGCAGCCAGTCAAAACCGGCGCCGGCCAGCAATTCTGCGGTATAACTATTCGCCAGTCCCAGCCACAAACCAATTTGTGCTGTATCACCGGTGATTGCCTGTTTGAATGTATTTATCGGGGCAGGCATAGGGTACTCCTGATTGTCAGAACCAGTCTTACGCTGGCTTCATTACAGATAACGATGTTTTGCACAAGGTATTTGGACTTTATCTGTTGCCCAGTATACGGAAATTCTCTGGAAAGTTGAGCCTGTTAGCAGACTCAACTCCTGATTTATCATATTGTGGGGCTAAAATTATGCCGGTGGCAGCGGATAAGTCTTCAACCAGGTCAGCGGATCGGCCAGCGCATCATCGGTTAACCTGACGTCAGGCATGACCGGCTGCTTTGCTTTGTTGCCCGAGGGGCGCACAATGTAACGGCCGGGCGCGAGCATCAGCAAACGGGTATTGGGTAAATAAAACGGTGTCAGGTTACCGGTTTGATTAGCATAGCCACCGGTAGGTTCGCCCATGAGTTTGCCTAGCTGGTTATCCTGAATAGTCGTGGCAAACAAGATAGCCGCAGAATAACTCATGCGGTCGATAACCCCCCATACATCTCCCTTAAATTGCAGTGATGGCGCTACCGGTTCAATCATGCCATCAGATTCAACGCTCAACTCAATGACCTCCCCCGGCTCGCCCCGATAACCAAACCAGCCGATAGTATCGCTATTGAGTTTTTCGATAGCCACAAAGCCTTGTGGCACCGGCTTATCGGTTAGATACTGAATGATTTGCGCCCCAGCATCCGACTGCCCGCCTGTATTACCGCGGATATCAATGATCAGGGTTTGTGCTTTCTGCTGGCGTATCTGCTTAAAAGATTCATTGATAAAGGCATCATAAGCACCTTGCTCAGTATCCACGTCAAACGACTCAACCCGTAAATAGGCCACCTGCGGAGTGATAAATGTCAGTTCATTATCCTCCTGCCCGGCGCCCGCCCGCTCCCAGTGCTGGTCATTAAGTAAAGTTAGCGTGGTGGTTTTGCTGTTATCCTTAAGTGCTAACTGTATGTCGCCTTTTACGTCAAATACAGCAAACAACCAGTAATGAAACAGTAGCGACAGCATGCTCTCGCGCAGGGCCGGCGACTCGCCGTGGCTCATGGGCGTGAGGCGGGCGATAATCTCGCTTGCAGCATGACCGTTAATGGAGACGATTTCACTGCCGGCGGCCAGTGTCTTCTGATCGCCGCGGCGCTGGTAAGCGCGTGCCAGACGTATTTTTCCATCACGCACGTTCACTCCGAATGGAAAAGTTTGAATGCCGGCTTCCTCAGCATAGGTAAATTCGGCCAACAGCGGAAACAGGATTGAATGGCCGTCATTAAAATACGGCGTCAGTTGACCGAGTACCGCAAATGCCTGCTTTCGGGTCATGTTATCTTTAAGCTGAGCGCTAAGACGTTCAACCTGAGCAGAGAACTGTTCGCTGTCGACATACTGTTCAAAGGCCGGATGACCGCGACTCATGGTAGCCACCAGATAATCCAGATCCTGCTGTAACTGCTGCGCCGTGAAAGTTTGCCCGGTAAAGGTTTTATCCACATCAGGGTGGATCCAGTCTTTCATGCCGCCACAACCCAATAAACTGCATAGCAATATCACTATAATACCTGTTCTCATTGCTGATTAATTCCTGTTGTTGAGTAATACGGCCAACCTTAGCAAAGCAAACTTCAAGGAAAGGTCAAGATGACAAAAACAACGTGGCAATCACTTGTTTTAGCGCATCGCCTGTGAGAGTTTTTACGGTATTGAAACCACCACTCACATTCCTATGAAACAGTTTTTGCAAATTCTGATAGTCGAAGATGATGCCGTGCTGGCCGCGCAGCTTGAGCGCTTTTTAACCGATGCCGGCCACATCATTGAGGTGGTAAGCACCGGCAGAGATGCCATCAGGCAGGTCGCAAATAATGAATATGATGTGGTGATCCTTGATTTGTCGTTACCCGACACCGACGGTATTGAGCTGTGCGGGCGCATTAAGCAAACGGCTGAGTCGGTACTGCCGGTTTTAATGCTCACTGCCCGCACCGCACTGAGCGACAAACTGGCAGGTTTTGCTGCCGGCACCGATGATTACGTTACCAAACCCTATCAGCCCGACGAGGTGTTGGTAAGATGTTTGTCGCTGGCCAGACGGCGCGATCTGCACCAGGCCAAACAGCTGGTTATTGGTGAGATGACCATTGATTTAGTCACCAATACAGTGAGCCGTCAGCAACAGGTGTTACACCTGTCGGCCACCGATAAGGCAATACTGATAACACTGGCTAAGGCGCATCCCATGCCACTTGGCAGGCGGCACCTTATCGAGCGGGTGTGGGGCAACGATATTCACAACAGCGACGTGCTGAAATCGCATATTTATACCATCCGCCAGCAGTTGGATAAGCCCTTCGACTTTCCCATGCTAAAAACCATTCATGGCATAGGATTTGGCTTGCAGGCGTCGGCATGAAAAAGATTGGTCAGCAGATAAAACGGCTGTTTTTGCTTTATACCCTGCTGCTGTTGTGTATTTTTGCCGGATTCACCCAGTTGTACGGCTACCTTATCGAAGACAACGTCATCAACCAGCAGATAAGAACAGAGGCCCGCTATTTGGAACAGCAATATCAGGCCACAGCTGCGCTGCCCCAGCCCCGCTATCCGTGGATGAAAATTGTTAACAGCTGGCAACAGTTGCCGCCATCCGTTCAGAAGTTGCATGACAAGGAGCCAGAACGGATCGAGTTTATTACCGAGGCTGGCAACATTCACATTGTGCCGCTGCAACTGAACGGGCAGGAAGCCCTGCTGTATGCCGAAGTGGATGCTTTTACGGTAACCAATAAGGTCTGGCCGCTGAATATAGCGGGCGTAGCCTTTCTGGGTACGCTGATTTTTGCTCTGTGTTCCTGGTTTCTGATGAACCGTGTTGAGACAATCGTCGCACCACTTAACCGCTTAAGCCAACGGGTTCAAAGCGATACACCCCAGCTGTTATTTCCGGCCGGATTTACTGCCAGTCTGCCGGATAACGAGGTTGGATTTCTAGCCCGGTCAATCGAAAAGCAGTGGCACAACCTCACCCACCTGCTTGAACGCGAAACCCAGTTTACCCGGGATATCAGCCACGAATTAAGAACCCCAATCAGCATATTACAAAATACGCTTTATCAAAGCGATCCGTTATCACAGGACGATGAAATTCAGGCCCGAAATCAGTTAAATAAACTCACCCAAACGCTGGATGTGCTCACCGCCCTGGCCCGGGAAGAAAGCCGCAACAGGCGCCCGCTGAACGTGCTGAATTTGTTAGAAGATGTCACTATAACCTTATCACTAAGCGGATTGCGGCCCGACTTTGAGCTTAATATTGACGTGCCGGATGATTACCAGGTGGTCGCTAACGAAACCCTGCT
This sequence comes from Alteromonadaceae bacterium, assembly GCA_002691625.1. Taxonomy (GTDB): domain Bacteria; phylum Pseudomonadota; class Gammaproteobacteria; order Enterobacterales; family Alteromonadaceae; genus Alteromonas. The sequence goes on from NZIK01000103.1 coordinate 50,247, forward strand.
CTACCTGCTGTTTCGCAACCTGATAGAAAATGCCCATTATCATGGCAGTGATAACACCCTGACGATATCACTACAGCAACAATCGCTCAGGTTCAGTAATCAAACAAATCATACCTCCGTAAGCCGCTCACCAACCGAACCAACTAGCGCTTCGGCTCCCCTTGGCATTGGCCAGGGCCTTTTTCTGGCGCGGCGTATTGTTGAGTTTCATCAGGGTGAGCTAACCGTGAGCACATCCCCCGACGATAGCGACAACGATTTCAGCGTTTATCTCTCTCTGCATCGGCTTGCTAATCCGGATACGCAAAAGTAAGCCTCTCGCTGACTGCGCTTAAAATAACGACAGAGTTCCTTTTTTAAACGCGCTTAATCGGTAAGATGAAGGTATACCATTTAATAAAGGTAAGGATTTCAGATGGATTTAGGTATAAAAGGTAAAACCGCTATTGTGTGTGCCTCAAGCCGGGGACTCGGCAGGGCCTGCGCTCAGGCGCTGGCAGAAGCCGGGGTTAATCTGGTGATCAACGGGTTAAACGCTGAACGGCTGGCTCAGGTAGCCGAAGAAATTGCCACCGCTACCGGCGTAACGGTTACGCCCGTCGCCTGTGACGTGAGCACCGCAGAAGGTCAGGCAAAACTTCTCGCAGCCTGCCCGGCGCCCGATATTCTGGTCAATAACAATGGCGGGCCGCCACTCAAAGACTTCCGTGAACTGGACAATGACGCCATGGTAGACGGCATTAATATGAACATGCTAACGCCCATTAATCTGGTGCAGCAGGTGCTGGATGGCATGGTTGAACGTGGCTTTGGCCGCATCATCAACATTACCTCAATGACGGTAAAAATGCCGGTAGCCGGGCTGGATCTCTCCAGCGGTGCCCGCGCCGGCCTTACTGCGTTTTTAGCCGGTATCTCCCGCACGGTGGCCGACAAAAACGTCACTATCAATAACATTTTACCGGGTTACTTCGCCACCGACCGTTTGGATGGTGTGTTAAATGCAGGCATGGCCCGAACCGGTAACGACAAAGAAACGGTAGCTAAAGAGCTCGCCGCTAAAGTACCGGCCAACCGTTTTGGCGATCCCAAAGAGTTTGGCAATACCTGTGCTTTTCTGGCCAGCCAGTATGGTGGCTATATCACCGGGCAGAACATTCTGCTGGATGGCGGCTTAAACCCCAGCGCGTTTTAACCACAAACCAAAAAGGGCACGCTGAGTGCCCTCTTACTGTTTATCTCTACCTTTTGAGCCATTCCGTTTGCTCGGTATGCGCTTCAACCTCTTCCCGCTGTAGCCAGAGCGTACGGTATTCATCGTTAGCCAGCAATTCAAGCTGGTCAGAATAATGGGCCGAGTCGACCTGCCGGGAATTTCCATAAGCCATAATCCCCTTGGCTGTTATCGGTGTCGAAAACTCCACCATGGAGACCCAGGTTTCACCGTGGCGAGGCTCCCTGATACCATCACCATCCGGATCCCACCAGGTGATCACATTAAATGCGCCAAGATTCCCATAGCCACCATGACCGGGGACATCTTTATCGCGAATAATAAACCGTGACACATCACCAAACCGTGGGTCCACCCGGCCATAGGTTGCAATGGTATTTTCGGCGGCCTTTTTGAGCATTGCGACGGCAGCTTCAGGATCCTTTAAGCCGTATGGTGTGGAAAGCGGTAACTCAGCCTGCCAGGGCACAGCATAGTTAGATTGGTCCGAAAAGCCAGAGCGTTTACCAGCAAACAATTCCGCCCAGTTCTCAAATAACACCCCGGCACGGTTATCTACACCAAAGTCCCTGTCCCAGTTTTTTAGCACTTGCGCTGCCTGTTGTACCAGTTCATCGTTACTTTCATCTGCTGCGGCCAATAAATCTTCCAGCACGCGTTCGGTCATCAGCGCGTAGGTGGAGGTTTTGATTTTCTCAAACTGCTCAAAACTTAATTTTCCGCTATCAGCCATCATCTTAACCGCGTTTTGTGCTCGGAAAGACATCGGTCCTTCTACTGCCACGTAGGGCGGAAAATCATCGTAATCATAAACAGCAGGATAAGTAGCAAGCCATGGCGGATCGTTAGCATTCTGTACAAAACCACTCTCAGGGTTGATGACTTTTGGCAGATCCGCATATTCATGCACTTCGTTCCACACATATTCCGAACTATCACCAGGCACCAACCCAGTCCAGAAAGCCAGGTCGCCCTGTTCGTGTTTGGGCAGAATGCCATTGTAAAGATACTGGATATTGCCTTCTTTATCAGCGTAGGTAATGTTAAACGTTGGCACCTGTAGCCTTTCCATTACCGATGTAAATTCAGCGAAGCTTTTTGCCTGTAGCATGTCGAAATACTGCTGCAGCATACCTGGCCGGTCCAACCCGGCAACGCGCAATGCCACTGTTTCACCATCCTGGCGTTCAAACACCGCACCATGAACTGACTTTCTCACAGTCAGTTTTTTTGCCTTAAGCGTGCCGTTTTGCTGCAATACACGGTACGTCTTTTCGCTAGTATCAAATGGCAACACCTCGCCATCGTAAAGGTAGCCATCATCTTTCAGAGTAAGGTGGTATGTGGTGGCACCGGGGATACGGTTTACCGTGTTAGAAATGCCCATGCGTTGGTTAAAGGCAAAGCGAATTACCGGTAGGCCCACCTGAGTGGCACCGTACATTTCAAAGTCAGGGCCGCTTAAATGGGCTTCATAATAGGTAAAGAACCCGGTTGCCCAGGGCAAATGCGGATTTTGCAGCAGTAACGTATTACCGCTGGCAGACTTAGCCGGCGCTACGGCATAGGTATTTGAGCCAGCCTTAAGCGGCGGTGCCCGTTCGCCAATCACCCGGGAGGGCGAGGCAACATAAATGAAATTCATCAGCCGGTGTGCATGGGTCACCACATCAACCCCCGATACCGGTAACACTTTTAACACCTGCGGATCCAGGGTTTCCGGGTACTTTTTCGCATAATCGTTAATACCAGCCGCAAACGCATCGAGGTTTTTCTTGAACGCCTCCGTTTGCTGCAGGTACCACTGTTGGCCTCTTTCAGGGACGTCGTTACCGAGTAGCCACAAATCCGTTTGCTCATACTCTTCGCCCCAGTATTCAGCGCCTTTTGCTCTTGCCTGCCCGTAGAGCCTCAAGACCATGTCACCCTGACTCTTTGCCTGGGCCCAGCCAAAACCATAAAACACATCTTCGGCATTACCGCCATAAATATGCGGCACACCAAAAGTGTCCCAACGAATTTCGATATCCTTAGATGTAATTGTATCAGGGTGAGTTTTCTGAGCGTTGTCACAGGCAGTAATAACCAGTGTCAGAATAGCAAGCACGGCAATACGCCAGCCTCTGCTGCGCTGAGTAACGGCTAACATGTTCATAAGAATTCCAACGTCTTCGCCGATTAAGGCGCTCTCTGTCCGGGGCAAACGGCCAAAGGTATAGGGTAATGCGTCCTGAAGCTTTTCCAGCATGCCGTGTCCGGCGCATCGGTGCAACCAGAGAGAGATTTTAATTGGACAAAACAGCAGGTTATTACGATAAAAGGAGATCTTATGACCTCCTTTTAAAGCACGTATTAATTCGTTGCAGGGATTAAATTACGATTACGCATCTGCAGATAGCTAAGGGCCCACATAATAAAGCCGCCCACAAACAGCATGGCAGACGCATAGCCGGTTTCATTAAATGTAGCGCCTGACGCCAGTAAAGCGCCACCTACCCAGGGGCCGATAGCATTAGCAGTGTTAAAGGCACATTGCACCAGCGCGCCGATCATGGCGTGTCCGGTGGGCGATACGTCCAGCAACATCGACTGAATCACAGCAGCAAGGCCAACACTGGCGCCAAGCAAGAATACCGTGACATATAACCACCAGATATTCGCCGCCGCAAACACGTACATAATCGCAATGGCAACACTGCATAACAGGGCAATACCGGTTGTGGCTAACGGCGAACGATCGGCCAGTTTACTGATCACCAGGTTACCAATGGTGGTGCCAATCCCAAACATCATCATGGCAATGGAAATGGTTACTTCCGGGGTTTCCGTCACGTTAATAATGGTGTCAGCCAGATAAGTATAAATACAGAACACACCGCCAAAGCCCACGAAGATAATACCGGAGATAGACCACACCAGTTTGTTTTTCAGTACGCCGAACTCTTCCCGCAACCGGGTTGGATTGGTTACCGGGCTACTGGGTACCAGGCGATAAATCAAAAACATGGTGATCAGCGCCAGCACGGCCACAATGGCCATACACACCCGCCAGCTCAGGTTTTGCCCAACCAGGGTTGCCATAGGTACGCCCACGATGGTTGCGATAGTCAGGCCGGCGAAGACTTTGGACATATAAGTTGCACGTTTACCCTTAGGTGCCATGCCGGAAGCAACCAGCAGCGCCGTGCCGAAATAAGCTCCGTGAGGCAATCCGGAGAGTACCCGGTAAACCACTAGCTCCGGTAAGGATGAAGCGATCGCGCTTAATCCATTGCCCAGCAAAATCATTGCGGTAAACACAATTAATGCGGTACGACGATTGGTTTTATTGGTCAGCAGCATAAACAACGGCGCACCAATCACCACGCCGATAGCATAGGCACTGATCACGTTACCTGCCAACGAGGGAGTGACGCTGAATGATTCAGCAATTAGGGGCAGCATGGACATTGCCGAAAACTCGGTTAGTCCAAGAACAAAGGTTCCGAGCGCCATAGCCAGAATAGGCCAGACCGCCGCGCCCTGTTTAATTTGTGGTGCAGACATAAACAACCTTAAACACATGGCCGAAGCCAGTTAAATCAATGAGTGTGCGCCTGTTTAAACTGGAGTTATAAACCTGGCAGAGTAAACGAATAAAGCGCGAGTATTTTTGTAGGGATTCGGGACCCACCGAGCGCTGTTGTAGCAGCGTAATCTTATCCGGAAGGACTATTGCTTTTTATGTTTGATGGCTTGCATTATACGTTATGTATGCAAAGTAATTCTATGCTTAATACGAGTAAGATATGCCATTTTTTACTTGATTCAACGCCCTGCAGGCAGCTTTTACAACGCCGTTTCTTTTCATTTCCAATTCTTTGATAAGTTTAACAACCGGAAGGGAAATGGTAGCTTGTGGTAAGACTTGAATAATCCTGACAAAAGCCTCATTTTTTAAGCTGACTCATTTATGTACCGGACCCTGAATGTCTACTGAAGCAAGCTCACCCTCCCGCCATATTCTGTTATTGTTTGCGCATCCCTCGCAGGCGAGATCGGAGGTCAACAGTGTTCTGTTTAACGCCGCAAAAAAGCATACGGCGGTAACGGCGGTAGATTTATATGCCGAGTATCCGGACTTTAATATCAGTATCGAGCGAGAACAACAGCGTTTGCTTGAGCACGATGTGATTATTTTTCAGTTCCCCATGTACTGGTACTCCACCCCGGCACTGTTAAAAGAGTGGCAGGGTCTGGGGCTTGAATACGGATTCGCCTATGGCAAAGGGGGCGATGCACTTAAGGGGAAGCCATTTTTCTGTGCGGTGTCGGCTGGCGGGCGCGAAGAAGCCTACCAAACCGATGGGGTTAATCACTTTACCCTGCGCCAGTTACTGCAGCCACTGGAACAAATGGCCAGTATTACTCAGCTAACCTACCTGGCCCCTTTTGCCTTATTTGGATCCCGCACCGCAAAGGAAGAGCACCGCATCACACTGCACTCAGCCGTGTGGACAAAACTGCTGGATAGCCTGGCACAAGACACTCTGGATATCACTAAAGCGCGTCAGCTAGAAAACCTCACCCGCTATTTTGACGAGCAGGATCTGCACAAATGACCGGTTACTTTCTTCAGGCGTTTATTTATTTACTGGCGGCGGTTGTTGCGGTGCCGGTTGCCAAACGATTCGGCCTGGGCTCGGTTCTGGGCTACTTAATTGCCGGACTGATAATTGGCCCGGTGCTCGGCCTGGTTGGCGAGGAAACCAACGCCATCCAGCACTTTGCTGAATTTGGCGTGGTCATGATGCTGTTTTTAGTGGGGATGGAGCTTGAGCCCAAAGCATTATGGCACATGAAGCTGCGCTTGCTGGGCCTGGGCGGGTTACAGTTACTGCTAACCTCGGCCGTTATCACCGGCATTGCCATGATAGCTGGCCTGAGTTGGCAGGTGGCGCTGACTATTGGTCTTATTTTCGCGTTATCCTCCACCGCTATTGTACTGCAAACCTTTCAGGAAAAAGGCCTGCAACAAACCGAGGGAGCCAAGGGAGCCTTTTCTATTCTGTTGTTCCAGGACATCGCCGTCATTCCGATGCTGGCGCTTATCCCGTTATTGGCACTACCCGAACTGGCGAGTGCGATTAATGAGACTGCTGGTCAGAACGCCGGTCATGGCGACAGTCTGGTGGAGGGCCTGCCGGGCTGGTTGTACGGCTTGGTTATTATTGCCTCTATTGTGTTTGTCACCGTTGGGGGCCATTACCTGAGCCGGCCGCTGTTTCGCTTTGTGGCGTCCTCGGGACTGCGTGAAATTTTTACGGCCACTGCGTTGATGCTGGTTATCGGCATTGCCGCTTTAATGGGGCTGGTTGGTCTGTCCCCTGCCCTGGGCGCTTTTCTGGCCGGCGTAGTGCTGGCCAACAGTGAATTTCGTCACGAACTTAAAGCCAATATTGAGCCGTTTAAAGGGTTGCTGCTGGGACTTTTCTTTATCACTGTAGGTGCTGGTATTCACTTTGCTACGCTCTTTGAAAATTGGGTTCTGATCATCAGTATCACCCTTGGGGTGATGGTGTTAAAAGCGCTGGTACTGTTTGTGATTGCTCTGCTGTTTGATTTGAAAGGCAGCAATCGCTGGCTGCTAACGCTGAGCCTGGCCCAGGCCGGTGAATTTGGTTTTGTATTAATTAGCTTCGCGGCCCAGAACAATGTACTGGCCAGCGATTTGATTGCGTTATTGCAGTTAGTGGTAGCCTTGTCGATGTTTTTAACGCCGGGACTGTTTATCTTATTTGAACGAATCATTATGCCACGCTACATGCATGGCAGCGGTAGCCGCCAGCATGACACGGTTGACGATAAAGGCAGTGTAATTATTGCTGGTATCGGCCGCTTCGGGCAAATCGTTAACCGCTTACTGGTTGCTAACGATTTTAAAACCGTCATCCTGGATATTCGCTCAGAGCAGGTCGATCTGATGCGCCAGATAGGCACTCAGGCCTATTTTGGTGACGCCTCGAAACCGGGTATGCTCGACACCGCCGGCATTGAACAGGCCAGCTTAATGGTAATTGCCATAGACGATCGGGAAACCGCCGTTGAAATGGTGAAGTACGTAAAATTAGCCCATCCGGAGCTTAAGCTTCTGGTGCGCGCCTTTGACCGTGGACATAGCTACCGGTTACGCCAGGCGGGTGCTGACTACCTGATTTCTGAAACTTATCATTCGGCGCTGGAAATGGGCGCTCAGGCACTCCGTTCAATGGGTGTACATCCGTTTCAGGCCGAGCGGCAAAAGCACGCTTACCGCGATATAGAAGCCCAGCAAAGTGACGTGCTGTATGAAGCCTGGAAAGACGATGCCAGTGGCGTGCGTTTTGATAATAACTACCGTGAGCTGTTTATGGAGTTACAACAACTTATCGATGACGCGCTGAAATCCGATCTCCACGACAACCATTCCAAGCGACGAGGCTGGACACCGCCGCCGAAGGGCTACGCAGAAGAGCAGTTAAAAAATCAAAAAGATTAACCGCCGTTACCGATTGCCGGGCCCCTGAGACTCGGCAAACATGTTTAAGTCACCCAGCATCTGTTTTAACAACCCGCTTTGGGCAAACTCCCCAAGCTTTTTATTGATGGCATTAAACAGGGGTTGATGGCCCGGGTGGCAAATTAACGTATCGCGCATAGTCAGTGGCGAATACTCTTCGGCATAGGGAAGCTCAGACATCCCCAATTCCTCGTAGGCAAACAACACATCCGGATAAAACGAAAAGATGTAATCGACTTTATTATCATTCAGCATCTGCACATTTTCCGTTTCGCTGCTAACCTCAAACAGGTGCATCACGCGATCGGCAACCCCCTGCATTTCACTGCTCAAAGGCGTACCACGCACGATGCTTAGCACTGCATGATTGGGAATATCACTGGCCTGTCTTACTAAATGTTGTTCATCGCGAGAAATCACTCGCACCATGGCCTTATTTAACGGCACACTGATCAATACATCCTGCAAATCGAGGCTGGCGTCCTCCAGGTCAAAGGTTGCAATCCCCGGCGCATAACAGGCAAATTGCTTATTCACAAATCCGCGTTTGGCCCTGGACATGGGCATAACAATGATCTCAACCTGGTCGGCCAGCCCGCTTTCTACCAGTGCACGCTGGAGAATTTCGTGGTAAACCCCGGGGCCTTGGTGTTCGCCGGGAATGTGAAAAAGCCCGGTTAACTGTGCACCAACAATGACTTTTTTGGCACCGATTTCACTTGCCACCGGCCAGGCTACCAATGCGGCGAATGCCGCAAGCATTATCATAAAGTATCGTAACAAATCTCTTTCCCAGGCTGCTGTATAAAACTTACCCTTCTAAACTCTATGCACAGGAGTGATATGGTGCAAGCTAAACTAGTTAATTACGCATCATCCTTTAGGATAAGAAACCGCAGGCAGGTCAGCCAGATAAAGCTTGCCGGCGCCGTTGTTTCGGGCTTTGCTGATACCAACGTTTGAATGCACGGGTAAAATTGCCGGCATTGCTAAAACCTAATCGGTAGCCTACTTCACTTAATGGTAAATGACCGGTTTCTACCCATAATAACGCCTGCCGACTGCGCAGGGCATCTACTACAGCCTGGAAATTAATGCCTTTGTCCGTCAGTCGTCGCTGCAAGGTACGCGAGCTCAGCCCAAGGTGTTGTGCTGCCCGCGAGAGGGTTAATGTGCCCAGTGGCAGATGGTTCAGCAACAATGATTCCAGTTGGCAGCGAAGATCACTGCGATCAAAGCGCGCCAGGTAGTCGGCTACCAGCGCATCATTTTGTGCAGCGAGTTCCGGGCTTGCGGTTAACAATGGTTGGTGCATCGCTGCTTCATTAAAAGTAATCTTGTCAAAAGCTGCATTAAAAAACACGGGGCACTTAAACACACGCTGCCAGGGCGTTGGGTCAGTGGGTTGCGGTCGACTCAGCGACACCTGTATCGGCACTAACCCGGGCTCGAAAATGTGCCGCGCGGTAAGCATACAAGTGCCCATGAATGCGTCGGTTTCAGCCGCGCACCACTGCTCAACCGTAAGACTTTTATACAGGCAGATATCGACCTGATTATTTGACTCACTTACTTTTAGTGAACCGTAGTCGGCAAACATCCGGAAATTACCAGCCAGCCGCTCAAAGCCAGCCATCAGGGTGTTACTGGCCCAAATAGCAAACCCCAGGGCCTGCCAGGAGGTAGGCCGGACAAAGCGGGCGACCGTTAGCCCCACGGCTTCATCCTTAGTCAGATTTTCGACCAGTCGCCACACGCGATTGAGCTGGGCAAGCGAGTAGCGGGTTTCGGGTTGGGCCGCCTGGACAGGATCTATCCCCACGCGTCTAAGCAAGCTTTGACCATCGAGCTGATAGGCATTCAATGCTCTGCTGATAACCAACGGCCAGCTGCCGATAACACTATGAGACTGTGCAATAAAGGAGTCTTTCACGAGATAGTCCTGAAGTTTTCAGCCGCGAGGCATACCGTCAAATTTATCTTTTCACGCCAATAACAAATCTTAACACGCCAACCCCTTGCTTGTTAACATTTTCAAAACAACACTATTACAAAACAACCCGTAAAACACCGGAGCCGTGTTATGCCTGTAAAGATTCTTCAAGGGGCAGAAAATGCCCACGCCTACCCTCTTCTTATTAAACAAATTTTTGCGTCAGCCGGCCGCTTTGAACCAGACAACCAGATTATTTACCGAGGCGAACAATCCTTTAGCTACAGTGAATTTACCCGGCGGGTACAGCAACTGGCTAACGCGCTGAAAGCAGCGGGAGTGGAAGCCGGTGATACCGTAGCAGTCATGGACTGGGACAGCCACCGCTACCTTGAATGCTATTTTGCGGTACCCATGCTGGGCGCTATTCTACATCATGTAAATATTCGATTGTCACCCGAACAGGTGGCCTACACCATGAATCACGCCGAAGATAAACTGGTGCTGGTGCATGATGATTTTCTCCCTCTCGCCGATCAGCTGGCAGCGCAGCTTCCCACCGTGCAAGGATACATTCGGTTAAGTGATGGTGGCACGCCGCCCGCTACAGCCAATATAAGCGTACTTGGCGAGTACGAATCGCTGTTGGCAGAACAGAGCAACGAATGCGATTTCCCTGATTTTGATGAAAACAGTGTCGCTACCACTTTCTACACCACAGGCACTACCGGTAATCCCAAAGGCGTGTATTTCAGCCATCGTCAGTTAGTGCTGCATACCATCAATATGGTGGGCATGCTGGGCAGTTATGAAGGCTTACCATTACTGCGTTCTAATTCGGTTTATATGCCCATCACACCAATGTTTCATGTGCATGCCTGGGGCGTTCCCTACGCAGCAGTAATGCTTAACTGCACGCAAATTTATCCGGGACGGTATGAGCCCAATCTGTTGGTTGACCTGATACAGCAATACAAGGTGGATTTTTCGCACTGTGTGCCGACTATTTTGCAAATGCTGCTGGGCTGCGAAAAAGGCCATGAAACGCGGCTGGATGGCTGGAAGATCCTGATTGGCGGCAGTGCGCTACCGAAAGGGCTGGCCAAAGCAGCCATGGACAAAGGAGCTGATATTTATTCTGCCTACGGCATGTCGGAAACCTGCCCGCTGCTTACTGTTACCCACTTAAATAAAACGCAACGGGCGCTGCCGGCCGAGGAACAGCTTAAATACAGAACTCTTACCGGCGTGGCGTCCAACCTGGTTGATTTGCGCATAGAAGAGCCCTCCGGCAAACCCGCGCAACACAATGGCAGTGATGTGGGTGAAGTTACCGTACAAACGCCCTGGCTTACCCAAGGGTATTACAAGGAGCCGGCAAAACAGGAAGAACTCTGGGCAGGCGGAAGGCTGCATACCGGTGACGTAGCCAGCGTGCACACTGATGGCTTTGTAGAGATTAAAGACCGCATTAAAGACGTTATTAAAACCGGCGGGGAGTGGCTTTCGTCTATCGAACTGGAAGATCTTATCAGTCAGCACCCGGATGTAGCGGCAGTTGCCGTGGTGGGCATGCCGGATGAAAAATGGGGAGAACGCCCCCATGCCATGGTGGTTGCCAGTAATAACGAGCTTAGCGCCAGTGATATTCAGCAGCACTTGCAGCAGTTTGTTGAATCCGGGCATATTTCAAAATGGGCAGTGCCCGAGCACATCACCCTGGTGGATGATATTCCCAAAACGTCTGTGGGCAAAATCAACAAAAAGGTAATTCGGGCCACCCTGGCAGGCTAATTCATCCACGGGTAAACCCGTGGTGTTCTGTCGCTTCGCGACCGGTCACATAAACCGGCGGGAGCCTGGCTCCCGCCAACCATTTATTTTGGTTCAGCATAGCCGGGCGCTATGGCCAGGTTATCCACGTCACGTAAGGTAAACCGGTTTTGCAACCACAGCTGATACTCGGCCCCTTCCAGCGTGCCGCGCTCGGTACAGTCTACATTCCAGCGGCGCAGCAAATAGCCCGCCATGGCGGCCCGCACGTTTATCAGCAACTGGCTGTTTTCCATTCCGTAATCCATTTCAATCGCAGTGGGAAAACTCACGTTTTTTGGATGTGGTACCAGCTGTAATGGGATCATCCGGTGCCACTCGCTGTCATACTCAGCCAGTTCATTGGCGGCGGGTTCTGATTTTAGTGTGACTTTACTGACCCGGGTCAGTACAAAATCACGGAAACTCTGACTTTTGCGGTCAAAAGCGCGCACATGCCAACGCAGGCCATTATCCACAATCGCATGCGGTACCAGTTCCCGGGCAGCAGAGCCACTTGACAAGGACGTGTAAATTACACTCACTGCACGATTATTTAAAATGGCCTGGACCAGTTTGGCGACAATAAAAATATCCGGCACATTGAGGCTCGACGGCGCCTCCACCGGAAAATGAATATCACCAATGGCATCAAAACCATCAGAAATATCATTGGCCAGTTTAGTTAACGTACGTTGCGCATCATGCTCAAATAACGGCTTAAACTGACTGGTTTGAAAATAGCGCTTTTCCCGAGAGTCATATTCCAGGTTGTCCGGCGCCATTTCCTTATACAAATTAAAATCACGGGAGCCTGCCGACAACCCCACCTCGAAGCGGTTGATCAAGTCTTGTCGGTAGATCGCCCCTTTAAACAACAAACAAAAATCAATGTAGGCCAAACGCTGACGCTGGGCGAAACTTATACTTGCTAACATCCTTTCGTCTCGTGTAAGACTGCTCAATGCACCAATATGGTTTATTTTGATTCGGTTGTAAAGCAGGCAGAGATTTTTCTGAGTCAGGGCAGATCGGCCTGGAGCAGCTTGCGGTTGTTGCCATCGTATTTACGGTATAAGCGATAATTGTACGCAGAGCGTTCAGGATGCCCCGCACAGACTACCTGATAGCGGGCCACAAAGGTCCCATCGGCCAGGCGATGGATAAAATCAAAATATTCCAGGCGCTGACCCGGCTCAGAGTAGTCATCAACGCTGTAGTCCTTGAGCAGAAACAGCTCATCCGGCCCGACATCAAAGTATTGTCGGTAAGCATCTGCGCTTGGATCTGGCCGTTCTCGGGCATATTCTGCGGCCGCGTCAAGTTTAAGGGAAATGCCGTCCTTTGCCGATGGCACGCTATCTGGCCTGGCTGGCGAAGACGGAGTGTAATAAGGTGCTCTGGCTTCCCGTAATCCTGCCAGAAAGCGCTTCAGCCAACACATATCCATTTCTCCCTACTTTCAACTACATCAGGCCTGTCTTTAACCTGCATCTACTACTGATATAAAATAGTCCAGTACGGGTTAAAGTAAATGTGTTAGTTGCTTAAAAGATGAATCAGGTGCCGGGCCACACTCACCAACAATGAACTGTGACTATGGCCTTCTTCCTCAAGCATTGCCAGATCAGACGGGATAAACAGCCTGCCTTCATGAAAAACCATTTGTGGCTGCAACATTGTTTCGGGGTTGGTAAGCGGGTTGTGGTTGAAAACTACCAAATCGGCGCGATAGCCCCCAGCCACTCTGCCTAGTTCGTTATTGCGGTTTAACACCTCTGCTGCATTGATGGTGGCACTGCGCAATACCTCTTTTACAGGGATCCCGGCTTCAATCATCAGCAACGCCTCACGAATAGTGGCCGGCCCCGGCACGTCCACCAGCGCTCCCGCATCGGAGCCAAGCGCCAGGGTGACGCCCTGTTCATAAAGGCTTAAGGTTAACTCATTGAGGTAGTTATCCACCTCTCGGTTATACTCGCCCAGCTCCGCTGAAGCCCCTAACCAGCGCTGAAAAGAAGTCTGCTCATAAACCAAGCGCGCAAAAGGGTTTATCGCGCTCAGATCCTGCTGCGCCAGATAAGCCTGTTTTTGGGTGCTAAGCAAGGTGAGCTCCTGATTTACGGCCAAAGTTGGGATAAGCGGTACCTCATGTTCTCGCAAAAAATCAGCGGCAAGCGCTACTTTTTGGGGATTCCGTTGCTGTTGCAAAAAGCCGTCGAATACTTCTTCCACATGTTCGAAGCTTGCCAGGCTGGCATGAGCGGCCAGATTCTGATGCATCAAATCGTAGGAAGGATGGCCAGCCACCGACACACCAAGCTGCATGGCTTCATCCAGTACCGCTTCATACACCTCGGCATGGAGCCCTTCGTACACTTTGATGAAATCATAGCCCTGATTAATATAGTCACGCACGGCCTGACGAGCCGCTTGGGGGCTATTAACCGTATAGTGGGATAAAGGATCGCCCTGCTCCACACTATTAAAGATGGGTGACGAGAGCACCAGACGACTACCAAACCAGTCGCCCTGCTCAAGCTCGTTACGCCATTTTAAATGATAACGATAGCCGCCCATATTACGCAGTGTGGTCACCCCGGCGGCGAGCGCCATTTTGGCATAACTGCGGTCAAGCACGTGCACGTGTAAATCTATAAGGCCTGCCATTACAAAGCGGCCATTGCCGTTCACTACCGGTAAATCCTCAGGCAGTGGTAATGCTGATGACTGCACGGTTTCTATCCGGCCATCCCGGATAATCACCGCCTGATCGCTCAACACCGGTTCTTCTTCCAGCGTTAGCACATTCACATTAGTCAGAATATGACTTTGCGGACGGAACAGTGTTAAGGAAGTACTGCCGTGTTCGTAATGAACATAAACTGCCAGTGCGGTAACCGACAGCAAAAGAATGCTGCAGATAAACAAAACCGACATGCCAATCGCTTTGATGGGAATAAAATTAACGCTTGAGGTTCTCATTGAATGCTCCGATGTAATTGGTATGGAGCTACTTTGCGCCAGTGCTGGCCTGCGGGCGACCAGAATCAGGATTCTGCACCTGTAAAACGCTATTTTGGCCCCTGGAAAATTCTGTACTGCAGCCCTTAATCCCGCGCCCGTAGCGGCGTAAGATACTGGCCAGGTGTTTTGCCGGTGTGTTTCTTAAATACCGCGTTAAAAGAAGATTTAGAACTAAAACCCGCGTCCATGGCGAGTTCGAGCAAGGTTTTATCTGGCGTGGATTTGGCTAACTCAGCCACACGGTTGATGCGCAGCTGATTAATATAGTCGGCAAAGCTCATGCCGCCACCGGTATTAATTGACCAGGAAATGTCTTTTACCGATAAGCCGGTATAACCGGCAATATCCTGCAAACAAATGCGCGGCTGGCAATACCATTGTTGTTCGCGGATCTGGCTATCCAGCGCCTGAAAGATAGCGCCAGCCTGACTGTCTTCGTGAGGCGCGGGTTCGGCAGCGGTTTGCTCAACCTCACTGAGCCCGTTAAACAACGCGGGTTGCCGGATAAGCCCGACAATAGCAACACACAATACCAGTAAAAACGCGACCTGATCGAGCAAATACCAGGTACTGCGAAAAGGCTCGCTAGTAACGCTCTGCAAATTCACCCGCACCATGTCCAGGATAAGCAATACCAGCAGTCCCACCAGCGTATTGAACAGCCAGTGCAAGCCCTTATTTTCAGTATCGGCTTCACGTTCGGCCATGGCAGCGGGATAGCGTTTTAACCACCTGAATGCCAGTGCAAAGTAAATCAGTTGGCTAACTGCACCGGCCAGTAATACCCATTGCAGGTGCGGCGTTACAGGTAATGCCATCAGCGTTGGCAAACAGTGAGTGCTGTCGGGATAAGTTAAGGGTTGCTCGGGCACCAGTAACACCCGCACCAAAAGATAAAAAATGGGCCCCAGAGACAGACTAAATGCCGGCGTAATATACCAGCCAATGACCCCAGCATTGAGTTCTTCATATAAATTAAAGGCCATCATCAGGCTCTGCATTAACAGCGCCAGAACGAGACCGGTATAGCGCCGTTCCCCTGCCAGTAAAGCAACACCCAGCATGCCGGTGAACAGGCTTAATATCTGAATGATATTCACCGCTTGCAGGTGAAATTCGGCTAACAGCACGGCTTGTTCCTCTTAAGCTTGCTCAATTGGCATTCCTTTAACGAAGTACACCAGCTTAGCAAAAAAGCGCCAGACAGAGACAGTTCTACATAGGAAAGTAAAAACGTTTCTTGCTGAAGATGTCTTCTTATGATCTGAAGCGGACCTTTCCATAGAGTGGACATCAACGCCCACATAAAGCGCAAAGTATTGTTAAGAAACAAAACTCGTCCAACGATATATTATCTTTTTCAACAGCTTGTTATATACACTGACTCTACAACAAGTAAATGTATGCTCAGAATTGCAATCGCTGCGCATAACCCACTAAAAGCGAAAACATAACTTCCCACACCAAGAGCCCACGAGACGAACAGTAAACCACTCGGGTTTTAGTTTTGACAATTGCATGCAGGTTATATGACGAAACGATGTGATTGGAGCCTGCGTGAAATCCCCCTGTGCCTGGTTGGTATGCCAAGAGGTTAAATAACCCTCTTGGCTGATTTGGCAAACCACATAATGTGTGAACATTTTTTACAGGCAAGAATTGATGCACTTTCATTTGCCCAATCTAAGTTTAAGAACGTTAAACCAGCAGTATTTAACTGAGCTTCGCCAAGTTCGAAATGATGATTGCCGCAATGTACGCATTGGATTTTGGTGCCATTAATTTCGTATTCATCTGCCTTTAATGCTTGCGCGGCCCCTTTGATACCTCTACTTAATTTATTAATAAAACTCATTCTCAGAAAATCCTTTTCGTGTAGCGCCAATCATAAAGGGTGCCAAGACAAGGGCGACCGGTGGAGAACCATTGGCCTGGAACAAACCTAATGGTTTTGATAACCAATTTAGATCCAAACATCATTTTCTGCGGTTTGGCTAGCAGTCTTGTCCCCGGTATTAACAACACCGCGTGGTTCAATAAGCAAGACCTTTGCTTCATGTTCCGCGTATGGCTTGTGTTCTATCCCCTTTGGAACCACGAAAATTTCACCTTCGTCTAGTTCAACATGCCCGTCTCTGAAATCAATTCTGAGACTGCCTTCCAGGACTATAAAGGTTTCATCCGTGTCTTTGTGATCATGCCATACAAACTCGCCCTGAATTTTAACGACCTTGAATTGATAATCATTCATCTCAGCAATAACCTTCGGTGACCATTGCTCGTCGAAAAGGCCCAGCTTATCCTTGAAATTTATTGCCTGATGGCTCATGAGAACTCCTTTCGGTGACAGTTAACTACGCATCGTAATGAATTCATGGTACCTCGCAATCTTCTTATCCATGAACGTCTTACATAATTTATTTGTAACAAAACCTTACACCTGATAATGCTGCTGTTTCCAGTGATTTCTGAGTGTAACTGATAGTTCTCAGTACCTACCCGTTGGAGATTTTCTTGGCTAAACGCCGGCTTAGACAGCATAAGGCTTTATTCAGCACTCGCGGACTCGACAGAGTATGACATTAAGGTGTTACTGGCTTGGATGTGGGAAAACGGCAGCCGTTTATAACTGCTCGCTACACTTCATATTGGGTTCAAGAAAAAACGAGATAAGCGTATATTTAGAGAGGGAATAACTTTCGAGTAGAGCGATAATACTGCTACGAAAACCTGCAACCTGCCCGGTAATTTCACCATTGACATTTCTTGGTAATCACACCAATGCCATCTGGATCGCTCTTCGTATAAATACGCATTATCACTTTGAAAGCTCAACGTTATGTTTACAACGAACGACCAATAGCCAGGCATATAATCGATCAGACGAAGGCACCATGCCTGCTAACATAGCACTGATCAGCACTCTGATTTTTTGCCGGTGAAAACCAGCAATAAAAAACGTTATTCGTAATGACGTTCCATCCACATAATCTGCATTTTGAGATCATTGATTTCTTTTTTTGCATCGGCTAATTCTTCAACAATCGAACGATCCTGGATTGCATTATCATCACGTGAAGTGTTCAGAGCATTGCTATCTTGTTGTGACATAAGTATTTACCACGCTTTGTAATAGATGAAGGGTACGATTAAATGTAACTACGAGTGGAAACATACAATATTTATTACAGAATTTCCAAAAAATGAGCGAATACCTGACATTAATTTGATAAATAGTTATATAAACAGCCTGAACCTAACAAATCATTATTGTGCCAGCCGGCAGTTCCCAATATCGACAAAAAGACCTCAAGATACTGTTTTAATATACTTTTTATAAGTATAAAAAACCTCCCACAGTTTCGGGAGGTTTTTGTGAAAGTTAGCGTTATTATTATTTTGTTCAATTAAGCATGTAACGACAACTGTAACCATTCACAACATCTCCATAATAACCATGCCTCAGAGTGCATAATCAGCTTTTGAGAACGAATGATCACCGCTAACTCTGGTTACAGGAGTTGAGTTCGCAGCTTGCAGCATGACTCTCCCATCATCTATCCAGACTAAACCTGCCCTGGCATACCAATAAAGCCAGGTAGCTGTTTGATGCGATCGATCCAGGCCAGGATATGCGGGTAATCATCCAGAGAAATACCGCCTTCTGGTGCAATCGCTACGTATGGCATCACGGCACAGTCGGCAATAGTTGGATGCCCCAGCGCCAGCCAGTCATGCTCGGCCAGGTGGTCGTTCAGTAAGGTCAGGATACCGGCTGAAATGTCCAGCGCGGTTGGCTTATCAAATTCAAAACCGAACTTATCCACCAGCCGGGCCACATTGGGGCCATGTTGAATCTCGTTGGCTGCGGTAGACAGCCATTGCTGTACTTCGGCCATTTGCTGTGGGTCGGACGGTAACCAGCTCTCAAGATCATACAAGCGAGCGAGATACACCAGCATTGCCTGGGAGTCGCGTAACACCACTTCTCCATGTTCTAACACTGGTAACTGGCCAAACGGGTTTAATGCCAGCATGACTGAACTTTTGTGTTCACCGGCCATAAAGTCCACCGGCACAATTTCCAGCTGAATATTCGCCAGGGCGGCAAACAGACGCACTTTATAACAGTTTCCGGACAGCTCAAGATCGTACAATTTCATGCTTTCTCTCCATGTTAAAAGAAGGTTAAATCACTCAAAGCCACCTTAACTTGTCTGTTTTTCGCAAAAAATATGCGATATTTAATTTCTGTAAACCGTTTTTCGCACTAATAAGGCCATTATGGACAAATTAAAAGCCATGAAAGTCTTTGTTGAGATTGCCGATATGGGCAGCTTAACGGCGGCTGCCAACAGCCTGGAAACCTCACTTACTTCAGTAGTGCGCACGCTCGCCGCTTTAGAAGACCACCTGAAAGTGCGACTGTTTAATCGCAACACCCGGCAAATTGCCATTACCGATGAGGGGCGAGAATACTATCTGCGCTGCCGGACTATACTAGCCGAGGTGAATGACGCCGAAAGTATGCTGATTGATCGCCAGGCTGAGCCTCTGGGCAAAGTGACAGTAACCGCGCCGGTGACTTTTGGTAAACGCCATGTCGCACCAAAAATTAACGCCTACCTCAACCAGTACCAAAAAATGCAGGTTAACCTGGTGTTACTCGACCGCCCGGTGGATATGCTCAGCGAAGGAATTGATATCGCCTTGCGCATTGGTCGCATCGGCAATCATGATTTAGTGGCACGGCAGTTAGGCTCAATGCGTCATGTGCTGTGCGCCAGCCCTGACTTTATGACCGGCCAGACAGCGCCTGAACAGCCGCAGGATATTGCCGGCCAGCCTTGTATTCATCTAAGTGTGCTGGACAACCCCGAAGACTGGCATTTTCAACATGGCATTAAACTGATGTCGGTGGCCATGCAAAGCCGCTTAATTGCTAATCAGGTAGATGCTGCGCTCGATGCCTGCATTGCCGGCGTGGGCTACTGCCGCTTTTTACATTATCAGGTAAGTGACGCCGTTAAGCGTGGTGATTTGCAGATTTTATTGCCCGACTACGAACCTCACCCGTTGCCAGTTCACTTATTGTATGCACCGGTGAAACTGCAAACCAAACGTCTTCGCTCTATGACTGACTGGCTCACCCAGTCGCTGCAGCAGGATCTCACTGTTATCTCTCAGGGAGACAAACCATGACCCGCCCGGCCGACTCACTGCTGGCAGAAATTCGAAGCTGTACTTTGTGCGCCGATAACCTGCCCTATCCACCAAGGCCAATTGTGCAAATTGAAACGCAGGCACGCATCTTAATTATTGGCCAGGCTCCTGGAATAAAAGCGCACGACAGCAGCCAACCCTGGAATGACGCCAGTGGCGACAAGTTGCGCGGTTGGCTGGGGGTTAATCGCCAGCAGTTTTATTCGCCGGCCTTTTCCCATCTGCCTATAGCGTTTTGTTTTCCCGGCTATAAAAATGGCGCTGATGCGCCGCCCCCTAAAACTTGTGCGGTTACCTGGCACGCCAAAGTGCAGGCGCAGTTAAAACCCGCGCTCACGCTATACATCGGCCGCTATGCCCAGCAATATTACCTGCCCGAATATAAAACCCTTACTGAAGCAGTGAGGCTCACCACACAGTCATCAGGCAATGCTTACTCGCTGCCACACCCATCGGGGCGTAATAACCGCTGGCAGGCACGAAATCCCTGGTTTGAGGCCCATTCGCTTGAGGTTTTGCGCCACAGCGTTGCAGGGGTACTCAGGGGGTGAAGTTTATGGGCACTGAAGCGTATATCGGATTTAATGTCGCCCACTGACTGAGGCATGAAATACGCAAAAACCGGGCAGACAACCCGGCTCCTGCTACAAGACTTTTTGGCTACTTTTCCACTTTTGCCAGTAACTCTTGCTGCATTTGATGCTTTTCGAGAGGCCAGATAATTGGCAGTTACCTCATTATTGCTTTGCTGAGCAAACGCAACCACTGACATACCATTACAGCGCAAATCACTAATAATCGTATCGTAACTTAATCGATTGTGACGCATCACTTTTAGCAATTCGAGCTTACTGCCGCTTTGGATCGCTTTGCAAACCGTTACCAGTTTGTTTTGTGTAACGGTATCTAATGGGGCTGCGCTAATAGAGGCGGTACCAAACGCAGTCATAAGAGCAGTTGTCAGAATAAGAGCTTTCATCGTTTCACCTTTGAATGTTTATTTAAACGTATTGCTGACGTTTACTGCCTGAGTCAGCGTTCACCGACAATCGGTAAGCTAAAGACTATGACGGGTCCGGCTTTTAAAACTGTGGGAAACGTGATTTATTTCTTATCAATAGATTATTCCCAGCAAACCCCTTTAAAAACAAATAGGTAAATCTAGTTTTATTTTTAGTATTGACCGCTTGCGTTAAGTATTCCTAAGCTTTTTTTTAATCTATTGCTGCAATGCCTCGCTCCGGATATTGCCGTTAACGCATCAGGCGGACCATTGTTTTGGCGCCTTTGGGGGTGTGAATATAGCAGCATCGCCTTTGCTGGAAATGACTCCTATCAAAAAAGTCACGCAAAGTTGGTTGTTATACTAAAGTTTAGCTAAAATGCGCGGGTAACGGATAAATCCGACAAAGGAGTGTATTTTTCAGGCAGCCCAACGCATCGCATTAAAAAGCAGATAGCGTTAACTTTAGAAATATTCATGAATAAAAACCGCTATCGCAAACTTGTCTTAATTTACCTGCTGACAGGCGTTTTATGGATCATTGGCAGCGACTGGGTACTGGCTCAGTTCTTCGGTGATTTTGAAACCACCTATCTAATTTCCATGCTCAAAGGCCTTGGCTTTGTGGGCCTGATGTCTTCCCTGCTTTACTTGCTACTGATGCGCTTAAACAGCGCCGAGCGCAAAGCCCGGGTCAACGAGTCGCCAGAGCAGCTGTTTTTAAGCCGTATTCCCAACTACTTTTCAGCCATTCCCATTATCACTTATGCCATGGAGGTAAGGGAGCACCAGGCGCAGCCGCTATGGATAAGCGAAAACCTCAGTGACGTGCTCGGTTACTCCCAGGAAGAAGCCAATTCACCGCACTGGTGGCAAAACAGCATTCATCCGGACGATCGCCTGCGCGCTATTGAAGAAAGTAAAGCCATTATTAATCGTGGCGGTGGCGATCATTATTATCGGGGAAAGCATGCACGAGGGCATTACGTTCACTTTCAAGATGAGCTGCGGTTAATACCCAATACTAACCCGCCACGCTTTATCGGCATTTGGCGCGACGTGAGTACGGAAGAAAACGCCCTGGAACAGGTGCAGGAGTATTCCAGCAAACTTGAAAAAATGGTGCTTGGCACGGTCACGGCTATTTCACATATGGTGGAATTGCGCGACCCCTACACCGCTGGCCATGAAGCCCGGGTGGGCGATTTAGCTGCCAAAATAGCTCATGAAATGGGTCTCGATATGGATACTCAGTATGGCCTGCGTATAGCCGGGCTGGTGCATGATATTGGAAAAATCAGCGTGCCTTCGGAATACCTTACCAAGCCTACCCGGCTCACCGACTCAGAATTTGAAATCATTAAAACCCATGCCAGTAACGGCTACAGTATTCTTAAGAATATTGATTTTCCCTGGCCCATTGCCGAGGTGGCTTATCAGCACCATGAACGCGTAAACGGCAGTGGCTATCCAAGAGGGTTGAGCGGAGATGACATATTGCTTGAGGCAAAAATCATTGCATTAGCCGATGTGATTGAGTCAATGGCCACCAATCGCCCCTACCGCCATGCCCAGGGAATAGAAAAAGCGCTGAATGAAATTCGCCGAAACAAAGGCATTTTATACGATACCAATGTGTGCAACGCCGCGCTTAAACTGTTTGACCAGCAAGGTTATCAGCTCACCGGTTAAACGAAATTTTACAGCATGGAAAGCAGGGCCTGCGCAAGCGACCCTGTCTTCCTTGTTCGTTTATTGAAGTACTTCCAGCGCCGCATCGATTGCCGAATCCTTGCCCTGGGTGCGATCAGACAGGGAGAAAAATGGCACATTAACATCTACCGGCACGCCTACCCCTTCAAACCATTCATCATCCGGCGATAAATACACTTCGTTGGATAATCCCAGCTCATGCTCACCGGGCAAAATCCACTGCATAATGTCAGAGAAAATGCCGTGGGTTGCCTCACCAATCAGCGTAACGTGAGGCAACTGCTGCATCGATAACGTGAAGGTCTCGGCAGCAGAAGCCGTATCGTTACTCACCAGCAAGGCCACAGGTTTGCCGGTATAATTTACATACTGGCTCGGCGCAATATAAGATTCTTGAATTGCCGTTACGTCCGCACCATCGCGGGCATATTTTTTATAGGCCAGAAATTCACTTTCGGTAAAGCGACTGGCAATGGCCAGGCTGATATAGTCGTTGCCGCCACCGTTATATCGTACATCAATAATTAAGCCGTCAGTAGCTGCTAAATCGGTGAGTGCCTCATCCAGTGCGTCATTAAGGTTATTCAGGTTAGACGTGGTTTGGGCCAGATCGTCGCTGTCTTCATCCGCAGTAGAGTAATTATGCATGGCATCAATGCGCAGATAGCCAATATTGTCAATGGCAAACCAGGCAATCTGTTCAGATGCATCCTGCCCTATATCGGATGTCGCGTAGCTCAAAATAATATTAATTTCCTGCCCCAGGGCATTATCAATATAGCTTTCAATATTGGCCACAATGGCGTTATTCAGTTCACTGTCCTGCAGCGGATAGCTCAAGCCATTGGCCAGGGCATATTCTTCAATGAGATTGGTGGTGTGCACAGGTTTGGTATGGGCCTGAATAATAGTGCCATCTGCGGCTACCCAGGAATTATGCGAGTCTGCCAGTGGCAACAACGTTTGATAAACCGCCTCATACAAGGTGGCATCCTGTTCGGTGATTTGGCTTTCCTGAGCGTAGGTTAAGCCCGGCCAGTCAACGTTCATGCGTTCAAAGTCCACGTAGTACTCAGCCATTATCTGACTGTATAGCGCAAACAGCTCCTGATGGCTCAGATCTGAGTCAACGGTGAGTGGATCACTGGCACAAGACGCCGGTAACTGACTCACTTTGTCCAGTTGCCGGGTTGGCGCGTGAAACTCCCGGGTGCCGCTCCCGGCAAACCATTCCAGCGCATCTTCACTGTTATTAAGCGCCACACTGCGGGTGAGCTCAGCCGTAGAAAGCTCATCAAAGCTATCCTGCAAAATACAATAATCAGACGTGTAACGGTAATATTGCGCGCTGTTGTCATCCACTAACAGCACGTCGCCATAAGCGGATGACGCCCAGATCCCCTGATAGGCTTGGTCAATGGCGGGGCCCGATTGTCCGCCGCCCGGTAACTGATTGATTTGATCTTTACTGCTGCCACCACCACAGGCAGAAAGCAATGAAGTCGCTATAACGGTAGCAATAACGCTTTTAATAATGCGCATAACACAGATTCCTTTTAGAGATTATTCAATAGACAGATGGCGTGTTGAGGATTTTCAATCAATTGAATATCAAGTGCGCCAACGAGTAATTAACTGGAGTGTGTCAGCCTCAAGGTGAAAGAAGGGTCAAACATTTGCTACTTATCCATAACCCAGACCAATACCATCCCTAAAAATAACTATTTGATAATCAACCGTGCTTTTTAGACTATCCATGACAACGATCTAGCCGATAAATCGATAAGGAAACCCTATGAAGCTTTGGTTAATGAGCCTGTTTACCCTGGCAACAATCACGTCACTAACCTGCCTGGCCGCCGGTCCCACTATCACAATGAAAAATGCCGAACCTCAGGCTTTTTTGGGAAAGCCGATGTACTTATACCCGGACGATATGGAGCGCCAGCAACGCGATGCGGAACAGTGGGGACATCTGGCGCTAAGCCTGCCTAATGGCTACAGCACCAGCGAGTATTTTATTCGTAACGTTACTAACCCGGCGCTGTATACCTTTTTACCGCCATCTGATATTGCTACCGGCACCGCGGTAATTATTGCACCCGGCGGAGCATTTATGTCTCTGGCGGTACAAAACGAAGGGCTAAACATCGCTCAGGCACTAAACAAACAGGGTATTGCGGCATTTGTGTTGACCTATACGCTGAATCAAACGTCCACTAGCATCGACGCTTATCAAGAAGAGGTCGGTAAGGTATTTGCAGCCAAAAGGAATGGGCAGGATCCGGATATTTTTGTTCATCAGGCTCCTCGGGATGCGTTAAAAGCACTAACACTGCTCAAAAAAAATGCCGCAAGATGGAATATTGAACCGGACAAAATTGGATTCCTTGGTTTTTCTGCCGGCGCCATGACCAGCTTGTCGGCGTCTACTGCAAGCACTGACATCCGCCCAGCCTTCCTGGGGTATATCTACGGCCCGATGAAAGCCATTGAAGTGCCGCACGATGCACCGCCCATGTTTGCCGCTATAGCTCTGGATGATGGCTTATTTGGTAAACAGGGTTTTGGTATTGTAAACAGCTGGCAGGCGCAGAATATCCCGGTAGAGTTGCACGCTTATGAAAAGGGCGACCACGGCTTTGGTGTTGGACGCCCCGGCACAACCTCAACCGGTATTATTCCTCAATTTACTGCCTGGCTGGCCAGTCATAACCTCTAACCTGCTACAGCAAAAGTCACTGGTTTTTCTGCGAACCTGCCCGGGCACCTCGCACGGTTAACTGAGTTTGAGCACTCTTGTTAGCGCCTTCAGGGTTAAACTGTTGGCGCTTCAACTGGACATGGGGCCAATGTTTCTTTATATTGCGCGCCGAGTACCATCGCGATACCGCCCATCCATTTATCTATCCCGGAAGACTGTTTTGATTACCACCGCCAACATCACAATGCAATTTGGCTCTGAGCCACTGTTTGAAAATATTTCTGCCAAATTCGGCAACGGCAATCGCTATGGCCTGATTGGCGCGAACGGCTGTGGTAAATCCACCCTGATGAAAATTTTAAGCGGTAAGCTTACTCCCACTGCAGGTAACGTGTCGCTGTCTCCGGGTACCAAACTGGGTATTTTAAACCAGGACCAGTTTGCCTTTGAAGACATGAGCGTTGTAGATGCGGTGATCATGGGTGACCGTGAACTCTGGGAAGTCAAACAGCGCCGCGACGAAATCTACGCTAAAGCGGAAATGACCGAAGCAGAAGGCATGGAAGTGGCCGAGCTGGAAGTGCAGTTTGCGGAAATGGATGGTTATACCGCCGAATCCCGTGCCGGTGACATTTTGATTTCGGCCGGCATTGAAGAAAGCTATCACTTTGGTTTAATGCGCGAAGTGGCACCAGGCCGCAAGGTTCGTGTACTCTTGGCCCAGGCATTATTTGCTGAACCCGACGTGCTGCTGCTCGACGAACCTACCAACAACCTGGATATTTACACTATTCACTGGCTGGCCGAAGAGCTTAACAAGCGTAAGTCCACCATGATCATTATTTCCCACGATCGCCACTTTTTGAACTCGGTTTGTACCCATATGGCCGATATTGATTATGGCGAACTGCGCGTTTACCCCGGTAATTACGACGCATTTGTAGAAGCGGCAGCGCTGGTGCAGGAACAACTGCAAAACGAAAATGCCAAGAAAAGTGCAGAAATTGAAGAACTGCAAAGCTTTGTAGCGCGCTTTTCAGCCAACGCCTCAAAGGCAAAACAGGCCACCTCGCGGGCCAGACGCCTGGAGAAAATCGAGCTGGCCGACATTAAAGCGTCGAGCCGCCGTAAGCCTTATATTCAGTTTAAGCAGCACAAAAAACTCCATCGTCTAGCCATTACGCTAGAAGAGCTTGGTCACGGCTACACCGGTGAGCACCTCTTCAGTGGCGGAAACCTGCTGCTGGAAGCCGGTGCCAAACTGGCCATTATCGGTGAAAACGGTGCGGGTAAAACCACCTTGCTCAAATGCCTGATTGGTGATGAAACCGCAAAAGAAGGTACGGTAAAGTGGGCCGAAAATGCCGCTGTGGGTTACGTGCCTCAGGATAGCTCTAAAGACTTTGCCAACGATATGACCATGTTTGAATGGATGTCACAATGGCGCCAGCCCAAACATGATGACCTGCAGGTAAAAGCCATGCTGGGCCGCCTGCTGTTTGGTTCCGACGACTTTAACAAGAAAGTCAGCGTGTGCTCAGGGGGAGAGAAAAACCGCCTGCTGTTTGGTAAAATCATGCTTCAGGACATTAACGTACTGATAATGGATGAGCCCACCAACCACCTCGACATGGAGTCTATTGAGGCGCTTAACATTGCGCTGATGGCATTTGAAGGCACAGTGATCTTCGTTAGCCACGATCGAGAATTCGTTGAATCACTGGCCACCCAGGTGATCGAGATTAAAGATAAACAAATCACCCATTTCGACGGCACCTACGAAGAATTCCAGGCGCACCTGGGCAACTAATTGGCACTGGTACTGGTTTTGGGTGCAAACCGGGCCAGTACCGTTACCAGCAAGGCTGGTAAAAATGTTACGCTCAATAAAGTGGAAACAAAAATACCGCTGAGTACGATAATCCCTACCCCACGATAAAGCTCTGTCCCTTCCCCGGGGATCACCACCAGCGGCGCCAGCCCGAAGATCGTGGTACAGGTAGACATCATTATTGGCCGTAAGCGCACTTCCACAGCCTGTTTTACTGCGTTGCGCAAGGCTTCGCCCTGAGCCAGTAAGCGCCGGGTCTGATCGACTATCAGGATAGGGTTATTTACCACCGTGCCCAGCAAAATTAAAAAGCCGAGCATGGTGATCATATCAAAAGGTTGGTAGGCACCGCCGAGCATGCCTGATACAGCATTGCTGGCAATTAACCCCAACAGACCGCCTGCCATACCCAGTGGAATAATGGTCAGAATAAACGCCGGGTAGCCCCAGTGATTAAATATGGCCACCAGCAACAGGTAACACAGCGCAATGGCAATCATAAAGTTTACCGATAAAGCATCCTGGGTAGCTGCGAGCTGATCTGCCGCACCGGTGATCCGGGTACTCACGCTTTGCGGAATAGCGCCGCTCTCGCGCAGTTCCGGTAATAAGGTGTTTTTAACCGTATTGACGGCCGTTTCAAGCGCCACTTCTTTGGGAGCAATCACATATACCGAAACCGTGCGCTCGCCATCAATGCGCCGCACCGTGTCGCTGCGTTTACTTTCCAGCAAAGTGGCGATGGCGTTTAGCGGTAAAATCGTCCCCTGAGGAGTAAGAATTGGCGTTGTGGCAAGTTGCTCAATGCTCTGCTGATTACCGGCATTGCTGAACAAAAACATATCCACCTGATCGTCATTGAGTAAAAACTCATCCACAAAGGCCCCATCGCTTACTGCGGCCACCGAGTAACCAAAATCATCGCCGTTCATACCGAGTTCGGCAAGTCGCTGCCAGTCCGGACGAATTTCAATAAAGGGTTGTTCAAGGGTGAGCGAGCCGGGATCGGAATTAATCTGTGGGTTATTAAAGTAGTCATCCGCTTTGGTGTATAACGCATTAGCGGCCTGATATAACGCATTAATATCGTTGCCAGAAAAGTCTACCGCCACTGCCCGGGTACCGCCATCATTACTGGAGATAATAGAACCTTTGGTGGAAAACGCCCGCATGCCCGGATAGCTCTCAAACTTCTCGTTAATAAGTGCCATCATATCGCCCACTTCATCGGGATTGACCGGCATGGTAACCATCCATACGCTACCGATACTCACCCGCATATTATAAAATTGCAGGGCCGGAAATTCAGCTTCGCCACGGCCATAAGCTTCCGGGTCGGCGTTCACATAGGGTGTAAAGAATGCCCTAAGCTCATCGCCAATTTCCTGCATAGCCGATAAGTTATAATCCGGCGGTGCAGTCATGGTAGAAAACGCTTTGGGCTCCTCCCCTTCAGGCAAATATTCCGCCGCTGGCATCAGCCACCAGGCGCTACCTAATATAAACACCGCTCCTGCTACAACGATTGACAGCGCGCGAAGACGCGAGGCAATAACTGCCGAAACCAGCCCCAGACATTTTGCGGTAAACCATTTCTGGCCACTGGCATCGTTATCTTCTGGTTTGGGCTGGCGGGCCATGGCTACCGGAATCACAAAAATGGCGGCCAGCATAGAGGCAAAAATCGCTCCGGCAATGGCAATAGCAACATCGGAGTAAAGTTGCCCGGCTTCCTGCTCAATAAACAAAATGGGCGCAAACACCAGGATGGTAGTTACCGTAGAGGCAAGCACTGCCGGCCAGACATCCTTAACCCCTTCCACCGAAGCCTTAAACTTGCTCAGTCCCTGTCGCCTAAACTGCACAATGGATTCAAGCACCACAATGGTGTTGTCCACAGTCATGCCGATGGCGAAAGCCACCCCGGCCATGGAAATAACATTAATGGTGCGGCCAAAGGCCAGCAAGGCAATAAACGCGGCAATGGTGCACAGAGGAATGCCCATCACGCCTATAAGCGTGGAGCGCACCGAACGCAAAAAATAGAACATCACCAGGGTTGCCAGCCCTGCCCCTAATGCCAGATTTACCATCACGTTGCGCAGCGAACTGGAAACATACAACACGTCGTCGGTAAACAGCTCCATTTTAAGCCCGTTAGGACGTAATACCTGCTCATTAAGTTCATCTACAATTGGTAGGATCTGCTGCTTAATGGCTATCACGTTTGAGCCGGTTTCGCGGCGCACCGCGAGCCCGAGGTTACGATCGCCATTGGCATAGGAAAGCTGACGCCGTTCAAAGTGATCGAGCTTTATTTCGGCCACATCTTTTAAATACACGTTGGTATTGTTGATGCGCTGTATGATGAGGTTTTCCAGCTCGTTTACCTGTTCAAAACGTCCCACCACCCGCAACAAATAGCGACTTTTATCGTCTTCGATGTCACCGGCGGACGAGTCCTGATTGCGCTGGACAATGGCATTGCGCACGTCAATCAGGCTGATACCGCGCTGGGCCAGCTTTGCCGGGTCGACCATGATTTGTACCTGACGGCGGGAGCCACCGCTGATTTCAATTTGCGACACGCCCTCAACGCTTTCCATTTGCGGGCGAACCACCTCGTCGGCAAAGTCGTAAAGCATATCAATATCCAGTGCCATGGGGTTACCCTCAGCCGGGATCAACTGGAAATACATAAAGGCATTACTGGAAAAGGAATCGGAAAATAGCTGGGGCTGGTCGACATTCTCCGGGTAATCGGGCACCTGACTCAATGCGTTGCTAACCCGAATTAAGGCTTCGTTAACATCCACGCCAAAGGGAAATTCAAGCTCCACTCGTCCCTCGCCCATTTCGGCAAAGGAGATCATGCGTTTTAACCCTGTGATATTACGCAGGTAGCGCTCCTGCTCAATGAGAATTTCTTTTTCAATATCTTGTGGCGTGGCACCTGGCCAGCCGGTTTGTACGGTAATGGTTCTTACTTCAAGGTCCGGTATCATCTGCACCGGAATCGACAGCGCCGCTACAATTCCCATGATACAGCTAATACCAACGATTACTGCAACCAGAATGCCGCGCTTTACCGTTGCCTCAATCATTGATTTCAGACCTGTTGGATACGGTGACTGCCGCCTCGTTATACAACCGCGAAACACCCGAGGTAGCATATAACTGACCCTCGCTCGCATTGGCTACTAACACCGCATCGCCCTGCTGACGAACAATATTCACCAGTACCCGGCTGGCCTTATCGTTGTTAATGGCAAATACGCTGGCACCACCATCGGGATGCTGCCTGATAGCGCTGGCGGGCAACCACACCTGTTTGTTTTCCAGTTGCGGCAGCATTATCTCTGCTTCAGCAGACATGCCCACCAACAAGTCGGTGGTCTCCGGCAACCCGATGTGCGCCGTAAAGCTACGGCCCTGGCTGCCGGAAGCAGCAACCAGGCGTTCCAGCTTGCCGGTAATGGTATCGTGCAGGCCTGTATCCGGATGAATACTGATGTCGCCATCAAGATTGGTAAAGTAACTGTAGTATTCCTGCGGTACTTCGATGGTAAGGCGTTTCGCCTTCTGAGAGACCAAACCGAGCACGGCGGAGGTAGGCTCCACCCACTCTCCTAAATCGACATCGCGCTGATAGATAATGCCATCAAACGGTGCTTTTAACGTGTGACGAACTACAATTTCTTTGCGCAGGGCAAGGGTTGCCCGGAGTCTGGCCAGCTCCGCTTTAGCGTTTGCCAGTTCGGCTTGGCGTTGCTTCAACAAAGTTTTAGCGGCGAGTTGCTGTTGAGACAACGCATCCACTTCTTTTAGCCGACGCTCTGCTTCGTTGTAAGCTACTGTGCCAACTTCAAGCTCTGCCTCAGCTTGTTGACGGGCCAGCTCAGCGAGTTTGCTATCGAGCGACAATAGTGGCTGACCTTGCTCAACATGGTCGCCAACTTCCACGAACAGTTTATCGACAAGCCCGGCCTGTAGCGGCGCAAGAAAAGCATCGTTCGCAGAGCTCACCGAACCACTTAGGGTAATGCTCTGATATTTCTGACTGGCCACCGGATAGGCTGCCGTTACTTCAATCGGCGCGTCTTGCGCGCTTGCCGGGCAACTCAAGCCCACACAAACCAATAAAATGAACAGGTATTTTACACAGCTGTACATTGCGCCTCCGGTGATTCCATCACTGATTGCCGGGCCTGGCCCGAATACTTTCATTTGCAGAGTGCAACCGGTTACACAACAGCCACTCCTTACCTGTAATTTTTGTACCATTACAGTTTAAAAATAGATCAGTGAAATAGCGAGCCCTACACGACAGAAATAGTAACAAAAAAGCAGAAAAAAGAGGCAAGTAAACATTGATGAATGCCGGGCCGCGAGCGCGGCCCGGCAGAAATAAGATCAGGTAGTTGCGCTTTGAGCTAAGCCAGCAACCGACACTTCAACGCGGTGCTCGATACCATTTTCAGAATAAGTGACTAAGGCCACCTGCGCAGCAAAATCAACCGTTAGCTGCGCAGCAGACTGATCTGTCTGCCAGTTAAGGGTAAGAATATTTTCCTGTTGGGTAACGGAAAATTCCCCCGCGAGGGCCGCCAACGAATTACGTAATTTAATCAGCGCAATTAACGCTTTGACTACGGGCTTTTCGAGTGCCTCACTAACGGCCTTTTCATCCAGATAAGGACGGTTGATGTCACGGCCCACATTGGTTTTGGCCAACAATGTCATGTCATTTTCGGCAGCAAAGAGTCCGGCATAATACACTTGAGGAATGCCCGGCGAGAATATCTGCACGGCACGGGCAATCAGGTAAGCCTGATCATTGGCACCCAGCGCGTTGTAATACGTGCAATTAACCTGGTACAAATCAAGATTACTGGCGGCAGCACCGGTGGCCTCCCGGCTCTGACCATTGCTGTTGTGGTGAACTTGTTCAACCAGCGCATCTATTTGCGCGGCATTAAGCAGGCCGGGCTTATCCCCTTCCGGGCCCACATCCACAATACCAATACCATCGTGAGTATCGAGCACCGTAACGCAGTTGCGCGGCGAAATTTGCAACCAGTTTGCCAGTGCCGAGGGATCGCCACTAAACAGACTGTGCAAAACCAGTGGTGGCATGGCAAAGTCGTACACCATATCGCAACGTTTGGCGATTTCGATTTGAGTTTTATAGTAGCTGTGGATCTCAACCAGGCACTTCATATTGCGGCTATGGGCCTGCTGGCTCAGGTCTTCGATAAAATCAAAGGTTTCCTCCAGCATAAAGCAATTAGTGCCCGGCTTCTTAATGGCGTAGCCGGCGGCATCCAAACGAATAAGATCGACGTTATTGCTCTCGAACGCGGTTAAGATTTTTTCAAGATACGCCTGCCCCACCTCAGAGGTGACATCGATGTCTATCTGATTAGAGGTAAAGGTGGTCCAGAACGGCACGGTTTGGCCATTTTGCAGGGTAATATCGGTAAAACACGGCGTGGGGCGCGGACGATAAATTTTTGCGATATCCTGGTGTTCATCTGCCGCAAAGACTTTGTCACGGGTCAGAAACAATGGCCAGAACGGCGATGCCTGCCCATTTGCCAGCACATCCTGAAACTGAGGACTTTGTGCCGACATATGATTAACAATCATGTCGGCCATGATGTCCATGTTTTCACCCAGCTCACCGATGTCCTGCCAACTGCCCAGCCGGCTATCCACTTCAGTATGGTCGATGGGATCAAATCCGGCATCCTCGCCATCGATAGGATAGAAAAAGGGTAACAGATGCACCCCACCAAACACGCCTTTTAACTGTTTATTAAACAGCGCATTTAACGCCTTGATGTCACCACCGCCTAAACGGTCTACATAAGTAATCAACTGGACATCACTTGAACGATTCATAACAACACTCACAATAACTTAATCGATTAAGATAATAATCAAACAAATCAGACCATTTGGCAAGTGTTATTTTTATGTTAATGGATAAATGACTGTGCTGCCGTGCTTTCAAGGCCGGCTAATACTCTAATAATTAAATTGCCATGTAGTAGATAAAATATATTTTCTCAATAAATACAATACCACTTCACCATCCAACCGGACTCTTTAAGACGGTCATTAAGCTTATCCTTAGATAGTGGCAACCGAAAACGCCCAGCTGATGCTATGATTTTAACAGTTACTTAAGATGACTTAATTAGTTAAGTCAATTTAAGGAGATGTTCTCGGACCCGGTGATTCAATGCTAATCGGCGGAAATCACAACTCTGGCCTCTGTTAAGCCCCTGGCTTTCGCCTTAATGATTATTTCACCGGCCGAATCTGCACATCTCGCAATGGCCAGCGCTTTACCGCTAAACGCTTTTCGCATTGCAGAGAGAAATGGTCCTGGCTGACATTTTATCTGAACTCGTTGATTACGAAGGTGAGCCACCACCCGATATACGCCTGATCAAGGCATTAATTGACCTGCAAAAACAGGATTTTGGTAATCCTCTCATCGAGATTACTAATTTATTTCAAAACTACCTTAAAAACTTGCTGAGCGGCCCGATAGTATCATTGACGATCCTTTTGATTACACTGGCAGTGTTAATGATGAAACAGCACAAAATCCATCATACCGTGGTTGCACTAAGTCAGCCCGACAGTTTAACCGTGGATACTGGCAGCAATGCATGAAACAGACCCTGTAGCAGCATCAGCAAAACCCGTAAGGTACAAGTTGTTTGCTGTTAATAGACGTCGATCACTTTAAACACATGAATGATAAATACGGCCACACTACCGGCGACCAGGTAATAAAACAGGTGGCTGAACTCAATTTAGCATCGAGCAGACAATCTGATTATGTTGGTCACTCTGGCGGCGAAGAATTCGCTCTAATCCTGTCTGTATCGCCGCTTATAAAAGCCCGCGAAATTACCGAACGGCTGCGAAAGAATATTGCTGATTTTACATTTGATGGCGTTGATGGTGACGTAACGGTGAGCATAGGTATTGCTGAGTTTAACGCTGCATACCTCAGTATCACTGATTGGATAAATGCAGCCGATACAGCACTTTACAATGCCAAACGACAAGGCCGCAACCAGGTGGTTTTTGCCTGATACAGTAAACACCTATTCAGTAGCGCTTTGCGCCTGTTTAAGGTGCCGTAATCCTTCGTCAAACAGGGCTATTTTAGCCTCGAGATTTTCGGCTTTGGGGGAGAACGCCACATAAATGTCACTGATATGATTCAGCTCACCTTTGCGAATTGCGTCATGCGGTAGTTGCATAGCAGCAAGCGTGTAAGATGCCACAGCGTCGAACATAATCGCCATATGCACCTTATTCTCCCGCAGCATATTGATAATCTGGCGCTGGTTGGCCACCCGTACTTCTTTAAATCGTTTACGCTGGGCTTCATAGCTATCGCCATATTCATAGCCAGTAATCAGTGCGATGCTGATGCCGCCGGGAAACTTATCCACACTGGCATAGTTAAAGGTTGAATCTTTAGGGTAATAAAACGACGCCTTGGCCTGAAACAAAGGCTCGTTGCCAAACACAAATCGTTGCAGAGTATTTTGTTGAAGGGTTACATTGTACGCGCCGTCTACCTGACCATTTTCGGCCATCTTTAATGCCCTGGCATAGGGGACGGTGATAAAGGTGGCAGTTGAGTCGCTGTAGGAAAGTGCCTGCTCGATAATATTACGCGACAGTCCGCTGCCGTCTGCCATGGCAAACGGCGGCCAGCTGTCTTCAGCAGCAAAAGTAAATGTTTCACCGGCCATCACCCAACGGGATAATGCTAAACAAGTGATAGCCAGAATCCAATGCTTTTTAAGAGATGAACACAAGAGCTAAACCTTTAATACGACAAGTAAAAATAAAGCAACATCAGGCCGACATTGTTAAGGATACCGGCGCCACTTAACTATACTAGCGCTGTCGCATTAATAAAACATCATAAAAATGTCGTAATGTTGAGTCAGCGACTCACAAAAATCATGTAATCGTTGCGCTACGCGCACTATCCTCCAGGCCTGCTACTCTCACAGGCTAGTTTTAGTTTTTACTCTCTAGTGGAAACACCTCAAATGTCACGCCTTCGGCTCCGGTTTGCATAAAAGCGCGAATGTTAGCGTGGTCTGTGCCATCGGGGTTACCCAGCACATCGTCACGATAGTAGCTTCCAAAAAGTGTCAGGGTTTGTTCGTTGGTCAGCCCGAGGAGTTGCCCCAGTGCGAGTAGCTTACAGGAACCATTATTCTGGTTTGCCTCATTTTCTACTTTGCCGTTGGTAAACGCCGTGGGCGTAAAAACGAAGTTTTCATCGATAAAGGCAATAACATCATTAAACAAGACGTGTTCCGGTGTGTTGTTTAGTTGTTCGATAAGTGCTTGCTGGTTGCTATAAGCCACTGCTGTCTCCACTGGATAGTCACAAAATTGCGGGATAATTTGCGCGCTATTAAACCAGAATAACTTTTATATACCTACCTTGAATTTCTGATCAAAAGTGCCCATCTGGCAGTACAGATACTGGTGAACAAAGCTAATCCCACACGATCAGGCAATAGCCAAACAGGATTAGGCACGCGAAGTTTCTATTGCTTCATGCATAATACTTCGCAGGCTCATAAAGCACTTTTTAAAGACTAAAGACAGAGGTAACACTATGAAAACAGTTGGCTACGCTGCATTCTCAGACGATGCTCACATGAAACCGTATCATTTTGAGCGCCGTGATCTGCGCGCCAATGATGTTGCAATTGAAATTTTATATTGCGGTGTGTGTCACTCAGATTTACACACGGTAAACGGTGACTGGGGCCCGCAACCCTATCCTTTAATCCCTGGTCACGAAATTGTAGGCGTGGTAACCGCTATTGGTGAAGACGTAAAAAACTACAAAGTCGGTCAGAACGTAGCGGTAGGCTGCATGGTAGACAGCTGTCAGGAATGTGATCAGTGTCACAACCATGAAGAGCAATACTGCCGAAATGGCATGACGCCAACCTACGGTGCACCTGATCGTATCTCGGGTGAAACCACACAGGGCGGCTATTCCAAACACATTGTGGTGCGTGAGGAATTTGTACTTAACGTGCCAGAAGGCATGGATCTCGCGAAAACCGCGCCAATTCTGTGTGCAGGTATCACTACCTTTTCTCCGCTGCGCACTTGGGGGGTTAAAGAAGGCACTCGCGTTGGCGTGATTGGCCTGGGTGGGCTTGGTCATATGGCCGTTAAACTGGCCGCCGCTATGGGTGCAGAAGTGACAGCTATCAGCCGTTCCAATAAAAAGGAAGCCGAAGCGAAAGCGATGGGCGCCAAGGGTATTCTGGTTTCTACCGACGAAGATGCCATGCAAGCCGCAGGCAGCTCTTTTGATCTCATTATCGATACAGCCCCGGTGAAGCACGATGTTGGTCAATACGCTCCGCTGCTTGATATCGATGGTACTATTGTCATCGTTGGTCAGGTTGGCCCTATGGAAGAACTAATGACACCGCCTCTGGTAATGGGCCGTCGCCGTGTCGCAGGGTCACTAATTGGCGGTATCCAGGAAACTCAGGAAGTGCTGGAGTTCTGTGCGGAACACGGCATTTACCCCGATTGCGAAATGATAAAAATGGATGAAATTAACGGTGCTTTTGAAACCCTGGCTAAGGGCGACTTGGCGCACCGTTTTGTTATCGACATGGCGTCTCTGAGCGCTGAATAAACACTTTATTGTTTACAGCAACTCAGTCAAAAAAGCAGCGCTTATTGCGCTGCTTTTTTATGCCTGGTGTTGAGGAAATTAAACGCCCTGAGCAACCATGGCATTGGCAAGTTGCCTGAAGGCAGTGATGTTAGCGCCTTTTGCATAATTAACCTTATCGTCTTCCTGACCTTCTTCAGCGCAGCGGTCGTGAATATAGGTCATGATAGCTTTGAGTTCATCATCGAGTCGGGCGAAGGTTTTACGCTCAAAAGCGGCATTTTGCGACATCTCCATACCCGACATTGCAACGCCCCCGGCATTAGCGGCTTTACCCGGCACGAACACGATGCCGGCATCGGCGATAAGCGTTTTTGCCTCATGGGTGGTAGGCATATTGGCCCCTTCCAGTAAATATTTACAGTGGTTGTCTGCCAGACGTTTTGCTGACGGCTCATCCAGTTCATTCTGCGTAGCGCACGGCAATGCTATATCGCAGGCGCAGCCCCAAGGCTTTTCACCGCTAAACCAGCTACCGCCACGCTCATCAGCCATCGCGGTAAGAATATTATCTTCGTTCATGCGATTTTCGATGGCCCAGCGTATGTCGGCGCTGCTCAGGCCCTCTTCCTTAATTAAACTGCCGCGACTGTTAGATAAACTAATCACAGTGCCGCCCAGTTCTGCGGCCTTGAGCGCGGCATGCAAAGCCACATTACCCGCACCGGAAATAGCAATCCGCTTACCTTCAATTGCGTCATCGTGATGTTTAAGCACGCACTGCAGCATGTAAATTAAGCCAAAGCCGGTGGCTTCGGTGCGCACGTGGCTACCACCAAAATCAATGTCTTTACCGGTAAGACTACCGCCGAACTCGTTGTGCATACGGCGGTACTGGCCATATAAAAAGCCAATCTCGCGAGCGCCTACATTAATATCACCAGCGGGTACGTCGGTACGCGGGCCAATATGGCGCTGCAATTCCTGCATAAAAGCCTGACAAAACCGCATGATTTCATTGTCGCTGCGGCCTTTTGGATTAAATTCAGAGCCGCCCTTTGCGCCACCCATAGGCAGGCCGGTAAGCGCATTTTTAAACGACTGCTCAAAAGCCAGAAATTTCAGTACCGACTCGTTAACCGTGGGGTGAAAGCGTAAGCCACCTTTATAGGGGCCAATGAGCCCGCTGTGTTGTACCCTCCAACCACGATTAACTTCTACCTCGCCCTTGTCGTTCATCCAGTGCACGGCAAAATGCACTACCCGCTCCGGCTCACTCAGGCGTTTAAGCACGTTGTAGCGCTTGTATTCAGCATGCGCGTTGTAAATCGGCATTACATCGGCGGCGAGCTCTTTGGTGGCCTGCAAGAATTCCGGGTGGTGCGGGTACCGGTTTTCAATCCACTCGTTAAACTCGTCTAAATTCGATTTCGCTGTCATACCAATCCTTTAAATAATACAAAACACCCGATTTGTACTGATTTTTATCCGTGGATGATCATTTTTAACTACGCTAACGGCTGATTTTATTTACTTTGTTAGCCCATAGACTGTGCCTTTTATTGCTTCATGACGGCCACTATGGATTGGCAGGCTGACGTTTACCCCTTATACTAAAGGACTAATTTTTCGACAGTTGTGAATGCACCGTTTCCCGCCGGGTATTTTGCAAGCAAAGTAGTGATGATTGTGGTGCGTGCTTTGTCTATTTCTAAACGCCTTTTAAAGCCGCTGAGTCTGCTCTGGCTCGGAGCGTTTGTGTGCGTTATGGTCCACGCCAGTGAAAACAAGTGGCAGAGCCACGCACAGCCGGTTTTTCTGTCGCCGTTAGGCAATTCGACCCCTATTGAAGGGCAGATTGATACAATACTGGAAGATCAGCAGGGATTTATCTGGCTGGTTGCAGCCAACGGTTTATGGCGCTGGGATTCAAAATCGCTGGTCCGCGCGCGATTTAAAGGCGTGGATAATGAAGCTCCCACCCCCCAGGTAAATCATGGGTTCAGCGATACCCAAGGTCGTATCTGGATTGGCACCAGCAGCGGCTTATACCAGCTCACTCCCGGCACCACTTCGTTTACCGCGGTTGCGCCTGACCAGTTGCAGGACATAACCATACAGGCTGGCGCAGTGGCTAGCTTGCCACACACTGACATCGTCGTACTCGCCAGCGACCGGGTGCTTTATCAGTTTGATACGGCTTCAGCGCAGCTTAAACGGCTCCACATTGCGTCCGACACGCGGATCCACGCACTCCACATAAACCACGCCAATACGCTTTGGGTGGGTACCGACAAAGGCTTGTTCCGCAGTAAACTAAGCAATAGTCAGTTTGTCCCATTACAAACGGAACCAGACTTTCCTGCGGGTATCAGGGTCAGCTCGATTACCACTACCGCAAAGGATAAGCTCGTGGTTGGCACCGCTGCCGAGGGCTTATTTGTTCAATCTGAAGCATCCGGTTTTCGCAACTACATACTCGCACAGGATAACAGCCCGTGGCTG
This sequence comes from Alteromonadaceae bacterium, assembly GCA_002691625.1. GTDB lineage: Bacteria > Pseudomonadota > Gammaproteobacteria > Enterobacterales > Alteromonadaceae > Alteromonas. Next base: position 89,473 of record NZIK01000103.1, read on the forward strand.
TTTACGGTTAAGGAAATTCGCCCCGAGGTATTACTGATTGGTACTTTTGGTGATGGGCTGATTGAACTTAATTTAGCCACCCAGACAACACGCCGCTTCCGGCACAACCGTTTATTACCTGCCAGCCTTAGCGATAATGATATCTGGTCGTTATTTCGCGATTCCAGAGGATTGGTGTGGATTGGCAGTGGTGCAACGCTTAATGTTTATGATGCCGGCGATGTTGCCGTTTCACATATTTTTGGTGACAGCGGGCAACCCACAGGCCTGATGAATCGAAAGGTTCATGCAGTTCAGGCGGTAGCAAATAAACTGATTGTGGGTTCCGGCGAACATGGCTTGGAGGAGTTCACTGCCGAGCAAGGCCCCACCCGGCAACTGTGGCAAAATGGTTCTGATCCGGTAGAAACGTTATTTGCCGATCCGGCTGGTAATCTCTACGCCTCGGCAAATTTCGCGTCGGTGATTATCCCGCCAGGCAGTAACCAGCCATTACCGCTTAACGTAAATGGCAGAAAGCCTTCCACGTTTACCACCGCTCTGGCCTACTCGCCTGAAGCCCTCTGGATAGGCGGTACCGATGGTTTATGGCAACAGCCTGCAAGAGCGAGTGAACCTACCATTCAGTTACTGCCTGATCATTTTAGCGAGCGTCGCGTGGCATCGTTGCTGGCAACACCTGATTCGCTCTGGGTAGGTAGCTGGCAAGGCTTACTGCGCGGCAAGCTTAACAATGGGTTGCTCAACAGTGCAGATATTGAAGCGGTAAACCATTCGCACCTGGCACAACAATTCATTGCCGACTTATATGCAGATAGTCTCGGCCAGCTTTGGGTGGCAACCAGCGGAGCGGGATTATTTGTTCGTGCCACCAATAACCGCTGGCTTGAGTTCACGACTGCCGTTGGTCTGCCCGGTGACAATGTGATGGCCATCGCTGGAGAGAGTGATAAGCAGGTCTGGGTAGGCACTTCACGTGGGATTGCTGCCATTGATATTGAGCAAAAACTGCTGCGCGTTATAACAGCCGGTCCTGGCGCCGTAAACAGCCCCTACTCCCGTGCCGCAGCAACCATGACAGCAGCGGGCGAGCTGGTATTCGGCGGTAAAAATGGCCTGACTATCATCTCTCCGCAAGCATTGCCGCGCGAGGTGAATCCTTTATCCTTAAACTTTACACAGCTGGAAATAACGACTGCGGATAACCGCAAGCTTTATCCGGCGACTATACAGGATCACATTGAAATCAGTGCACTGCCCAAACGTATTTCTTTTGAATTTGTCGCGCTGGACTACCTTGATCCGGAACATTTGCAATACCGTTACCGCCTGGCTGGCAGTGAGAATAACTGGACTCAACTCGATGCCGATCACCGAATTGTAACGCTCACCGAGCCGGCTCCGGGCGACTACAAACTGGAACTACAATACTCCGACAACGGCACCACCTGGCAACATACAACGCTCAGCCAACGATTTACCGTGCTCCCCGCGTGGTATCAGACTGTTTATGCCAGCATGGTTAGTCTGTTGCTATTGGCCATAGCTATTTTTGTTTTGCATCGGTTAGGGCTGCGCCATTACCGGCACCGCCAGAATGTACTGGAGCAAAAAATTGCCGAGCGCACGGCTGAGCTACTAACCGCTAATGAGAAACTCAGTGAACAGGCGGTCGCTCTGGAGAAAGCCAGCTTAACGGACGCGCTGACCGGCTTACATAACCGGCGCTTTTTAAATCAGAACATGCAGCGGGATATCAGCCGCATACATCGATACTACAAAGACTGCGAAGCCACCAATAAACGCCTGGATGAGCAGTCTGATATGTTATTTTTTATTATCGACCTGGATCATTTCAAACGCATTAACGATAACCACGGTCATCAGGCCGGTGATGCAGTGCTGGTAGAAACCCAAAAGCGGTTATCGGCCATTTTCCGTGACAGTGATTATCTGGTGCGCTGGGGTGGCGAGGAGTTTCTGGCGGTGGTGCAGGATACGCCCCGGGAAGAGGCTTACTTGCTAGCAGAGCGCATAGTTAACGCCGTAAATGCCAGCGATATGCACATAAACGGGCACACGCAGTTAAAAGTAACCTGTTCCGTAGGCTTTGCTGCTTATCCGCTGCACCAGCAACGATATAGCTTTTTCGACTGGCAAAGCACCGTTGGTATAGCCGATGCGGCGTTATATGGTGCCAAACGCCGTAATCGCGATACCTGGATGGGCATTACCGGCATCCGGTCTACGGTATCCGACAGTACTCTGGAACTCATCAAACAGCAGCCCGCTCGCATATTCGATCATGCCAACGTCCTGGTTCGCCAGTAGTGTAGAGTCAGCTATGCCTTTTTATATGCCGAACGGCCAGCACGTCTACCGGTGTATTTCGCCCCCGGTACTGATAACGAATAAGATGAGCGAGCTCGGAGTAAAGCGCGGTGATTTCGACAGGCATCTGCGAGGGTTGTTTATCCTGCATGTAATGAAACAGTAATTTAAGCTGATGTTCACGCACCTGATAGCGCACCAAACGATTAAGCGCGATCTGCCAGTGCCGCCAGTTGGTAATGCGCAGCCCGTCAAAATAAAACTGCGCCGCGGGCACTACCCGTAACCTTTTGCTGGGCGCAAATAACTGCTGATATTCAATACTGCCTTTGGTCAGGCAGGTTACCACAAAGTCTTCGCCGATCAGCCCGGCGGGAAGAGTGATAGCCTTTTCGCGTATTTCGTTAACCAACTCACTGCGCAGGGCGTAAAGCGCCCCGGCCAACCGCCCCCAGCGCTGCATATTACTAAGCCATTTCACCTGACTGCGACCATTCGCCGGCACCGCCGCAGTAGCCAGTACATGCGAAGTATTCTTTAACGGGGCTAACAGTTCTGGCATCGCGTTGTCAGCAAGATAAATATCACCATCGACAAACACGTGATAGTCAGCTTCACCGGATAACTTTTGCACATAATGATTCCAGCTCGCGGCTTTATCGGCTCTGTCTAACCACACGCCAATAACCTCCGGCTGGTTAGCACTGAAACGGGTTACCACGTCGGCGGTGTCATCAGTACACCCATTTACCAGCACGTAGATATACTGCAACCCTTCGTCAGCCTGAGAGAGTATACTTTCCAGGCAGCGGTTGATCCGTCGCGCTTCGTTATGGGCGAATACCACTACATTGTAGGTGGGAGTGCCTGACATACTTGTCCTTTTTTTAATCATCCTATACCAACCTACCGGGTTTAACTGCCAGTTACAAATTGGTTCGTGTCGTTTTTTTGATTACCTTATGCCCAACTAAGCTTAAACCTCGGCATTAAACACTGACTGAATGTATCAACGAGCAGCTCGCCACGACCGGAAGGGCAAAAGCTCAAAGTTAACCGTTGAAGTGATTAAGACTCTGGCATTTTAATTAAGGATAAGATTAAATAGCCGCCACGTTTAGCAGTTCACCGAGTAGTAAGGGATTAAACATGAAACAACAAGGGTTTACGTTAGTAGAGCTCATTGTGGTTATAGTAATTTTGGGTATTTTGGCAGTAACCGCGGCACCACGATTTATTGACTTTCAGGGGGATGCCCGCAAAGCTACGCTGCAAGGGGTTAAGTCTGCCCTGCAAAGTGGCTCACAATTGGTTTACGCCAAAGCGGCTATTGCAGGTATTCAACGCTCTGACGACGACAACCTGCAAATTAACGGCAGCACGGTCTATACGGTATATGGATATCCGGCTATCCGTGATGTAGTGACAAACTTAAGCGCCTGGGCCGACATCAATGGCAGCGGCAGTGGTAATAACACCGATTTCCGCATTGGCGTATCCACCGATTCAGCCCCGGCCGCGGTAACCGAAACCGATCAGTTTGCGGTCCTGCCAAGTGGTGTAGGCTCAACTGAAAACTGCAAGGTGATTTACGAAGAAGCCCAGACTCAGGGAGCCAGCCCTACTATCACCGTGTTAGACAGCGACTGCTAATTTCATTCTTCTTAAGCCAGGCCTTCATCATGGCGGCCTGGCCTCTTAGTGTTAAATCCTTAAACCTCTCTTATTCCCCGCTATCTCGCTTGCCTGAGAGCTTATGTGCTATGCTAATTTTTGCTGGTTGCGGTGTACAGTATCGATTCCCGACTTCAACAACCTATGGGGTAAGACCATGCCCAAGTTTAAGCATCCCGGCGTTTATATTCAGGAAATCCCCACGATTAATACCAGTATCGTTGCTGTCCCAACTGCGGTACCGGCGTTTATTGGCTGCACGCAAAGCGCCGCGCGCCATAAGGATGGCGACTTACATCTGACTCCAACAAGAATCAGCTCATTTGAGGAATACTGCCTGTTATTCGGGCAAAGTGAAGCTGAGCCTCTGCATCTGGAACTCACATCCACGCCCGGTGGACTAGTGTTAAAAAATACATCGCCAGTATTGCCCCGCCAGATGATGTGGTATGCCATCAGGCTGTATTTTAATAACGGCGGCAGTGAGTGCTACGTGGTATCCACAGGTAACTATAAAACACCGCTAACGCTTTCTGCCTTGTCTGATGGCGTACAGGCCGCAGCAAAGGAGGATGAAATAACCCTGTTGAATGCACCTGAAAGCGTGTTACTGGCACCAGCTGAATACCAACAGATAGTCGATTTGATGCTATCGCAATGCGACAGGTTAGCCGACCGAATGGCACTGCTCGACCTGCCCGATGGGAATAAGGCTTTGAACGCATCCCTGTTAAGCACCAACCGCGCATACCTGGGTAATAACCACATGGATTATGGTGCGTGTTATTACCCTTTTTTAACCACAACTCAACGCTGGCAATCTGCAAAATACCATCAACACATAACGGTTAGCCTTGATAACAGCAAGACTACCCAACTCAGTCAGATAAAGGCCGACGACCCCGGACTATTCAGGGTCATTGAGTCATTGCTGGCTAATCTTTATGTTTCCCTACCGGCTTCTGCCGCAGTTGCTGGATCAATAGCCCTGGTCGATGCTGCGGAAGGCGTTTGGAAAGCCCCGGCAAACGTGCAACTGCGCGGCATTCACCACCCTGTGATAAGCATTTCTGACACTGAAAATGAGGCGTTAAATACCGATACTATTAGCGGTAAATCCATTAATGCGATCCGTGAATTCAGTGGTCGTGGTGTTCGCATTTGGGGAGCACGCACATTGGCCGGTAATGATAACGAATGGCGCTATATCAGTACCCGGCGTCTGGCCAACATGGTAAAGGAGTCGGTGCAAAAGTCGCTTGGCTGGGCCGTATTTGAGCCTAACGACGCTAATACCTGGGCCCGGATTACACATTCGGTTGAGCAGTTCCTCATCCGCTTATGGAAGCTTGGTGCGCTAACCGCTACCTCTCCCGATGATGCGTTATATGTGCGCTGTGGCCTGGGTACAACCATGACTGCCAATGATATACATCAGGGCATAATGAACATTGAAATTGGTATGGCGGTAATCCGGCCCGCAGAGTTTATGATCCTCAGGGTTCAGCTTCATTCTCAGCAAGCCTGAAGCCGGTTTGCGCTTTTTAGTCATGCCCGGCATTGTGCGCTTTTCAAGCCCGAAAAATAGCGTATATTACGCTCAAGCAACCGCGCCAAACTATTACCACTCTGGTAAGAAAAGCCCATAGCAATCATCGAAAAAGGATCCCCAGTGACAGCGACGCCATGTTTAAAAGTGCTGATTATCGATCACAATAAAACCCGGCTGATTTCAACTCAACAACACCTGGAATCGGTGGTGTCGGTACTTGACCGCAACGACTTAACGCTGGAGTTTCTGGCCGTTAATTCTGAGTCAGCCGCGGTTACCGAACTCGACAGCGATGGCGACATTCAGGCGGTTTTACTGAGCTGGGAAACCCTGGGCGATAGCATTCGCGACTCATCCATTATTGATGCGATCAAATCCCGTCGCCTGGAAGTGCCGGTATATGTGACCGGCGAAGACGAGGTTGGCTTTGATATAGTCAGCCGCTCCAGCAAGATTGAAGCGTTTTTTACGCTACACGATATCGCCTCGGATCCGGAATCTTGCCTAGCTTACATCATCAACGATTTTGACGATCGCAGCGAAACGCCTTTCTGGACGGCCTACAAGAAATACGCGGTGGAAACCAACGATTCCTGGCATACACCAGGACACAGTGGTGGTGCCAGTTTCCGCAGCTCAAGCTACATTAACGACTTTTATAAATTCTTTGGTCGCAATATGTTTATCAGCGATCTGTCGGTGAGTGTGGACTCATTAGGTTCATTATCAGACGGTACCAATGCCATCGGCAAAGCGCAGAACCTGGTAGCCAATACCTTTGAGGTTAAACATTCCTATTTTGTCACCAACGGCTCTTCCACTTCCAATAAAATTATTCTGCAAACCCTGTTGCGCGAGGGGGATAAAGTTATTGTAGACAGAAACTGCCATAAGTCGGTGCACTACGGCATTGTGCAGGCCCGAGCCCTGCCCCTGTACCTCGACAGTATACTGGATCCCAAATACGGTATTTTTGCGCCACCTTCGCTGAGCCAGCTAAAAGCGTTTATCAGCGACAATACAGACGCCAAACTGATTGTACTGACTGGCTGTACCTACGATGGCCTTCTGACCGATTTAAAGCAGGTGGTGGATTACGCGCACCAGTTCGACATTAAAGTATTTATTGATGAAGCCTGGTTTGCTTACTCGCTGTTCCATCCGCAATACCGCGAGTACTCGGCCATCAATGCCGGTGCGGATTATGTTACCCATTCCGCTCACAAAGTGGTTTCGGCGTTTTCGCAGGCTTCCTATATCCATATTAACGACCCGGACTTCGATAAGGATTTCTTTAAAGAAATTTACGCCATTCATACCAGCACTTCCCCTCAGTATCATCTGATTGCCTCATTGGATGTGTGCCGTAAACAGCTGGAAATGGAAGGCTTTAAGGTTATCAACAATCTGCTAAATCATGTGCGGGAATTTAAGGAACAAGCGGCTAAATTTAGTCGCATTCGTATTTTAGGTAAAGACGACTTTCGGCAGATGTTCGCTCATTTTGAGGCGGACAATATTGGCCACGATCCGCTTAAAATTCTGATAGATATCTCTGCGCTTTCCTATTCCAATCAGGAAATCCACCGCTTCCTGATGGACGAAGTGGGTCTGGAAATCGAGAAATTTACCCACAGTACACTGCTGGTTTTACTTACTTTTGGCGGAATGCGCTCTAAAATAGTACGCCTGTATAACGCGCTGAATAAGCTCGATGCCGGGCATGTGTCATTACGTAAAAGTAGTCGCCAGAAAGACTTGCCCAGCAAGATCCCGCCTATCAGTCTGGCCATGCTGCCTTCCGATGCCTTCTTTGGGAAAAGAGAAACGGTGCCTCTGCAAGAAAGCGTAGGCCGAATTGCAGCCGCGCTTATCACCCCCTATCCTCCAGGCATCCCTTTGCTGGTGCCGGGGCAGACCATTGAAGCCGAACACATCAATTATCTTAATGCGCTGTCGAGCCAGAAACTCACTATTCAGGGCCTGATTGACGGTGACATTTACGTACTGGAAAAGTAATTCAAACCGGGTTGCCGTTAAGGTCTTTGGCAACCCCATTTTCACATGGAAGCAGGCCCTTCGATATTGAGCGGGCAGCCCGGCTGCAATAAATTAATTATTTTCATACTGGTTGCACCATTGGCCAGCAAAATATGAACTATATTTATTATCAGACTTTGACAAAAACCGATCGCAAACAGCTGGTTAAGTATCATTTATTACTCCTAAGTTGTAATTAACTCATTCTAATTGCTTCAGAGAACACGTATTTTGATTATAGGTTGAGTTAATTGAAGTGACGGATAAGCAGTAAGCGCCACTGATTACTGTAACAAACAAAAAGTGAAGCGAAGTATGAACCTAGCGCAATTAGTGCAACAAGCAGAATCCGTCTTTGTATTACCTGACTCGGTAACCCGCTTAAAAGCCTGTATCGATGATGAATCGTCAAGCCTCGACGACGTCGCAGAAATTATCAGCTTTGATCCCACGCTCACCTCGCAGTTACTAAAAATTGCCAACAGCGCGCTTTATAACTTTACCTCGCCGATCGAAACGGTAACCAAAGCGGTACAGGTTATTGGTACCCGTGCCACCTACGACTTAGCCTTGTCCTACGGTGTTTCACACACCCTGAAATCGGTTGAAACAACCATCATCGATATCGACCGTTTTTGGGAACAAAGCGTCAGTTGTGCCTTACTGGCCAAACACCTGGCAGAGAAAAAACGTATCAGAGAATCAGAGCGCTTCTTTGTGACAGGTTTACTGCACAACATTGGCGAACTGGCCATGCTTAAAGTGGCCCCCGACATGGCTAAGCGCTGCCTGAATACCGATAAAGATACCTCGTCCATTTATCTGCAAAAAGAAATCATGGGTTTTACATATTGCGATTTTTCGGCAGCGCTGATTAAAGACTGGGGATTACCACCAAGTATTTACCGCCCTATTGCCACGTTACTGGAAACCGACCTTAGCCAGTTGGATACCCACGCACTCATCATAAAACAAGCCTATTTGCTGGCGCAGGACAATGTTAACGCCGACATTAACGTTGGTTACCCTCCTGTTGGCCCGGCCTTACTGGCGGCACTGAAACTCACAGAAGACGACGCCGAAGAAGCCCTTGATGAAACCAACATGCAGCTTATTAGTGTGATTCAGCTGTTTAATCCAAGTGCATTTAATATCTTTTAATAAAAATACCTCCGGTAATGAGTCTGTGCTATAGATATAAGCAATTCTGATTGCCCTATATCGCAGAACATGGACATGCTTAAACTACATCATTACGGCCTCATTTTTGTTTTTTTGCTGCTGACAGGCTGTGTCACCACTATTGGCAGAAACTTTCAGAAGCTCGAAGAACCCCAGTTAGTGCCTGGCAAATCAACAGCCCAGGATATTATCGGGCTACTGGGAAAACCGACGACTACAAACGCCTTAAATCAGGGAACGGCCTATAACTACATTCACCACAATCGTAATGCTAAAGCGGTTAAGCCTGATGAAGTGGCATCCCGCTACCAGACTTTCAGCTTTAACAACGAAGACATTCTGACTGGTTATCAGTTTGGCAGTTCTTTTGTCGAAGACAGTACGTTTTTCAACACTGATAGCATAAAGAAAATTCAAACTGGCGACAGCAGAGAACGTGTTATCAGATTATTAGGCGAATCCTCAGGCATCAATCACTATCCTGGCGACCCTAAGCATGCCTATGTGCTCATTTACAGCTATCCCACAACAACGCACTCAGACAGCACTTTCAGTATGGTAAACAGCGTTGTTAACGTTGCCTTTGACCACAACGATAAGGTGGTGCGGGTAGAAACATATAATCTGAACGCTGATTAATACATTTTATGAATATCTACAAGGACGTAACGATGAAAAACGCTGTTACTCTGGTCACCCGCTTCGGTTTAGTCGCAGTCATATTGTTGGCTTTTAGCACTATTGTATATTCGCAGAGTCACGAGAAAATAAATGATATCGAAGTAGTGGATGTCGTCGGTCAAAGGCCCCTGAGTTACTACCGAAAACAACTGGTGGAAACCGAGCTGGCATTTTACGACATGTACAATGCCTTAACAGACCAAAAAGAATTCAAAATAAGATGCAGGATAGAAAAGCCATCAGGTAGCCATATTGCTCGCAAGGTTTGCTATCCGCAATACGAACTCACTGCAATTGCATATGAAACGCAAATCGCCATGATCCCTAAAGCTCAGGAGACACGTGGAATAATCGAGCCACTGCCGACGTCCTCAGGCGTAAAAGTATTGGTTAACAATGAAAAAAGAGCGGCTACCGAGCATTTAATAAAGCTTTTAACTGAAAACCCTGAGTTACTCGAACAATACCAAGCACTAATCACAGATATGAAAAATTTTAAACAGGCGAAAAGCGAACTTCAGCAGGCCAGATCAGACTAATAATGTAACAATGGGATATCGCTCAAAGCGAGGGAGAGATTGGTCGGTGTGAGAGGATTTGAAATTTACCTGATTACACTACATAACAATATATAGTGATACTTCCGTAAGAGCGACACTATATAGCAATACATAGCATTACTTTTGGGGTGCAAAAAAGGGGGCTGGGTGCAGAAATGGGTGCAACTAAACGGATTTTTGGTGCCATTAAGCCGTGTGATTCATCGCATATCTGGGGATGGTAGCTTGACTATTTTACCCCCGTAATAAATCTCAAAACTACATGGTGGACAATAAGCTAGAGATAGCGCTTTGTATAATCGAATTAACCCTTCACCTTGAGCTTCCGGGGCAACTATCTTAACTTTAAATTTGCTTATACCGTGGCCTATTGCAACGCTAATCGAGAGATCGACCAAGCTCGACGCTACTCCTTTTTTGCGCTCTTTAGGATCCACATACAAAAAGAAGAGTTCGCATTCGGACATATCTAGGCTGTAGAAAAAATATCTAAATCCAAGAATCTTATCTTCGCCATCGTTCAATGCGAAGACAAAATGGTGGACACCTCCTCTTTTGAGACTTTCTTTCGGGGCAAAGTCTTTTAAAAACTTCAGATGGGACTCAAAAAACGATTTATATGATTCGAACATCTCTCCAGACATCATGCTAAAAAAACAATCAGGTACTGAGAAAGCTTCGTAGTAGCGTAGTTTCAAATAATTATCTTCTATACTTGCCTGGAAATTAGCCCTAGGAATCCAACTACCTTTTACTCAACATATTGATCAGCCTAATAAACTCGTCATTATCTGAATCACCTTTCCAGCGGTTGGCAAACTTGCAAACTACTTGAAAGTTATCGTTCTCAAGAGACCGTTGCTATCGATTCTGTCCAGGGAACAAACAAGCTCTTTGTCACCATCGATTTCGTCCATTTCCAGGGGTAACGCTGTTAGCCACTTTCAATCCTTAAAAGTTAAATAAGCAGCGTTATCCTGCATAATCGATGTTGTGAAGATGCACTTCAGCTTCAGAACCAAGGTAGCTTCTGACCGAAGTAAAAAACGCAGGCCAATGTTGTTGAGTATCTTTGTTAAGTAGTATTCGCGCTAACTTAGTTCGCGCAGCTTCAACTGAAAGACCCGTTTGGATTAATTGCGTTAGTTGCCGGTTTATTTCATCAAGTAAGGTTTTTCTAAAACGGTTTAACCGAGCTGAATCTAACCGCAGTTCAGAAATAGTTGCTGCTGCTTTAGCTGCACTAATTGTCGCGGATTGGCAATTGTGAACATTAACTTTGAGCTTACAGGTGCTACGCTCCGCTGCGAACAACGCCGGAAATGCCGGCAAATGCAAAGGATTTAAAATAATAGCACCCAGATCTTTGTTGCCTTTTGGGACATCACAACTGTGGTCACCGTTACCAAAACGATCAGCTTCTTCAACTATGTTTTTCTGACTTCCGCCATGACAACAACCAAGGAGATTCTGCCAGTCCAAATGCCAGTTATGCGCTATTGTGGTATCTGATTTTGGATGAAAGTGCTCTACCCTAAAGTCCGCCTCACCTTCATGCGTTTTTGGTAGCAGCTTAATTTCACAATAAGCACACAACCCAGCCTGGTCATGCTTTAACTGAGCAGACACCGCCTCTTTTCTGGCTGCAACGCGTTTAAATTGAACCCAGGTATTTGCGCTGTTGCTATTACGATAGGCTTCCAGTAGCTCAGGTTCAGCACCTTTCAGTACTTTTTTCATACTTGCTCGCGTTCCCAGGCTTTTATTTTAATGTCCATATCCAGGCGGGCTAATTCTGGCTCGTACTCTCCACCCCACTCATCCAGATGCTGTCTTAATGTTTCAGCTTCTGGGCTATCCCACTGATCATCTTCAACCAGCTGTTGGTAGTTTTTCAAACTCTGCACAATCGGTAATTTTTCAGCGCGGGTACTATGTACACCTAAAACATCTAACAACACCTGCTGTGCTTCTGCGCCTTCAGAAAAATCTATTTCCAACAAGCTGGGTGCATCTTCTTGCCAATCAATAACCCGTAAACACTCTGGTTTGACCGACGAAATCACCTGCGCACTATGGGTTGAAACAATAAACTGAATATTTGGGAAGGTGCGCTGCAAATCGAGCAGAATATGCTGCTGCCAGCCGGGGTGCAGGTGCAAATCTACTTCGTCGATAAGCACTATGCCTGTAGTTGCTAAGGGGTCGAAACTTTGAGGGTTTGCTTCAGCCATTCTGGCGGCAATATCCATTACCATCGCTAAGGTTGTGCGAAAACCGTCACTTAGCTGCTCAATACGTAATTTCTTTTTTATGCCATCATCTAGCCAATCAACCTGAATACCTGCAGGCATAACACTTTCAGGGTTGCTAAAGGTTGGCATCATCAAGTCGATTGCACGTCGTATGGCTTTAAGTTCAGGCAATTCAACATCAAATGAGCGTTGCTCTTTCTGCAGTTTGCCTTCTTGCGCCTCAAGGTAATAAAAATACTCTACAAATTTCTTGAAGTTGGTTTTACTCTCTAAACTGCCATTAAATGCATCAAAGCGCGGAAACTCGTTTGCAAAATCACGCTTACGCTGTGGTACATCAAATACCCCTCGGCCAGTGCCATAGTAAATAAATATGGGTAACTCGTAGTTCAAACCGGCATTTTCGGCATCGATAAAGGCATCGACGTAATCATTTAACTGCTTAACGCCCAGCGCTGCTGGCACCTGAGCCGCTGTTTTTTTACTCTTGTCGCGCTTTTCTGTTCTATCCCAGCTAACCCCGTCAAAACTCTCGGCGGTTAAACGCATAAACGCAGGTTTGCTGCTATCGGCAAATACCTGAAAATCATTGTCTTTTGGGTTAATACCATTCACTTTAGGCAAGCGGGTCAAAAACGCGCCAAGTAATGTAGCAATACCATCAAGTACCGACGTTTTACCGGCACCATTGCGCGCAACTAAAACCGTTAACTGTTCATGTAACGGCAAGCGAAAATCAGTAAAGCGGCGAAAATGCTGTAAATGCAGAGTTTTAATTTTCAACAGACTTACCCCGGCCTTTTTTTGTTTGGCTTAACTTAGCACGTTCGTTTTTAATTATCACCAGCAACGCCTCGGCGCTATTCTCCCCACTAATCAGCTCGGGGTTAGCCGCACGCCAATTGGCAGTAAGTTCACCGCGAAAGGCTTTGGCAAGGATGGATTGGGTGAGCTGGTTCACTCGCGCTTGGGCGGTTTTAACTTGTGCTTCCACTTTGTCGGCATAAGCAAAGAGCTTTTCCACCCGGCGCACGATTTCGGTTTGTTCTTCTTGTGAAGGGAAATGAACTTGTAGGCTTTTTATTATTTTTTGGTTCAAATTGACCATTGTTGAACCAACAGAGTTCGAGGTAAAGTATTCAACTGCTAGTGGTGAGCGCAAAATAATTTCCAGATATTTTGGTAACGAATTCTTTGGCGTCCGCAATATCATAGAACCTGTCCCGCACAACATTTCCCCTTTATAATTAACTACAGCTGCTCTCCCCATTTCGCCCCGGCGACCAACAACCACGTCACCTATTTTCAGGTGCCACGCTTCTAATTCATCGTACTTCGCTTTCGGTATTGTCATTTGTTGAGAGGCTACTATTGTACCATTAGAAATGTGCATCGGATTTATAACTGGTATCCCACCACTTATGTATTCACTTTTATGCAAAGCACTACCAAAAGGACCTGTCTTTACCTCTACGCCAACATCCCCTAACGCTTTGTAAACTGGAGCTTGTTGATAATCACCAGCGTTCAACTTCCCGCTAACGGCGTCGGCGAGGACGGACTGGCGGAAATTTTTTAGGATTTCGGGGATGAGTTCAAGGCGGGCTTTGGTGGTTTCCACCTGGGCCAGCAGTGTGTCGAGCTTGTCGGCGATGACTTTTTGTTCTGCCAATGCCGGTAGTTGGAAGGTATAAGCCTGTACATCTGAAGACTTTGCTGCTGGATATAACGCCCCTTGCACAACTCCACTTATTGAATCAATAAAGTCTTTAGACTTCGTCAATGCAAAAACAAAGCGGCTATCAACCGATAACGGTTTAACAACTTCAAACCCTGTAGAAGCTATCTGGTTATCTAGCTCATCGGGCACAAGCGCGACAGCATTTAGATTCGGCCTCGTCAAAGATACTAACACATCGCCAGTTTTGATTACTTTTCTCGCTCGACTTGGGGCATTATTTCCGGCTAAATATTGCGGAGATGATATACACTTGCGATCTCTATCAATACTTCCTATATCCACATAGGTAAAGGTTTCTTCCGAGGACGGCTTTCGCTGCTCACCTTTTATCGTAATATCTGAGATTTTTGCAACAGTCCATCCTTCGGGCAAATGGTCACTACTCATCAACTTGCCTCCAACGCTGCCAACAAAGCATCCAACTCACTTAATGCGGCCTTCAGCTCTGCTCGGGCTTCCATTGCCAGAGTATCCGGTTCAGGTAAATCTGCCGCATTCACACTGTCTTTATCTTTTAGCCATGAAATATCTAAAGAATCGCCTTTTGTTTCACGTATCCACTTACGACTAAAGCTACGCCATCGGGAGTGCGCCAGGCGGTCATCAATCCCCTGGTTTTCCTCAACGACTTCTTTGTCGACTTCAATTTCCTGAGCATCAAAGCTGTACTCACCTTCTGTGCGTTTACTCGTGCCATCCGAAGATTCGCCAAAAACTTGTTCAAAAGCACCTAAATGCGGATCTTTTCCGAACTCTTCTTGTGCAAATCCAATATCAGCTTTACCAAAGGGTGTGCGCTTACCAAAGCTAGGCATATTGGTACGCAGGTCGTATACCCACACATTTTCAGTGCAATTTTCTTCCTGATGTTTGTTTTTTGCTGAGCCTTTAGTAAAAAACAGCACATTAGTTTTTACGCCTTGAGCGTAAAAAATACCCGTTGGCAGGCGTAAAATAGTATGTAGGTTGCACTTATTCATTAAGTCACGGCGAACATCGATACCTACACCCGCTTCAAACAATACGTTGTCCGGCAGTACTACAGCCGCCCGGCCACCAGGCTTTAAGTTGCGATAAATATGCTGTAAAAATGCCAGTTGCTTGTTAGTGGTTTTGTAAGTGAGATCGTCTCTAGTATTGGATGCTTCACCACCTTTACTGGTGCCGAAAGGCGGATTTGCCAGAATAATGTCTGCTTGCTTTAAATCCTTCCCAGCATCACCCAAAGCGTTACCTAGATGCACTACGCCATCTTCATCACCTTCCATTCCGTGCAGTAAACAATTCATTAATGCTAAGCGTCGGGTGTTTGGTACTAATTCCACGCCAACGAAAGCTTTGTTTTTCTGGAAATCAGCTTCTTTGGCAGAAAGATCGAGATAGTTGTCTGTTTGATCACGCATATATTGGTCTGCGGCGACTAAGAATCCTGCTGTACCTACCGCTGGATCTTGTATTACTTCACCAATTTGCGGTCTTATGCAGCGAACCATGCTGTTGATTAAAGCGCGTGGGGTGAAGTACTGCCCTGCCCCAGATTTCGTTTCCGATGCGTTCTTTTCTAACAATCCCTCATACAAATCGCCAAGCCCATCTTTTTGGGCGCTAAACCAATCAATATGGTCGAGGGTTTTGATCATTTGTTCTAGATGGCGTGGTTCACGCAAACGTGTTTGTGCATCGGCGTAGATTGCACTGATAAGTGGATCTTCGTGTACAATGTTACCGTCTGAATCTTTACCTGTTGAAAGGCTTAACAAAATGCGCTTGTAGTCGTTTAGCAGGTTGATGCCCGACTTTTCGTTGATATCAGTCCAGCGGCAACCTTCTGGTAAAGGGTGGCGTTTTAACACACCAGCTTCAGTGTTTTCATGCACCATTTTAATAAATAACAGAAGTACGAGTTCGGTTACGTAATCTGAATAATTAATGCCGTCGTCCCGCAGTACGTCGCAGAGGTTCCAGAGTTTTTGAACGATGTCGTTGTTGGTCATGTTTGTCTCTTAATGGATTATTTGGTTCTTAGCCGTGTGCTATCAGTACTTTGCACAGCGGTTCGTTAATGTAGTAGTTGGCGCGGCCGATTTTTTGTTTGGTTAAAAAGCCGTGTTCTACTAATTGCTCTAAATATTTAGTGGCAGTTATTCGCGTTACCCCTAGCTCTTCGATGATAAAGTCGATTTTGGTATAGGGGTGATGAAACAGGTTGTTGAGTAAATCCTGGCTATAAATTTTGGGCAGTTGCTCACGAATCCCGTGCTTAACTTCTGCCATCAGGCTTTTCATTTCGGTAATGAGTGAGATAGTGTTTTGTGCTGTGTCGATAACGCCATCAAGCATAAAGGCTATCCAGGGTTCCCAGTTTCCAGTGTCGCGCACGGCTTGCAAATTATTATAGTAATCTGCTTTGTGCTGAATGATAAAACGGCTTAAATACAGTACCGGCAGGTTAAGCAAGTCTTTTATCACCAGGTACAAAATATTCAGGATCCGCCCTGTGCGACCATTGCCGTCGTAGAATGGATGAATACTTTCAAACTGATGATGGATGATGGCCATTTTAACCAGCGGATCTGCATCGCATAACTCATCGTTATTAATAAACTGCACCAGNTTATCCATNAGCGCGGTTATTTCGTCNGCATGTTGTGGCGGGGTATACACCACTTCACCCGTACGGGCATTTTTTAAATCCGTGCCGGGTAGTTTGCGTAAACCTGCGTTGTTGTGCTCCAGGTTTTGCTGGATGGCAAGAATGTCACTTAGGCGAATGAGTTTACTTTGCCGTGCTGTTTGAAAGCCCTGCTTTAATGCTACGGCGTAATCCTGCACTTCTTTGGTTGCCGGGCTGNTAATGGCTTCTTCAAATAAGTTGGCTTTATAAAGCTCNTCATGCGTGGTTACAATGTTTTCCNCTTCCGAGCTGTCTTTGGCTTCCTGCAAGGCCAGCGTATTGATTAGTATTGCTTCATTGGGAATACTGGCGGCAATACCCTTTAATTCGGCCAGATATCGGTGAGCTTCAGCCACCTTTTTGAGTACTGCGCGGGTTTCCCACTGNTCTATANTNTCAAGTGGTAACAATGGGATAGATNCAGGCATGATTAATATTATGTCCTTATTTATACATGTAGTTCTGTATATATATAGATTTTATAAAAAATTATACATGTGCTGACTAACATGTATAGTTTTTCTGTTTATTTATACATATAAGNTTTATGCACTTTGGGGAGGCCAAATNGCATCACNCANTTCATCCAGTACCNNATCCAGCTGGTTACCCAGTACCTTATCCAGCTGCTTTGCTCCGCCCTGCTCTGCAAATCGGCTGTTTACAAATTCTTTGTCAATAATGACTTCGTGAACCAGTTGTTTTGCCAGGCGTTCAAGCCATTNGCGCTGCGCGGGTAACCAATTATGACTTTCATATATTCGCAGCATTGCCTGTGCAACCCGTTGTTCAAAGGGCACCAATGGCTCGCCGAATGCTGCTCGGCGAATATGGCCAATGATGCTTGCTGCAATATCCTGGTTAGTTTGGTTACGCACCGCACTTTGTAGTTTTGCTTCGGAGTATCCTGCACCATCAAGCATTAGCTTAATTTCTTTTAGTTGATCGCGAGTCAGATCCCGGGGTTTATTTACCACTACAGCAAGGGCTGCACTTTGGTTAAGCTGCTCTTTTATAAACTGGTTAAAGCTGTCGAGGTAATCTTCAGGCTTTTGATGTACGCCATAGCTTTGGGTGCGTTCTCTTATCTCATCATGATGTTCCGAAATTACTGGTTGGCGTTCACTACCGAGTAACTCATTCACTTCTGCTAGCTGATTTATCAAACCGCTATGTGTTGTAATAAAAGCCGCGGCTTGCTTAGGCCCAAGCTCGTGTAAATGTTTATGCAAGCTTTTGGGCTCAACGCCCCATAAACCGTGTAATTCATCCAGTTTTTGCTTGAGTGCTGGTTTGCTTTCAGCTTTTTTACCGGCTTTTCGCAATACGCGCATCACTTTTTGGCTGAGTTGACTTAGCACGACATCGGCATGGCTCTGCTCAGGTGCATCACCAGGAGCATTCAACGCTCGTTCCAATTGTTCCGGGTTAGTGATTTCGTCTACCAATTGCTCCAACGTAATGTTGGGATCTTTAACCAACGGTTTCATGGTATTAACGTCGGCCAACGCGGCATAAATATCCACCGGGTCGTAAATTCTAAATACTGTTTTACCAATGTCATCACAGCGGCGTGTGGCGCGGCCGATCATCTGCTCATACAAAACCCGAGACTTAACCCTGCGCATAAACACAAGATTACAAATTTTAGGGACATCGATACCGGTAGTCAGCAGATCAACAGTAATAGCAATATTTGGATAGCGTTCGTTTTTATACTGNCGAATGAGCTGNTCTACTTTGTCGCTTTGCCCGGTGATTTTANCGACTGCCGCTTGGTTATATTCACCGTTATAAAGGTCTTTAAACGCTTCNTCTAANANNCGNTTNACCATATCNGCATGCANNTCNGTNGCNCAGAANATCANNGTTTTNTCATCNCCNAANGGATCNAGTTCNTGAACCAGTTGCTGACAAATCACTTTGTTNAAGNTTTCNTTNATNACTTTGCGNTTAAANGCNTCCACTTCAAANTTNAGTTCATCGTCNAGCTCTGCNCTNTGTACTTCACCAGTTTGNGTATTAATNGCNNTNACTTNNTCNCCNTTGGCAAATTTAATNCCNTTTTGNGTNAGNAAGGTNTCNTATCGNATNGGNGGTTNGTGATNTANNAGCCANNCATCCGCTACCGCTTCCCGGTATGNANAGGTATAAACNGGTTTNCCNAAAATTTCGCTGGTGTGTTTTGCTGGCGTTGCGGTTAAGCCAATTTTAACGGCATCAAAATAATCTAGCACCCGGCGGTAACTAGAAAGATACTGACTTGCATCCCGTGTAGCGAGTTCGCCTTCGGTCATTTCCTGGTCGAGCGTATACCCTCGGTGGGCTTCATCAATAATAATGCAATCAAACTGGTCTAACGGAGGCGGGTTATCGCTCATAAAGATGCGTTTCACCATGGCCTGTACAGTTGCTACCTGCACGCGCGTTTCAGCCTCAGCTGCCATATCTCCCAGTTCTGCAACATTATAGATTTTAGATAAGGTATGATTTTGTTCTAATGGTGCCTCATTAAAGGCGTCGATAGCTTGCTGACCCAGTGCGGTGCGATCTACCAGGAATAAAATACGCTTAAATCGCTCTGCCTTTAAAAACCGGTACATCAAACCGATGATGGTGCGCGTTTTACCTGTACCGGTAGCCATAGCTAACAGTGCAGTGCGTACTTCTTTCGCTAACGAATTTTCCACCGCAATAATGGCTTTTTGCTGATAGTCACGCACTTTTAAATAGCCAAAGGGCTCGGCTTTTAACTTTTTCTCAGCCTCTTCTTTACTGCGTTTGAGTTTGTCGATCAAGCCTTCAGGTGACGTGCTCCAATAGATTCACACAGCCAGTTAAGGGATAATTATCTCAACTGGAGTGTATATGAAAACGCGAAAAAGCTACTCGAAAGA
>NZIK01000104.1 GCA_002691625.1 Alteromonadaceae bacterium
ACACGATGAACGAAACAGACTCAGGTATTGACTATGGTCCATACAGACAGGAACCGCCGTGGTACGGAACCGTATGCCCGGTGGTGTGAGAGGACGGGAGTTGCGAAACTCCCTCCTACTCGATCTTGTTTATCATGTTGGTCGGCGCCGGGATGATTAAGCAATCACCTGGGTAAGCGTATGAATGTCGCCTGGATTAAGGGTGATACCATTAGTCACCGCGGTTTCCACACACAGCATTTGTTTGTAACCGAAAGCGTCCATGTCACTCATCGAGGCTGCGGATTGCCACGGATTCCACACTACAATACTATCGTGACCCGCTGAGCCAATGGTAATGTAAGGCGACTGATTGGCGACGATAGTTAATGTTTTCGGGGCTTCCTGATGGATGCGATCGGTTTCGCTACTGAAAGTATACGGCGTTGGTGCCGGTTTTACTGCCCAGTCTTCCAGCTTGTCTTTATATTCACCCGCCAGGCCTTCCAGCGCCACGTCGGCGATATTATTGACATCGAAATAAGTATGCAGGGCGCAATTTAGTGTAAAGGCCTGTTGTTCCTCCAGACTGGTGGTTTCCAGGCTGACGGTTAGCTCGCTGGCAATCTTCAGGCGTAATTTTACCGCGCATTCATAACTGAATCCCGGGCCTTTGGTGATGGCCGGTGTCAGCACCATTTCTGAGGTGGTGCCGTCGCAGTTAAACTCACTGATATCCCACATTTGGGTACGCAGAAAACCGTGGGAGGGCAGTTCGCCCTTCGCTTTGCCGTGGGCATCGCTGAACCAGGGCCAGCAAAGCGGAATACCGCCGCGAATAGGGCGCTCACCATTAAGAACGGCTACCGGGCTGACCCAAAGGCGGTCGCGGTTGTCATGACTTGGAATAAACGACAGCACGTGTCCGCCAAACAGACTGATGCGACAACTCGCTGATGCGTTGGATACGGTAACGAAGCGATTACCGTCTTTTTCTTCTATCTGATAAGTTTGGTCATTCATTCGTGATATCCCTTGACCCTGTTTTTTGGTCAGTTAAGTCGGTACTTAATGCCATTTATTGTTGTTGATTTCCGTGTCACCTCAACGTACTTCAGGCCGCGCTGTGTAACGGGTGATGAGCAGAATTAGATACGTCTGCAAGTCAGGCAAACCGCAACGCGTTGATAACGACAATCCTGAGGTGGCCCGGCAATGCTTATCTTGCCTGATAAATAAAAAAGGTGCGATAAAAATCGCACCTTTTTCGTTATCATCAGAAGGGATTACTTGCTGATATGTGCAACCAGTTCAAGTACCTTGTTTGAATAACCCCATTCGTTGTCGTACCAGGATACAACTTTTACGAATGTGTCGGTCAGGGCAATACCTGCAGTCGCATCAAATACGCTGGTGCGTGCATCGCCAACAAAGTCGTTAGATACTACGGCATCTTCGGTATAACCCAGAACGCCTTTCAGTTCGCCTTCAGAAGCGGCTTTCATGGCTTCACAGATAGCTTCGTAGCTGGTTGGCTTGGCCAGGTTTACAGTTAAGTCAACCACAGATACGTTAGGCGTAGGTACGCGGAACGCCATGCCAGTTAACTTACCATTAAGAGCAGGGATAACTTTACCTACCGCTTTTGCTGCACCAGTTGATGAAGGAATGATATTCTGACCGGCACCACGGCCACCACGCCAGTCTTTCTGAGACGGGCCGTCAACCGTTTTCTGGGTTGCAGTTGTTGCGTGAACGGTGGTCATCAGACCGTCTACAATGCCAAACTTATCGTTTAGTACTTTGGCTACTGGTGCCAGACAGTTAGTGGTGCATGATGCGTTAGATACAATGCTTTCACCAGCGTAGCTGTCGTGGTTTACACCCATAACAAACATCGGTGTGTCATCTTTTGAAGGTGCCGACATGACTACTTTCTTAGCGCCTGCTTCGATGTGCTTGCTGGCAGTTTCTTTAGTCAGGAACAGACCGGTCGATTCGACAACTACGTCGGCATCCACTTCAGACCAGTTTAACTGGGCCGGATCTCTTTCTGAGGTAACACGGATTTTTTTACCGTTAACGATCAAATGGCCGTTATCAACGCTTACGTCAGCGTCGAAGATGCCATGGGTTGAATCGTACTTTAATAGGTATGCAATGTAATCTGGGTCCAATAAATCATTAATACCAACTATTTCAATGTCTTGTCTGCTTTGTGCAGCACGCATCACGAGTCGTCCGATGCGGCCAAACCCATTGATCCCGACGCGAATTGTCATAACATGCCTCTGTATCGTTAGTTAATAGATTGAAAAATAATTACGTAAAGTATGGATCAAAACTACACCCAAGGCAAAACTTTATGCTAATTTTGTTGCAAAATTACAGAAATGCCAATGCAAACGTATTCAATTTTACGTCTGAACATCTTCAACAATAATGTAGAGTATTGTTAAATGGCCTATGCCACCCGGTTTGCTTATCAGGCGAACCTCACACACAGGAACAACTATGACTAATCAGGTTTTGCAAAAGCTTGTCGAAATGCGGGGCGTAGAAACCCAATACGTTGATGCATGGGGTAACCCAGCGACAATTTCCGAAACCAGTAAAGCGAAACTTCTTCAGGCTCTCGGATATGACATCAGTAACGAATCAGTGATAGCTGAACAGCTCGATACGGAGATCGCTACGGTATGGTCTCAGCTGCTCGATCCGGTCTGTGTGCAGCGTACTGATGACGAAAAACAAATTCGCCTGCGCTTGCCACTGGCTTCGGTCAATACGGAATACACCGTTAAAATCGATCTCGAAGAAGGTGAGAGTCATACCTTTATAGTTATACCAGTTGATCAAACTTTGCTCAATGTTGGCGTAGTTGATGACCTGGAATTTCATGAATACAGTATAGCACTTCCACAGGAACTGCCCTGCGGCTACCACGGTATCTCATTGTGTGAAGCACAAACCGTAATCGCAGACATGCGCTATATCGTCGCTCCTGCTGCCTGTTATCAGCCCGAGGCGATTAAGGCAGGTAAAAAATTGTGGGGGTTGAGTGTTCAGCTGTATTGCCTGCGTAGCGAAAATAACTGGGGCATTGGTGATTTTTCTGATTTAGCCCAGTTGGTCACTAAAGCAGGCAAGCAGGGCGCCGGGTTTATTGGCCTGAACCCTATTCATGCCCTGTATCCTTCAAACCCTGAAGCGTGCAGTCCGTACGGACCGTCGTCGCGACGCTGGCTGAATTTTCTTTACATAGATGTGACGGCATTACCGGAATATAACAGTGCTGCTGTGCAGGCCGTGGTCAACGCCGAGGAGTTTCAGGCTCGCCTCGAAACAGCCCGAAGCGTGGAGTATGTCGACTACAGTCTGGTGACCGAGCTTAAAATGGCTGCACTCAACAGCCTTTTTGATGAGTATTACAACGCTTATCTGAAGAAAAACAGCAAACAAAACCGTGAGTTTAAAGCGTTCATAAAAGCCGGTGGCGAAAGCCTTGTGATGCAGGCCACCTACGATGCCATGCAGGAATATCTGCAAAATGACGGTAAGGATGCCTGGGGCTGGCCGGTATTCCCGGAAAACTGGCGCGATTTCCACAACGAAGCGGTAGCAAAGTTTGCCAAAAAACACAAAAAGCGCGTGCAGTTTTACATGTTCCTGCAATGGCAGGCCGCAGAACAGCTCGAAAAAGCCAATCAGGCCGCTATTGCAGCGGGAATGCCTGTGGGCATTTATCGCGACTTAGCGGTGGGAGTGAGCGAAGGCAGTGCGGAAATCTGGGGCAATAAAGACCTTTACTGTACCGCTGCCAGTGTCGGCGCGCCGCCGGATATCCTTGGCCCGCTCGGTCAGAACTGGGGCCTGCCACCAATGGATCCCGAGATCCTCTACCAACAGGCGTATCAGCCAATCATTGATTTGTTTACCAGCAATATGCAATCGTCCGGCGCGCTGCGAATTGACCACGCTATGGGGCTATTACGCCTGTGGTGGGTATGTCAGGGCGATCATGCTAAAGAAGGTGGATATGTGTATTACCCACTGGAAGATTTACTCGGCATTCTGGCGCTGGAAAGTCATCGTAATCAGGCAATGGTAATAGGCGAAGACCTTGGTACCGTACCAGAAGAAATTCGTCAGGTACTGGCGGATAACGGCGTGTACTCCTACCGGGTGTTCTTTTTTGAAAAAGCCGAAGACGGTGGTTTTTATTCACCGGCGCACTATCCGCAGCAAAGTATGTCGACTCTGACCACCCATGATATGCCAACCCTGATAGGCTACTGGCATTGCCTGGATTTAGAGTTGGGTAAGCAATTAGGCTTGTATACCGACGACGATGTGCTACAAACCTTGTATGCTTCCCGTCACGAAGATAAGCAGGAAATTCTTAATTCGCTGCACGGCCATGGTCGGGCAGGGGACGAAGTGGGCAGAGATGTGAATGTCACGGGTATGAGCCGTGAACTCAACTTCGCCTTGCAGACGCATATGGCTTATGGCAGCAGTGCGTTACTGAGCCTGCAGCTCGAAGACTGGCTGCAAATGGATAAACCGGTCAATATTCCGGGCACGTTTATGGAGTATCCAAACTGGCGACGTAAGCTTTCACGCAATCTGGAAAGTATTTTCGCTGATGAGGATATTCAGTCGCTTGCCGCCGGTATTGACGCGGGCCGTCAGGAAGCCAGTCGGTAAAACACCGGCCGCTAGCAGGACAGGCAGTAAATTAATCGCAACGCCGCAGATGAAGTAGGAGTGAGGAATGCAATTTGAAGGACAGTTAGCTCAGGCACAGTGCCAGCACCCGTTCGCCGTGTTAGGCCCGCAATTTAATGGCACGAATACCTTTGTGCAGTACTGGCAACCTGGCGCGCAGGCGGTTGAGGTGGTCGACGCAGTATCGGCTGAACCACTCGGGTCACTGACATCTGTTAACGGTGACGGACTGTTTAATGGCGTCATTGAGGGGCTTAGCAGCACGTCAGCCTATCAGTTAAAGGTGACGACCGATGACGGTGAATCGCTGGTCGCCGATCCGTATCAGTTTCAGGCCGAAGCCTATCATGCGGTGCATTTTATTGATCATAAGCCGCAAAACCTGTACCGCCAGGCAGGGGCGCAGCGTATTACCCTGGAGCGTGACGGATTCAACGCCGAGGCCATAAGATTTGCGGTGTTTGCACCGAATGCGTCCGCGGTATCGGTGATTGGCGACTTTAACGGTTGGGACGGACGGTGCCATCCCATGCAAAAAACCGATATGGGTTACTGGGTACTGGTTGTGCCGGGACTTGCAGAAGGAACGCGGTATAAGTATCAGGTTAAGGATGCCAATGGCCATCAGCTACCGCACAAAGCCGATCCGCTGGGTTTTTATGCCGAGCAATATCCTTCTCATGCGTCGCTGATATACGACCACGAGCGCTATGAATGGCATGATGCAAAGTGGCTCGAAAAAGCCGCGAAGCAGAATAAATACCAGACTCCCATGAGCGTTTACGAGGTTCATCTGGGCTCATGGAAGCGACCGGGTAACCCCGAACAGCGCTATCTCAGCTATCGCGAACTGGCCGAAGAACTGGTCGCCTATGTTACCGAAATGGGCTACACCCACATTGAGCTGCTGCCGGTTTCAGAGTTTCCGTTCGACGGCTCCTGGGGCTATCAGCCGGTAGGCTTATTTGCTCCCACCAGTCGCTTTGGTTCGCCTGACGACTTTAAGTTTTTTGTTGATACCTGCCACCAGAACGATATTGGCGTTATTATCGATTGGGTACCGGCACACTTCCCGGAAGATGGCCATGGCCTGGCCCGCTTTGACGGTAGTCATGTGTATGAGTATGCCGATCCGCGCCGCGGCTGGCATCCCGACTGGAACTCCTGTATCTATGACTTTGGCAAGGATACGGTAAGACAGTTTCTGGTTGCTAACGCCCTGTACTGGCTCGAGCACTTCCACGTTGATGGTTTGCGTGTCGACGCGGTAGCCAGTATGTTGTATCTCGATTATTCGCGGGAAGACGGCGAATGGATCCCCAATGTTCATGGCGGTAATGAAAATCTCGAGGCAATCAGCCTGCTGAAATGGATGAACGAGGAAGTGTATCGGCATTTCCCCCATGCGATGACCATTGCCGAAGAGTCCACCAGCTTTCCAAAAGTTTCACGACCGGTCTTTGATGGCGGGCTGGGCTTTGGTTTTAAATGGAACATGGGCTGGATGCATGACTCCCTGCATTATATCAGCAAGGATCCGGCCTACCGTACTTACCACCACTCTGAAATGACCTTCAGTATGGTGTATGCCTTTGACGAGAATTTTGTGTTACCGATTTCCCATGATGAAGTGGTCCACGGTAAAGGCAGTCTGATTGGTAAAATGCCTGGTGACGAATGGCAACAGGCGGCCAACCACCGTTGTTACGCTGCGTTTATGTACGGCCACCCGGGCAAAAAACTCAATTTTATGGGCAACGAAATTGGCCAGAGCAGCGAATGGAATCACGATGCATCGGTCGACTGGCGTCTGCTGGATTTTGATAAGCACCAGGGCATACAGCGTCTGTACCGTGACTTAAATCATCTGTACAAAGCTTTGCCAGCGCTACACCAGAGAGATCACGAGCCAGCCGGATTTGACTGGATTGACCTGCATAACCATGAACAAAGTGTGTTTTCTTTTGTACGTCACAGCTTAAATGGCACGCAACAGGTTTATGTGATCAGCAACATGACGCCAACACCGCGGGAAAACTTCCGTATCGGCGTGCAACAACCGGGCGAATACCAACTGGTATTGAACACCGATGATAGCGTATATTGGGGGAGTGGTGCTGCAACAGCAAAGCAGTGTGTGGCCGAGCCTGTGCCATGGAATCATCAGCCTTACTCAATTAATGTGAATTTACCCCCACTGGCCACATTATTTATTGTATTTAACAAGGAGTGACCTTGAGCGGCGCACTGAACTTTACCTCCAGGGAAGTAGATTTAGGCAGTCCTTTTCCACTAGGCGCTACGCTAACGGAAGAGGGATGTAATTTTGCGGTGACCTGCACGGACGCAAGAGCGGTTATCCTGTGCCTGTTTCATGCCGACACCGAAGAAACCCTTGATGAAATTGTTATGCCGGCGAAATCCGGAGATGTATGGCACGCCCGCATCAAAGGTGTGGGCGAGGGCATGTTGTATGGTTACCGTGTAGACCGCGGCAGTGAAAGCCTGCACTATTCGCCCACCGATAAATTGCTTATCGACCCCTATGCCCGGCAGTTAAGCCGCCCTATGCATTGGAATGCCCGCCAGTACCAGGGGGACAGCCAGTTTATGGTAGCGAAAGGTGTGGTGGTCGCGGCGCCAGAGTCCGCAGCGCGGCCACCCAAGCCAGCCATCGAGAAACATCGCCGTATTCTTTATGAAGCCCATGTGAAAGGGCTTACGCAGCGCCATCCGGACGTACCGGCAGAACAGCAGGGCAAATATCTCGGTGCCAGCCATCCGGCGGTTCTTAGTCACCTGAAGTCACTGGGAATTACCTCGGTGCAGTTTATGCCATTAGCGTCGTTCATGCCTGAGCCGTACATTACCGAAAAAGGGCTTACCAATTACTGGGGCTACAATCCGGTAAATTACTTTGCCCCCGAGCCACGCTACGCTCACAGCGATCCGCTTAGTGAATGTAAAACCATGGTCGACGAATATCATAAAGCCGGGCTCGAAGTCATTGTTGATGTGGTTTATAACCATACGGCAGAGGGTGGTAAAGATGGCCCGGTACTCTGCTTCAGAGGCATGTTCCCGCATCAGGCTTATCTGATGGAGCAAACCGCAAAAGGCGGACTGGTATACAGCAACCACTCAGGCTGTGGTAACACGGTGTATTCTGCTCACCCAATCATGACCACCCTTATCATGGATGCGTTGCGTTACTGGGTAAGCGACATTGGTGTTGATGGTTTCCGCTTTGATCTGGCCGCCTGTCTGGGACGCGATCCACAGCAATTCTCAGTTTTTGCCGGGTTACTTCGCGCTATCCATCAGGATCCGGTGTTGAAGTCTGCGGTATTAATTGCTGAGCCCTGGGATATCGGCCCCGGTGGCTATCAGCTGGGTACATTTGGTGCCCGTTGGCTGGAATGTAACGATAAATTCCGCGACTGTGTCAGAGCGTTCTGGCGCGGCGATAAAGGCACCACCGCTGATTTTGCCACGCGCTTAATGGGCTCAAGGGATGTCTTTCACAAGGGTTATCGTTCTATCAATACCTCGGTAAATAACGTGACCTACCATGATGGGTTCACGTTGCACGATCTGGTGAGTTATGCGGAACGGCACAATGAAGCCAACGGCGAAGAAAATCGCGATGGCCATGGTCATAACCTGTCGGCCAACTACGGCGTGGAAGGCGAAACACAGGATAAGTCTATTCTGGCCATGCGGGCTCAGCAAAAACGTAACCTGTTTGCCACCTTGCTGTTTTCTCAGGGCACCCCGCATATTCTTGGCGGTGACGAGCTGAGTCGCACCCAGCAGGGTAATAACAATGCTTATTGCCAGGACAATGAGATCAGTTGGTATGACTGGGAATTGGATAAGTACCGGCAGGATTTTCTGGCCTATTGCCAACAGGTGATTGCCATTCGCCAGCAGTCTGAACTGCTAAGCCGCATGTATCTGCCAGACGATGCTTATCAACTGCATTCCAATGTTTCCGAAGTTAACTGGTATAAGCCCGATGGCTCAGGCAAAGGAGATGATGACTGGCAGGCCGGCGGCAACAAAGCCTTTGCGGTAGAAATTATTGGTCATCAGGAAGCGGGCGATAAGTGCGAGCACTGGCTGTTGTGTTTTAATACCAGTAATCGGGATATTAAATTCAATACGCCGTTAAAGTCGCCTAACGGCGGCTGGTCGTTGGTACTGGATACCCGTTACAGCCACCCGGCCAAACAGCCCGGTCTGCGCATCCAGCACCAGTTTTTACAGGCGGCGCATTCCTTTGCCTTGTTCCGGTATACCGACTTTCCACGTTAGTGAAAAGGCCTGGGCTAAATTCGGAGTTAATGGCTAAACACTGGTATACTCACCTTACCTGTTTAAAACCGGCAGTCGGCCTATTAAATAGCGATAATCGGCCGGTTGTGCTTTTCATTCCGTAAGTCGATGGTATTATGCCCACCCATCGAAGTGTAGAGGGTTTTTTGATGCAAAATAGTGGTGGTTCTCAGCCGAATAATTCATGTGATATTGGTGTCATTGGTTTAGGTGTTATGGGTAAAAACCTGGCCCTCAACCTGGCTGATCATGGTTATCAGGTAGCGTGTTTTGATTTAGACGCTAAACGAATTGATGCCATTGTTGCTCAGGACCGCAATGAAAATGGTGCAGATTCCACCCGGATCGTACCAGTGCATACTCTCGAAGCGCTACGCAGTTCACTGGTTTCACCCGCCGTTATTTTACTTTCTATCCCAGCAGGTAAGCCGGTGGATATGGTGTGTGAACAACTAATTGCCGCGGGTATTGATAGCGAAGATGTGATCATCGATACCGGCAACAGCTTGTGGAGTGACTCGGTAGCGCGTGAACAACGCTTTGCAGATAAGTTCCTGTTCTTTACCACTGCCGTTTCCGGCGGTGAGGTAGGCGCCCGTTTTGGCCCCTCATTAATGCCATCAGGCTCGCAAAAAGCCTGGGAGCGTGTTGGCCCGATGTTACGTGCTATTGCCGCCAAGGTTGATCCGGAAACCGGTAAACCCATTGAAACCGCTACGCCTGGAGAGCCGGTTAAGCACGGCGAACCCTGTGCTGCTTACATTGGCCCCAATGGTGCCGGCCATTACGTTAAAATGGTCCACAACGGCATTGAGTATGCCGATATGCAGCTAATCTGCGAGGCTTACCAGATAATGCGCGTGGCGCTGGGCATGACACCTGGCGAAATTGCCGCTGTTTTCCGTCGCTGGAATCAGGGGCCGCTAGATTCCTACTTAATTGAAATCAGTGCGGAAGTGCTCGACCAGCAGGATCCGGAAACACAGCAGCCGCTGGTTGATGTGATCCTCGACAAAGCGGGGATGAAAGGTACCGGTCTGTGGACGGCCGTAAGCGCTCTGCAAACCGGCAGCCCGGCGCAAACAATCGCTCAGGCGGTATTCGCCCGCAGCCTGTCAGCGCTTAAAGCCGAACGGGTTGAGGCGGCTAAGGTACTGGCCGGCCCTGAAGTGGCAGAGGTTAACGAAGCTCAGCGCGAAACAGTCATCAATCAGCTGGAACATGCGCTGTATTGCTCAAAAATCTGTGCTTACGCACAGGGTTTCCAGCTTATGAATGCGGCGGCACAAGAGCAGGGCTGGACGCTGCACTTTGCTGAGATTGCCAAAATCTGGCGTGCTGGTTGTATTATCCGGGCGGTATTCCTGCAGTCCATTTCTAACGCTTTCGACCGCGATATCAATCTGCCTAACTTGCTGGTGGATCCGTTCTTTGCCGAACAAATCGCTACTTATCAGGCCGACTGGCGAGCCACTGTTGCCCTCAGCGCAGTGCAGGGCGTTGCCTGTCCGGCCATGATGTCGGCGCTAAGTTACTATGATTCTTACCGTACGGCGGTGTTACCGGCGAATCTGTTGCAGGGCCAGCGAGATTTCTTCGGCGCTCACACATTCTCGCGCACCGATAAACCGGCGGCAGAGAAATACCATATTGAATGGAGTGATCCATCCCGTCCGCTGCAGCTTATCTAGTAGCAGATCTGCAAGTACGAGGAGATAATCATGGCTGACAACGATCAATGGCGCGATAAACTCACCGAAGAGGAATACCGGGTTACCCGCCTTGCCGGCACTGAGCGGCCATTCTCCGGTACTTTATTGTATGAGTCGCGCAGTGGCAGCTATGTATGTAAATGCTGTGGCGTAAAACTGTTCGACGATACTACAAAGTTTGAATCGGGCTGTGGCTGGCCGTCGTTTTTCTCGCAAAGTGAAGACGACAACGTCGGTTATCGCTTTGATGAAAGTCATGGCATGCGCCGTACCGAGATTTATTGCAAAAACTGTGATGCCCACCTGGGACACGTATTCAGTGATGGGCCGGCGCCTACCGGCCAGCGGTATTGCGTGAATTCTGTGAGTCTGGATTTCAATCCTGAGTAGTCTGATCTTTCTTCTCAGGAGGCAGCAGTCCTTTAAGTCTGCCTCCTGAAAATATTCCTCGTTATTTCGTGGCGCAATAACCATTATTTGAAAAAAATTTAAGTTTTTTTCTGTAATTAAATTTCAAATTTGCTGTCACAGACGATCAATTTTTAGCGCATGGGCGTCAAATTCCCGCGACTCGATAGCACCGGTAATATCGTCGGCGAGCCGGTCGAGAATGTCTACCGGCAGGCTGTACTGGCTACTTAATGCCACCAGCTGGCTGTTATCGATACTGTCGGCAAAATGATTGGTTACTTTGGTCCAGACATACGCCATACGGTAATTCTCAATGTCCATCGACAGCGTCATCAGCATACTGGTGATATGACCGTCAATTTCCTGCTCTACGTTGCCATACTGACTCAGCGCCATAAACAGGGCATCGCGGGCTGCCAGTGGATCGTCAGCAATCAGAATACTTGCCAGATCGATATAATACTTCGGCTCACTGAATACACCTTGCTTAGCCGCCGCCACAAACCGCCCCCTCGCATCCTCATAGCCAAATCTAGACCATTGATAATAGGAGATATAAGGGTCCGGTGAGTTCTTGGTTTGCCATTGCAGTTGCTTTAATGCTTTGTTAATGGAAACCGTGGCTTCTTTACGGGCAAATTCCTTATCGCGGTATTTGATGTATTCGATTTGCGATGCTTTGGCTATGCAGGACTCGTAGTTTTCGTAGTTGACCAATAACGCATACTTAGGCCGGTCACTGTCATCATCTTTGAAGTTAAAGCGGTGACGAATTATTTCTGAGCGCTCTGCCCGGCACCAGCCATCGGTATTTAAATCGGCACAAAAATGTGGGTAATCCTCACAAATAGTTTTAATGCTTGGCGCAAATAAATCACCACAAGCGCTGATAAACAGTGCAGAAGTAAGATAAACAACACCTCTCAAAAGTGTGGAAAAATTACTTAATAAATCCCTCTGCTTTATTGTTTTTATCGATTTTCTGAAACTTTTCAACAATTTGGAGTTACCTCTTTGATTATTTAGAATACCTGCCGACGGGAATAAGCGGTGAGAGTGTTCTGACGTACAACCACATATTCCTGTACACATCGTCAATTTTATACATGATTTATTTGATGAAGGCACTAGTATGAACCAACCCTTTGAGCAAGAATTGCAATCCAGCTGGCAGGAGCGCCAGGAATACGCAGAAATGATGTTACCGATCATCGGTAAATTATACCGTAACAAGTCTATCGAAATCTCTGTGTACGGTCGCACACTGTTAAACGCCAGTGCGATTGATGTAATCAAAGCTCATCGTAAAGTCCGTCTGCACGAAGGCATTAAATTACGCCTGCGCGAGAGCTATCCTATTTTAGAAGCCATCAACTCCATGCAACTGGCACCGGCCCAGATAGACATTGGTAAACTGGCTTTCGATTTTCATTATGGCAGTGCCGTCGACAAAACCGACCTGAACGCATATCTGAAGGATAAGTTAGCAGACGTGGTCGATAAATCAGATGATCATGAACCTCAGGACGTTGTGCTGTATGGTTTCGGCCGTATAGGTCGGTTACTGGCCCGCTTAATGATTGAGCGCCAGGGACAAAATAATAAACTGCGCCTGCGCGCAATTGTAGTGCGTGGCGGTCGTGACGGCGATCTGGAAAAACGTGCCAGCCTGCTACGTCGTGACTCGGTTCATGGGCCGTTTAACGGCAGCATTACCATCGACCACGAGCGTAATGCCCTGAAAGCCAACGGCTCGTATATCCAGGTGATTTACGCCAACAGCCCTGACGAAATCGATTACACAGCGTATGGCATTAACAATGCGCTGGTTATTGATAACACTGGTATCTGGCGTGACCGCGATGGTCTGGGCCTGCACCTTAAAGCCAAAGGTACCTCAAAAGCCCTGCTGACTGCGCCTGGTAAAGGGGATATTAAAAATATTGTATACGGCGTGAATAACAGCGACATTACTGAGTCTGACACTATCGTGTCGGCAGCAAGTTGTACCACCAATGCTATTACGCCAGTCCTTAAAGCGCTGGATGAAGAGTACGGTATTGTTAACGGTCACGTAGAAACGGTGCACTCCTATACCAATGACCAGAACCTGATTGATAACTATCATAAAGGCGAGCGCCGCGGCCGTAGTGCACCGCTGAACATGGTTATCACCGAAACCGGTGCGGCTAAGGCTGTTGCCAAGGCGTATCCAAAACTGGCCGGCAAACTTACCGGTAATGCGATTCGGGTACCTACACCAAACGTATCGATGGCCATTCTGAACCTGAATCTGGATAAAACCACCGACAAAGTGGCAGTGAATGAATTCCTTCGCGATACGGCATTGTTTTCGTCTTTGCAGCATCAGATTGATTACACGGCCTCTACGGAGGTGGTTTCTACCGACATGGTTGGCACCCGTGCAGCGTCAGTGATCGATTCCCAGGCGACTATTGTCGCGGATAATCGCTTAACCCTGTATGTTTGGTATGACAATGAGTTTGGTTACAGCTGCCAGGTAATGCGTGTGGCGATGGATATGGCCGGTATCACCGTGCCGACACTGCCAGTCTAAACCGCAATTGTACAAGCTTTAAACGGCACCTTTACTGGTGCCGTTTTTTTATCCGCACCTAACTGGCTAATAGTTGGCCAGAATCCACAAAAATCCGCTTTTCACCGTTTAAGTGCATAGTATTGTTAAACTCGACTGTGTTAAATTAAAGCCATTGGCACACCTAAAATAAAACAGATAACTATAACGACAGATGCAGATTTCCAGCCTATTTGACAGCGGTAACATCCGCGTAATCCGTGCCGAGCAACCTGATGACATCATGCTCGCGATCAATAAAGACAATCAATCTGATTTTTATCAGTGGTTCCATTTTCGCCTGACCGGTGAAGTTAACCGACTGCATACCCTGCACATCAGCGACCTGGCTTCTTCAGCTTATCCAAAAGGGTGGGAAGGCTACAATGTGCTGGCCTCTTATGACCGTCAGACCTGGTTTCGGGTCGACAGTGAGTTTAATGGCGATATCCTGACTTTCAGCATTGCGCTGGAACAGCCGCAGGTTTATTTTGCTTACTTTATTCCATACAGCTACGAGCGCCATCTCGACCTGTTAGCCGATGCGCAATGTTCGCCATTATGTGAGCTTAAATACCTCGGTGATACCCTCGACGGCCGCGATATGTCCATGCTGGTAATTGGTGAACAGGGCGAAGATAAGCGCAACATATGGATAACCGCGCGCCAACATCCGGGTGAAAGTATGGCCCAGTGGTGCGCCGAAGGCATTATCGCCCGCTTACTGGATGAGCAGGATGGACTGAGCCGGGCACTGCTGGAAAAAGCGGTATTCTATATCGTGCCTAATATGAATCCTGACGGCAGTGCCCGCGGCCATCTGCGCACTAACGCCGTGGGCGCAAACCTAAACCGCGAATGGAAAACACCTACGCCTGAGCGCAGTCCGGAAGTTTACTGTGTGTTGAATGCGATGCATGAAGTAGGTGTCGACATGTATCTGGACCTGCATGGCGATGAAGCTTTGCCGTATAACTTTGTGGCAGGCAGTGAAGGGATCCCGGCTTACAACGATAAACTTAAAGCGTTGGAAAATCAGTTTAAGGACGCCTTGCTGATGGCCACGCCTGAGTTTCAGGATGAGTTTGGCTATGCCAAAGACAAACCCCGACAAGCCGACCTGACTATTGCATCGAATGCAGTGGGTCAGGCCTTTGAGTGTCTGGCTTATACGATAGAAATGCCTTTTAAAGATAATAATAATTTACCTGATCCATTATTCGGCTGGTCTGTGCAACGTTGCCAGCAGTTTGGTGAAGATATCCTGGTAGCCGCATACAATGTGGTTGGCAGTTTAAGGACATAACAACAATAAACATTAACAACAAGGGGAAACTGGTTTGGAAGGCTTGTTTAATTTTTTAACGTCGCTTGACGGGATGCTCGGGGGAGCCGACTGGTTTCCCTTTGTACTGTTAGGCGTAGGTCTGTTTTTTA
This sequence comes from Alteromonadaceae bacterium, assembly GCA_002691625.1. GTDB lineage: Bacteria > Pseudomonadota > Gammaproteobacteria > Enterobacterales > Alteromonadaceae > Alteromonas. Next base: position 15,205 of record NZIK01000104.1, read on the forward strand.
CGATTTATCTTAAATTTCCGCAAATTCGTTTTTTTAAACATGCGTGGAAAGTGGTTACCGGCAAGTACGATCACAACGACGACCCGGGCGATACCACGCACTTTCGGGCGCTTACGACCGCGTTATCCGGCACCGTAGGTACCGGTAATATCAGTGGTGTGGCGTTTGCGATTTTCCTCGGAGGTCCGGCGGCGTTGTTCTGGATGTGGGCAACGGCATTTTTAGGTATGACAACCAAGTTTGTTGAGGTCACGCTGTCACACAAATACCGGGTCAAAACCGAAGATGGCACCATGGCTGGTGGCCCCATGTATTTCATGGACCGTGGTCTGAACATGAAATGGCTGGCGGTTGCGTTTGCCATTGCAACGGTTATTTCATCATTTGGTACCGGTAACCTGCCACAAAGCAACGGTATTGCCACCAGTATCGAAACCACCTTTGGTTTTGAGCCCTGGATCGTAGGTAGCGTACTGGGTATTTTACTGGCACTGGTTATTCTTGGCGGCATCCAGCGTATTGCGGCGTTTACTGCCCGGGTTGTGCCCTTTATGGCGGTGGTGTACCTGATTGGTGCGCTGGCGGTAATTTTCGCTAACATTGAAAATGTGGCGCCATCTTTTGCCGCAGTGATCAGCGATGCCTTTACCGGTTCAGCGGCAGCAGGGGGCTTCCTGGGTGCGTCACTGGCTTATGCGTTTAACCGCGGGGTTAACCGGGGCTTATTCTCTAACGAAGCCGGTCAGGGTTCAGCGCCTATCGCTCACGCGGCGGCTAAAACCAAAGAGCCGGCGTCGGAAGGGATGGTGTCACTGCTTGAGCCGTTTATCGATACCATTATCATTTGTACCATTACCGGCCTGGTGATTTTGTCATCTGGCGTATGGAAAGAAAAACATGAAAACGTGTTTGATCGCTCTGATATGNTGTTTGTGGCNGGTGAGTANACCGACACAGANGAAGCCGACAANTCGCAACTNTACGGTTTCTTAAACAGTGTTGATGGCAACGAAGTNGAAAGTTATACCGGTGCNATTACNGTGGTTAATGGTTCTGCNGTAACCGGTGGTTTCACGCTGATTAACGCTCGTTCNGTTGCNGAAGANGTACAATACCTGGTGGGCAGCGANGATCCTTTCTCTGGTACCCTGCAGATTGAAAACGGNAAGCCGCTNAANGAAAACCTGATTATTCAGGGTAANTCTCTGGTTCACTCAGCCTCNCTGACNACCATTGCCTTTACCCGTGGCTGGTTTGGTGACTTTGGNCAGTACATTGTNTCNATTGGCTTNTTNTTGTTTGCCTTCTCAACCNCCATTGCCTGGTCNTACTACGGTGANCGTGCNATGACCTATTTATTAGGCCCACGTTCAATCATGCCGTANCGGGTNATTTATGTGGCCGGGTTTGTTTGGGCGTCATTCTCTGATACAACCCTGGTATGGGCACTCTCTGCGGTGGCTATTGTGGTAATGACCCTGCCTAACCTGTTCGGTATTGTNTTACTGAGTAAAGAGATGAAAGCGACTGTCGATGAATATTGGCAGCGTGTAAAAGAGAACGAAAAGTAAAAGTAAACCAGAGCCGGATTCTGTCAGTAAAAANACNGACGCCGGCANTGTTTTTTAAAAGCCAGGGCNGACTCCTGGCTTTTTGATATGGTGTNGTATTGTTTACAGACNGATANGNNCAGCGATGCNTTTCGCNGGAGCNNGTCAGCANNANCAGTGCGTCANCNGGAAATAACGATNAGAGGAGATAGAATGGCGTTAATTGATTGTCCGTCGTGTGGTAAGAAGATGTCAGATAAAGCCAAGACTTGCCCTAACTGCGATTTCTCTTATGGCGAAGCNTCAGTCGAGGATATTGAACGCAAAGAGAACATGAAACGGTTTAAGAAAATGCATAGCATTCAAAACCAGTCGATGCTCGCGATGCTGTTATTTATTGGTGGTTTNGGTTTTATGTACTGGGGNGGGGTNNCNCCAGGNGANACCCAGCATTCTGCAGCNCTGATGGCCTGNGTAATAGGTTTTTTATGGTATGGCATCAATCGCGTNCGAATTGTGCTTTTAAAACGGTCGANTAAATGAATNTAGAACAACTTCTCGCNGCCATGACGCCAGACGTTTACGAACGTTTGCGTCAGGCTGTCGAAACGGGTAAATGGCCTGACGGCAAGGTNCTGTCTGACGAACAAAAAGAAAACTGTCTGCAGGCGGTATTGTTGTACCAGGCCAGAATCGCTCAATCCAACGAACATATGACCGTTGGTGAAAGTGGCGAAATTATCCACAAGAGCAAAAGTGAGCTGCGTCGCGAATTACGCGAAAGCCAGTCTAATGAACAATCCATTGCGCGGTTTAAACAGGATGATATTTAGTCGATTTTTTTCGCCTTCCCATAGTAGTAATGATCCGGACACAAGAATTAAAGCCATTGAAAAATTATCGCCAGATTCGCCTAACGAAAGACGCATCCTGCATGAATTAGCCTTTAATGATTCGGCCGCGGCAGTCAGTCTGGCGGCCCTGGAAAAGCTNAANTCTTTTGCNCTGTGGCTGAAAATGTCNCAGATNGCCAAAGAACCGCGGNTAGTTACCGCCGCACAGGCCAGGGTTGAATGCGCCCTGATTGATGGTAATGCTGAAATCAGTCAGCAGGAAATCAAAGAGTACCTGTTAAAATCNGCCCCGGCGGAGCAGGTGANNAAATGTCTGCCGCTGATGACCGAATTGCATCAGGATAAAACCTTTTGCCTGGATATCCTNAACAAGCTCGGGCGCAGNAGTTTTACCCANCAGTTGTTTTCGGCCACCCCNGANTCNGCGTTAAAANTCGCCATTATCGANAACAGTCAGGATTCTGATTTANTGCAAAAGNTGTTGCGTAAGNCAACCGATGANACGTTGCAACAGGCGTTNNCAGACCGCCTNGACTATTTGCAGGAACTGGCACAAAAACCGGTTCGACTGGGCCGNGAAGTNACCCTNGTNNTNTCGAAACTNCTGGCGTTACTGGANAAATCNGATTTTGAGAAAATTAGTGCTGACCAGGCCTCGCTTAATGAGGAGTATCAGGTTCTCAAGGCCGATTTTGGCTGCCTGGATGACGAAGCGCGCCAGGAATATGAAGCCAAACTAACGACGCTCAATGAACGCGTTTCAGCATTGTTAGCCCGACTTAAACCAGAGTTTGAGGCGCAACAGCGCGCCGCCGCCCAACAAGAAGCTCAACAGGTTTGTAGTGAAACTGTGGCAGAAGTCAAACGACTTCATAAGCAACTACAGGGCGAGCAAATACTCAGTCTTACCCTCGGCGAAGTAACGGTGTTTCAACAGGCTGTTGAAAAAGCGGAAAATGCGTTGGCGGCACTGCAGGAGTATGCCGAGCCGACAGAAGAAATTGAGAGTATGCTGGAAAGTTACCGGCATATCTGGGATCGCCTGCCAGACTTACAGCGTCAGGTAGCGGCCCTGCAAACACAATTACAAACCTGGCAGCAATGGCTGGTAGATGACAACGTTAGCTGGCAGCTCGACGAGATCAAAACCAGCTGGCGTGAACAAACTGCTTCAATGGCTGTTGTACCGGTATTTTTACGTACCCAATGGCAGACGTTACTGGAACAACTAAAAGTCCGTGAACAGCAGCGTCAGTCCAGTCAACAACGTCATCTTAAACACTGCCGCAAGCATATTAACATCATCAATAACATGGTAGAGCAGGGCAAATACCGGGCCGCTATGGCACGCTTTCAGCAGCTTGAAAAAGACTATCAGAGCCTCCCGCCTGACACCCGGGCCATGCTTGAGAAACGTTTTGAACAAACCCGGGAGCAAATTGCCCGGCTGGAAGGCTGGCAGATTTATCTTGCCGCACCACGCAAGCCGGAACTGATTGAACAGGCCGAAGCGCTGCTGCAGGAAAGTCAGAATGATATGCCGGGCAGGGCACGTTCAATCAAATACCTCAGGCAGCAATGGCAGAGTCTGGGTGAATCAAATACGGTCGAAGATCAGGCCTTAAACACGCGTTTCGACGAATTGTTAGAGAAGGCTTTTGAGCCGTGTCGCCGTTATTACGCTGAACTGGAACTACAGAACGACAAGGCGGCAGCCGAGCGTCAGCAATTGATTGAGCAGATGGTAGCGCTCGCCAACGATTCAGATGAGCCGGCGCAGCAGTTTCAGCAGTTTGAAGCACTTAAAAAGCAGTGGCAGCAGGCCGGACAAACCGAAAGTGAGCGTTATCGCCAGTTACGGGAAACCTGGGACCAGGCCTGTAGTGTAGTTACCGAGGTGATTACCCCGTGGTTACAGCAAAATCGTCAGACCAAGCAGGCACTCATTGATGAGGTTAACGCCCTGAGTGAGCTCGACGATATTCAACAGGCCAGAACCGAGGCCAAAGCGCTGCAGGCCCGGTGGAAAACTATCGGCCCGGCGGGCAAGCGTTATGAGTCGAAGCTGTGGTTTGCGTTTAAGGCTGCTAACGATAATCTGTTTAATAAGGCTAAATCAGTTCAGGCTGAGCAGAAAGCGGCACAATCACAGGCCGCCAGTCAGTGGCGTGAACAATTGCAGCAGGTTCAGCAAGCGCTTCAGAATGACCAGACAGCTGCCAGTGATGTTCAGCAAATGCTGGATGAGTGCCAGTTGGCGTTAAAAGAGGTGAACGACAGCAAGCTTCAAAAAACGCTGGCAATAGAGCTGGCAGCGGTACAATCAACACTTGATGCAGCGGTTGACCTACAGCTCAATGAAGCTTTCGCCAGCGCTACAGAACAAATGCTTGAACAGGTGCTAACTTCTAAACAGCCTGTTTCGGCGCTAGCTGAAGATTATCCGATCCTGCCTGCGAGCTGGTTTAAAGGTAATGGGATTGATGAACCCCAGGACTGGCTTAAAACATTACTTACCCTTGAGGTACTGGCGCAACTGGACTCGCCGGAAGCGGATGGTTCATTGCGCTCGACAGTGCAGTTGCAAATGATGCAGGCAAAACTGAATGGCGAGTCATTGCCGTCGTCCTATCCGTTAATCGCCAAACTGCTTGCCAGTCAGGCTGTCCTGGCCGAACTGGATACCTTACCGTTCAGACAACGGTTATTCGACGTCTGTGTCCATTTTGGATTGCCCGGAGAAGCGTAAGTAGTGAAAAACAGTGTTGAATATAAATTTCTCACTCAGCCGCTGGCTTACCGGTTTTTAAATACGGTAAAGCACTTTGACGCCGAGCAACTGGTTGTTAAATACGGTCAGACAAATCATCATGTTAAAGTGAGCTACCGGATTAAAACGGAAGGTTTTGATTCGACTCTGGGTGAGCTTGACGATTTGGCCAGCCAGATGGAAGGCGAGGAAGTTTGATATAAGCAGGCAGGTCTGAGTTTATCAGGCCTGCCTGAACGCGTTAATCTGCGCTGAATTCCACCTCGTAACCCGCATATTTACGAATATTAATCACCCGGTCACCATCCAGCATCCAGTACTGACCTTTGATGCCGGTTAATGTGCCGCTGAATTGTGGGGTTTTATCCAGATTAATGGATTTAATCTTAAACGGATAGTCCTCAACCGGGTAGCCAATTTCATGGCTTACATCATCCACGGTAGTTACCGCCTGTATGCCTTTGTCGGCGGTAATCTGAGCTAAATCATCGGACAGTTTTTCGAGCATCTGATGTTTCAGGGCAATCAAATCCTGCTGTTCAGGCTGTCCCTTCAGCATGGTCCGCCAGTTGGTTTTATCACCAATATACTGCGTACATAACTGTTCAACCTTGCCGCTGGTCAGGCGGTCGGGCACTCTTAACATCACGGTTGCCTGGCTGGCACCCTGATCGATCCAGCGGCTGGATATGCCTTCGGTAACATGACGGGTAATACCCACTTTCAGGTTGCCGGTATTGGCCAGATAAACAAAGTGGTCGGAAAAACAGTTTTCTTCTCCCCACTCAGGCTCGCGGCAGGTGCCTTCGTGGTAGTGGCACTTTTCTGGTTTGATAATACAGGTATCGCACTGGGCCAGTGAGATAACGCAGGGATAACAATAGCCCTGATTAAAACTTTTTTTGGTTTTACGCTGGCAATGGGTGCAATAAATATTGCCCGTGTGCACTACGCTGACTGATTTCCCAATCAGCGGATTCATGGCTACCGAATCGTCGCCCACCGGTAATTCATAATGGGCTACATGGTCGGCATCGGTGCTGACGCGCATCTTTCTGAGAGTTCCTGAATACTGCATGTTTGTCTGTTCCTGTTAATGACTCAGTTCACCCTGCAAGCTCTGGCCAAGCTGACGTTTAAGCTCGTTGAATGACAGTGACTGGCTGAGCAGGTAATGTAATTTTGCTAATGTGGCTTCCGGCGTCATGTCAAAGCCAGAAACGACGCCCGCCTGAGAAAGGCCGTGCCCGGTTTTATAACCGCCCATATTAACCCGGCCCTTAAAGCACTGGGTGCAGTTAACCACCACGATTTCACGAGCCGCGGCGGTTTCCAGTTGGGTTAGCAGTTGTTTGTTCTGGGGCGCGTTACCCACGCCATAGCTAAGCAAAATAAGCGCATTGACCGGCTGTTGTAAGGTATTCTCAATTACCATAGGCGAGATCCCTGGATACAGGCTCACCAAGCCAATAGGTTGGGCGGTCACTTTGCTTACTTTCAGTTCGGTGTTGTCAGGCTCGGCAATTGTGCCAGCCTTCACCCGAATATTAATACCCGCTTCAAGCAGGGGCGGGAAGTTGGGGGAGTCGAAAGCATCGAAGCCATCAGCATCTACCTTACGACTTCGGTTGCCACGAAACAGCCTGTTATTAAAAAACAGACTGACTTCAGCGATGGGGTAGTTTGCAGCGATATATAAGGCATTAAGGAGATTCACCTGGCCGTCTGAGCGAAGCTCTGCTAATGGGATTTGCGATCCAGTAACAATCACCGGTTTACTCAGGCCCTGTAGCATAAAGCTCAGCGCCGAGGCGGTATACGCCATGGTGTCGGTGCCGTGAAGGATGATAAAGCCATCAAACTTATGATAATTCGCCGCAATATCATCGGCGATAAATTGCCAGTCGGCCGGGCTCATATCTGACGAGTCCATCAGCTCGTCATATTCACGCAGCGTGAACTGCGGCATCTCCGAGCGATGAAATTCCGGCATTGAGGCCAGGGTTTTGGCCAGAAAGCCTGCCGCTGGCACATAGCCCTGGGATGAAGGCCGCATACCAATGGTACCGCCGGTATAGGCAATGTAAATCTGTTTACGCATGGTGTTACCATAAACTGCTGTCATTGGCGTGATTGTAACAAGGGATTGCTGGTTGGCTAAATGCTTAATGTCGCTTTTAGTTAATTGATGAGTTCACAATGACGAAAAGTTAACTGATAATAAAAACAATTTTTACATTAGTGACAGGGAAAAGAATGAATAATAACGGATCGTTGGTGTGTGTTGGGCCTGGCATGATACTCGGGGCACATATGACAGAGCGTTGTAAAAATCACATCCAGCAGGCCGATGTGGTGTTTACCAGCTGTCATCCGGTTATTGAGAAATGGTTGGCGACGCTCAATCCCTGTACCCATTCGTTACAACATTTGTATGCCGACAATAAGGATCGTCGCAATACCTACCGGGAGATGCAGGACGCCTTGCTTGAAGAGGTCCGTAACAATAAAAAAGTCGTTGGCGTTTTTTATGGTCACCCGGGGGTGTTTGCTCAGGTCCCTCATCGTTCTATTCAACAGGCTATTGATGAAGGTTATCAGGCGTGGATGGAGCCGGGTATTTCAGCCGACGCCTGTTTGTACGCTGATATGGGCATCGACCCCGGGGCTTATGGTTGCCAGCAGTTTGAGGCAAGTCAATTTATGTTTTATCAACGCCGACTCGACCCCAGTGCTTATGTTATATTGTGGCAGTTGGGTCATGCTGGCGACTTATCACTCACGCCGCGTCTGACCGGTGCGCCGGAAAGACAGGTTCTGGTGGATATGCTGCTTGAGTATTATGCGCCTTCACATGAAGTGGCGATATATGAGTCACCTTTTTTGCCCACTCAGCAACCGCGGATCATCTGGCAAAGCCTGGATGAACTGCCAGAGGCGGATATTTCATTAATTTCGACGCTGGTGATCCCGCCCGGGCGGCGCTTAATCCCGAATGATGAAATTGTCAGACGATTAAAGTCGATTTATCCGGCGTCACATGATAAAAATACAAATAAAGCATCAGGCTTGTAATAAGGAGCAATAAAATGGGCGCAATTTCATTGTTAGAAAAGTTGGGGGTAGATCCTAGCTTAGATATGAATAATTTGTCACCGGCAGAACGCGCTGAATTGGAGCAATATTTAGCCACAATTGCACAGGAAGAGAATAACCCTACCCTGTCAATTTATGATCCGACCGACCCGGATGATGACGATAACGTTCCATCCGAAGAGCCAGCTAAAGACGCTTAAACTGAATTTCCAATAACTGTAGGGTAAGAACGGTACAGATGCGACGATTTATTTGGTTCGGATTTCTTCTGTGCGTGAGTTGGCCTGGATTGAGTTCTGAGCATATTGATAAGCTACGGCATATCGATAGTGCTCGATTGTCCGATCACCAAACAGCGAAAGCTGAACTGGCGAGCATTCCGGTGGCGTCTCTGGATAGTGATGAAGTGTACTACTATCGCTATTTGCAAGGTTTGATTCTAACGGTTGACAATGATCTTACCGATATTATTGCCCGTTACGATAGCCTGCTGGAAGAACCTGTAAAGCCGGAACTGCGGATGCGCGTACTGGGCTCGCTGATTAATTTACTCGGCGTAAAGCGCGACTGGAAAAGTGGCTTACAGCGGGTCGAGGAGTTGTTAGCCTTGTTGCAGGAAATCCCGGATTCCGTCTATAAGCCGGATGCTTATCTTAACCTTGCATTTTTTCATTTGAATATCGGCCAACCGGAAACCGCGTTGCATTTTGCTGAAAGAGCGTTCTCCAGTGAAACGCTGATGCCACGTATTCGTTGCGGTTTGCACCTGGTGGTTATTTCAACCAAAGCCAAATTGCAACTCGATTCTCTTAACCTGGCTGAGTTCACTGAGGCAGACCGGGTTTGTAACAATGCGGATCAGAATTACACCATTGTTAATATCAACATCTGGAAAGCCAAGTGGTTGTTACAACAGAATCGCCTCGATGAAGCGCAGACCGTGCTAACGACCACGTTGATGAAAGCCGAAAACTTTCCTGCCAGCGGGCAGTTGATCGAAATTTACAGCTTATTTGCCATGGTTTACTGGGCCAATGAGGAGTATGACAATGCTAGTGTTTACGCCGATAAAGTCATGGCAGTGGAGTTTAAGGAAGACTTCCCGCAGCCGCTCATCGACACCTATGACATAAAAAGGCAACTGGCCGAACGCAATGGCAATTACCAACAGGCCTACCAGTATCTGACGACCCGTCAGCAACTGGAACAGAATATGTACGAACGGCAACTGGCGGATGAAATTGCTATCCAGCAGGCACGTTTTGACATTGATGCCAAACAAAGTGAAATTGAGTTACTGGATAAACAGAATGAACTGCTAAAAGCCGAATCCATGCTTATCAACGAACGTTTGGAGAATTCATTACTGGCACTGGCGTTGGTGTCGATTCTGTTGTCATCGTTGTTATTTTGGTCGTATCGCAGTCGTAAAGTGCAGTCCAAGTTAAGGATGTTTGCACAAACCGACGCGCTGACGCAGATTGCCAATCGTGGTCACTTCACTGATTGTTTAACCGAAAAATTAACTCAGGCGCAGAAAAACGGTAGTCTGGTTGGCCTGATACTGCTCGATCTTGATCATTTTAAAAATATTAATGATACCTATGGTCACCAGGTCGGAGACTGGGCATTAATTCAAACCGCAAAAGCCATTAAAGAGAGTGTTGGTGACGATACTATTGTGGGCAGGTTAGGCGGCGAAGAGTTCGGCGCAGTGATTACCGGTAAGCTGGAGGGCGAAATTATGCACATTGCCGAACGTTGCCGGCTTGCGATTGAAAATATTCAGTCAACCATGAGCGAGTATCAGTTTAAGTTAACCGTGAGTGCCGGCGTCAGCAATTCTTCCCAGGCTGGCTACAAGCTTGAAAATCTTTATGCGGCAGCCGATTTAGCGCTCTATCAGTCCAAACATTATGGTCGCAACCGGGTTTACGAATACTCGTCAACACTGGTAGGTTAATTCTTTACATTTACTGCTATATTTACCCCTGCAAGCGCGCTCAGCAAGCATTGTAAACTGTATGGGTATTTATCCTTAACTATCCGTGCAATGATTAATAAGTCCGTCTGTCTGAAGTAAAGGCAAGTTATTTGGTGTCGCGAGTTATTCCCAGACCGTTACAGCAGTTATCCGGTGTCATCGGGTTGCTGATAATAATGCTTTCGTTGCCGGTAAGCGCAGCAGAAAACCCCGCACAGTTGTTGGCGCAAGCCGACACGCTGCGTGTCAGCGATCCTGCCAGGTCAGGACAGATCTTACAGGCATTAGATGACCAGGTTTTAACCCCGGTTGAACAGGATTTCCGTGACTATTTGCTGGGCTTTCACGCTGCAATAGCCAGTGATTCTGACCGCGCAGTTAGCATTATCGAACCTATAAGTCGCCGGCACCCGGCTGATGAGCTTGGCTTACGTACCAGAGCCACACTACTTAGCATTTACTATGGTTACCGGGAATGGTCGGAGGGGTTGCTGCTGACTGCCGAACTTAGGGAGCTGTTAGGCCAATTGCCGCGCAACAATACCTGGTACACCGCCAACCTAAGCGTGCTGATGTACTATATTAATCTGGATATGCACAACGAAGCGCTACAGCTTCTTGAGCGGGTTACCGGCCCCGAACTGGCGAAGGTAAGCGGCGAGATGCGCTGCCGCTATCTGGCACAGGAATTCAGAGCCCAAAAGGGTCTCGATATTAATGCGATTACCCCTCGATGGCTGGCAACCCTGGAGGTGGCTTGTCTGTCGCTGCCAAAAACGCTTTACACCGTTGAGCCCTTCCTGAACTGGACCCGTTATTTACTTGATTCCGGGCAGTATGAGGCCGTTTTAGCCGCTGTCAGGCGTTATGAACAGGCAGTTAAATCACTCAACTATTTTTACTATTGGGTTGTCCTTAAAAACATCGAAGCCGAGGCCCACTATGCATTGGGCCAGTACGATAAAGCTGAAACGATAGTCGACCCCTTACTGGCGCGGCCAGAGATGGCTGACTATTCAGAAGGGCTGGTTGCTGCAGCCGTGCTGAAAGCGAAAATCCGCAAACAACAGAACGATTATGAGCAGGCCTACCACTGGCAGCAAATTGCCATCGACAGTGAAAGTAGTCAAAACCGCCTGGCTGCTACCAAACAACTCGCGGTGAATAAGGCCCAGGCGACTCTTCGCCAGGCAGACGAAAACCTTCGCCTGCTCTCCAGTCATCAGGCATTGCTGGCTAATCAGCTTGCCCGGGCTGAACAAAACGTAATTGGTACTTATTTACTCGTTGCGCTGGCAGTGTCGCTGGTGTTTATCACGATTTTTAGTATTCGTAAGTTGCAAAAGCAACAACTACTACTATCCAGTCTCGCTTCAACGGACACCCTCACCGGGCTCGATAACCGTCGTGAATTTATGCAAGTCACGCAACAGGCACTGCGCAGCAATAACACTGAAGAGCCGCTCAGCCTGATCATGTTTGACCTGGATAACCTGAAGTGGATTAATGATAATTTTGGCCATCAGGCCGGCGATTGGGTGCTGTGTGAGGTTGGCAAAATCTTAAGCGCGCGCCTGGTAGAAACCACAGTCAGTTGTGCGCGGGTTGGCGGGGAAGAGTTTGTCCTGTGTTTAAAGGGGATGGATGTCAATCAGGCGCTGGCCTATTGTAGCGATATTCAAAGCTGGCTGGCCGGAATTGATACTAAAGCGAAACTGGACGGTTTGCAGCTGAGTGCCAGTTTTGGGGTATGCGACACTCATCAGGTAGGTAAACAACTGGACTCGCTTATCAGCGGCGCCGACCTCGCTATGTATAAAGCGAAAAAAGCCGGACGCCGCCAGGCCGTAAAATACCCGATGGAACAGGGCAGTAAAGAAGAGGCTATTTAACCTCTTCTCCGGCCGCCTGACGGTCGGCATGATAACTCGAACGAACCATTGGGCCACACGCGGCATGGGTAAAGCCTAATGCCTTAGCGGTATCGCCAAGTGCATTAAATTCATCCGGGTGCACATAGCGTTTTACCGGGAAGTGGTGACGGCTTGGCTGCAGGTACTGGCCCAGTGTCAGCATCTCCACATCATGCGCACGCAGGGCTTTCAGAACCTCAGCAATCTCTTCCTGACTCTCACCCATTCCCATCATCAAACCAGATTTGGTGGGTACGTCAGGATGTTGGGCTTTGAATTTTTTGAGTAAGTCGAGTGACCACTGGTAATTGGCGCCTGGACGACATTCGCGGTACAAACGCGGAATGGTTTCCAGGTTATGGTTAAATACATCTGGTGGCGCATCTTTAAATATCTCCAGCGCTCGGTCCATTCGGCCACGAAAATCCGGTACCAGCACTTCGATTTTAGTTGCCGGGCTGTGTTCACGAATGGCATTAATACAATCCACAAAGTGCTGAGCGCCGCCATCACGCAAGTCATCGCGGTCTACCGAGGTGATCACCACGTATTTCAGCGCCATTTCTTTAATGGTAGTGGCCAGTTTAAGTGGCTCCTCGGCGCTTGGAGGTAATGGTTTACCATGGGCAACATCACAGAACGGGCAACGACGGGTACAGATATCACCCAGAATCATAAACGTTGCGGTACCATGGTTGAAACATTCCGCCAGGTTAGGGCAACTTGCTTCTTCACAGACCGAGTGCAGATTATTTTTGCGCAGCGTCTTCTTGATGTGATCAATCCGGTCAGTGGTGCGAGGCAGCTTGATTTTGATCCATTCCGGCTTACGGAGCATTTCCTCTTTTTCAGTCGGAACGATGGTAACCGGAATGTGCCTGACCTTTTCATCATCGCGGAGTTTTACTCCGGCTTTTGCCTTTACGTTACTCATTAAAGCCTTCTATTGTTTGCAAATTGGGCAGAGCAAGTTTGGCCTGTAAATGGCTTAACATCAGCTCTGTCGCTTCTTGAATATTATCCGGCCCGCCAAGGCGGGCGCAGTCTGTCATGGCCATACCCTGATAACCACAGGGATTGATTCGCTCAAAAGGCGCAAGGTCCATATTAACGTTGAGTGCCAGACCATGAAAAGAGCAGCCTTTACGAATGCGTAAACCCAGTGAACATATTTTCTCACCGTTAACATAGACGCCAGGCGCATCGGGGCGGGCATTAGCGGTAATGTTGCTGTCTGCCAGCGTGGCTATTACCGCGTCTTCCATAGCGCTTACCAGCTCGCGAACGCCCATTTTGCGGCGCCGGACATTGAGCATCAGATAGATAACTAACTGGCCTGGTCCGTGATAGGTGACCTGTCCGCCCCGGTCGACCTGCACTACCGGGATATCACCGGGCATCAGAATGTGTTCAGCTTTACCGGCCTGACCCTGGGTAAACACCGGCTCGTGTTCAACCAGCCATATTTCGTCAGCATCATCATTAGTACGCTGATCAGTGAAAGTTTGCATGGCCTGCCAGACCGGCTCATAAGCTCGCTTGCCTAACTGCCTGACAATCACCTGATCCTGGGCGACCTTATTAACGACGTCTGTCACTTAAAGTACAACTCTCACTAATTCGATTTTGGCCAGTTCGGTGTAAATTAATTCCATATGTTCTTTGCTGGTTACCGTTACGGCAACCGATACAGAGTGGTAACTCCCTTTAGCGCTTGGCTTTACCGTTGGCGCATAGTCGCCCGGTGCGTGTTCCTGCAGGCAGGATACCACATGCAACGGTAAATCTTCGTGGGCAATGCCCATTACCTTAAAGGTCTGAACCGTGGGGAAGTCCAGCAGTTCGTCAAACCGAGTGTCTAATTTAGTCACTTTTGCTTACCTCTCAAAATAGCACGGCACGAATTCTACCAATTCGTGCCGTACACCACCAGATGCATGTATGATACAAGCGATTATCTGGAATTAATCATTCAGACCTAACTGTAAAGTTACGTAATCAAGCAACCGGTCGAAAAGGCCACCTTCTTTTACTTCCTGTAAGGTCACTAACGGGTACTGAGCTACGTCTTCTCCTTCTAACTGGATATACAGGGTGCCAACGACTTCGCCTTTAGCGAGTGGTGCTTCCAGATTCTTATCCAGCTCAAAGTTCGCTTCCAGATTGGCCACCTGACCACGGGGAATGGTAATTGGCGTAGACTGGTTAATACCTAAATCCACGGTATCCCGATCACCCATATAAATACGGTGCGAAACAAAGCTGTCTCCGGCTTTATAGGGGGTAACGGTTTCGTAAAAACGGAAGCCGTAGCGCAGGAGCTTTTTATTCTCAACCTTACGCGCCCGTTCGCTGTCTGTGCCCATTACCACCGATACCAGGCGCATGTCGCCCTGGGTGGCAGAGGTAATCAGCGAGTAACCGGCATCCGAGGTATGGCCGGTTTTAATGCCATCTACGTTAAGGCTCTGATCCCACAGCAGGCTGTTACGGTTATACTGCTTGATACCGTTGTAAGTGAATTCTTTTTCACTGTAGATTTTGTACATGTCCGGTGTCTCTTTTACCAGCGCGCGCGATAGCGTTGCCATGTCACGTGGTGAGGTGTAGTGATCCGGATCGTGCAGGCCATGGGAGTTAACAAAGTGACTGGCATTCATTCCCAGGTTGGCGGCATGGGCATTCATCATGCTGGCAAACGCACTTTCAGAACCGGCTATGTGTTCGGCCATGGCTACACAGGCGTCGTTACCAGACTGTACAATAATGCCGCGTAACAGATCGTGCACGGTGACTGTGGTACCTACCTCGATAAACATCTTCGAAGAATCCGGAAAATTCTTGGCCCAGGCATTTTCAGAAATTTTCACTTCGTCATCTAACGAAATGTTGCCGGCTTGCAACTCTTTACCAATCACATAAACCGTCATAATTTTGGTCAGACTGGCAGGCGCCAGCTGCATGTCAGCGTTTTGTTCGGCAATACTGGTGCCGGTTTCATAATCGAGTAACACGAAGCCGGCGGCGGCAACGGTCGGAGGCGGTGGAATTACGACCGCAGCTCTGGCAGTTTGCCAGTAAGCACTGAGTAAAAGCAAAGTGCTGAGTAGCAAGGCAGACAGGAAAGACGGTTTAGCGCGCTTTATTTTATTATGCATGGTTTTACCGTTTGAGTTGAAAGCGAAAATCTGTTGTATCGTTGGCATTTTAACGTATGCCGTAGGCTTGGACTAGAGTCGGGGCAAAAAGTTTAATTTCAATGAGGCTGCAAGATATTTTCTGCGATTTTTATAACGACAGACTCGCCGCTACTTTATACGCGCCGGGGTAGCCATTTTGTTTCAGTTCATCCAGTAACATATTGAGCTTAAAGCGGTCGGTCAGGGGCCCGAGTCGCAGCCGGTAAATATCATCAATGAGGGGAAACTCGGCCGGTACCTGGTACAGCGACGACAGCCCGTCCGACAGCTTTTTTGCGCGGTCGGCATCAGACAGGGCTGCCACCTGAATATAATAGCCCTGACTGGTAGCTATCTCATTCAAAACATCACTGTCACCCTGTTCGGTGGCCAGTGGATCCGGGCCTGTTTCTGCGGCAGTCTGACTGGCAGTTTGCAGAACGTCCTCGGCAGGTAATTCGCCGGCATACAGCGCGTAGGGAACGGGTGGTTCGTTGCCAACGGTGACCATATCATCACTGTCGACATGGATAACCTCGAGTTTTACCCGGGTGGTGCCGTGCTGATGAAAACCCAGCTTTTTAGCCGCCGCGTAGGATAAGTCTATGATCCGTTCAGAGTGAAACGGGCCACGGTCATTTACCCTTACAATAGCCTGTTGTTGATTATCGAGATTAGTTACCCGCACGTAGGACGGCAGCGGCAGGGTTTTATGCGCAGCTGTCATGCCGAACATATCGTACACTTCACCGTTAGAGGTGAGGTGGCCATGAAACTTCTGACCATACCATGAGGCTTTCCCCATGGCCGTATAGCCTTTACCCGTTTTCAGCGGACGATAGTATTTGCCCAGCACCTCATAGGGTAGGCTGTTTTGTTCCCGGTAAGGTTCATACTTAGGCTCTGCATCTTCCATAGGCGGCTCAGGATAAACAAAATCCGGTGCAGAATCGGTGGTCTGAGAATAGCGTGACGGCGCCTGACAGGCGCTTAGTAACAGAGTTACAGTAAGGCTTAATAAGAGTGAATACCGGGTCATTAGCGCGACAATAATCTTTTTTGTGTGCCGATGCCCATAAGCATGCCAAATCCGGCTAATAAAGTCACCATTGATGTGCCCCCATAACTCACCAGCGGTAAAGGAACCCCAACCACCGGCAGAATACCCGAAACCATGCCCATATTCACAAACACGTACACAAAAAAGGTCAGTGTAATACTCCCGGCCAGTAATTTGCTGTGCGCGTTTTGGGCACGTACTGCCAGCATCAGGCCGCGCACAATAATAAACAGGTAAATAGCCAGTAACAGCAACACTCCGGTAAGGCCAAACTCTTCACTGAACACGGCAAAAATAAAATCAGTGTGGCGTTCGGGTAAGAACTCCAACTGGGACTGGGTACCTTGTAACCAGCCTTTGCCCTCGAGTCCGCCAGAGCCGATGGCAATTTTAGACTGGATGATGTGATAACCGGCTCCCAGAGGATCACTCTCCGGGTTCATAAAGGTGATAACCCGCTGCTTCTGATAATCCTGCATCAGGAAGAACCACATAATCGGCAGAAACGCACCGCCGAGCCCGGCAACTATAGTGATCAGTCGCCAGCTCATGCCAGCCAGAAAAATAGCAAATACCCCGGAGCTGGCAATCAACAGGGAGGTGCCGAGATCAGGCTGTTTGGCAATCAGGATAGTGGGGATCACCACCAGCATAAAGCCAATTATAATTTGCGGCAGCCGCGGGGGCAGTGTGAATTTACTGATATACCAGGCCACCATCATGGGAACCGCCAGCTTCATTGCTTCGGACGGCTGAAAACGAATAAATCCGAGATCAAGCCAGCGCTGGGCGCCTTTACCGATGTCACCAAATACCAGCACTGCTATCAGCATCAGTATCCCGGCACCATATGCGTAAATACTTAAGCGCCTGAATGCCATGGGCGGCACCTGCGCGAGCACGACCATTACGCCAATGGCAATACCGAGGCGGACAACCTGACGTTCTATCAGTGCCATGTCCTGACCACCCGCGGAGTAGATAGTTATCAGGCCCACTCCCATCAATACCAACAAACCTAGTAGTAACGGCAGGTCAATGTGGATCCGATCCCAAAAGCTGATGTGATTTTCTTTTAACGTGCTGCGCTTCACTGGGAAAACTCTCTGTTAGTCTGTTGCCCGGCGGCAAAGAGTTCCGGCTGATAAAGTTCAAAATAAGCATCCATCATCAGTCGCGCCATGGGGGCTGCATTTTTACTACCACCACCAGCGTTTTCCAGCACTACGGCCACAGTGATTTCCGGCTTATCGTAAGGTGCGTAGCCTATATACATGGCGTTGTCGCGCAGACGCTCGTCGACTTTGTCTGCTTCATATTCCTCGCCCTGAGCGACCGAAAATAACTGCGCGGTACCGGTTTTACCGGCTGAGATGTATGGGGTATCGGCAAATGCAAAGCGGGCACCGCCAACTTCGCCGTTAACCACCTGATACATGGCGTCCTGAATGACATCCCAGTTATCGCGGTTAACAATATCGATGGGGCGCAAAAATTTAAGCGGTTCAGGTTGCATAGTGCCGTCGGCCTCGCGATAGCCCTGCAGGATCTGCGGTACAAACCGGGCACCGTAGTTAACCAGCGCATTAGTAGCGTGAACCAGTTGAATAGGGGTCGTTGTCCAGTATCCCTGGCCAATGCCTACCGCAATGGTATCGCCGATGTACCAGGGCTGATTAAAGCGGGCCCGTTTCCAGCCTCGACTTGGCATATTGGCGTCGCTCTCTTCGTATAAGTCGATGCCGGTATAATCACCAAAGCCGAACTCCGACATGTAATCGCTGATTTTATCGATGCCCATTTCGTAGGCCAGATCATAAAAATACGTATCGCAGGACACCTCCACCGCGCGGGTCAGATTTACCTCGCCGTGGCCCCATTTACGCCAGTCGCGCCAGACATGAGAGACATTGGGCAAGCGGTACTTGCCGGTATCGGTAATCGAGTATTCAGGTGTCACCGTATCAGTTTCCAGTCCCAGTAATCCCAGCAGCGGCTTAACTGTTGAAGCCGGTGGATATTGCCCCTGGGTGGCACGGTTAATTAACGGGCGGTCCGGCGAATTAAGTAATGCCGAGTAATTTTTACTGCTGATCCCATGCACAAATAAATTGGGATCGTAACTGGGATTAGAGTACATCGCCAGGATACCGCCGGTATGCGCAGAGGAAATAATGATTGTGCCGCGCTGATCTTTCAGCGCTTCCTGCGCCGCCTGCTGCAGGCGAATATCAATATTCAGAACAATATCGCGACCCGGAGTGGGCGGTTGAACATCCAGAGTGCGAATTATCCGGCCCTGACTGTTGACTTCAACCTGCTGATAACCGACTTCGCCGTGGAGAATGTCTTCGTGATATTTTTCAATGCCCAGTTTGCCAATATCATAGGTGGCCGCGTAGTTGGCCTCCTCACCGGCCTCCTGGATTTTTTGCAGGTCTTTTTTATTGATTTTAGACACATAGCCGAGGGCATGGGTGAGAGTTTCTTTATACGGATAGTAACGGGCCAGGCGCGCCTCGATGGAAACGCCGGGAAAACGGTGGCTACGGCTGGCAAAGCGNGCNACTTCNTCTTCNGTTANNCGGGTGCGNAGCGCTACNGGCTTAAANCGGCGCTGTCCGCGCAGNGACTGTTTGAAATCTTCCACCTCATCATCNGTNATNCCCATCAGCGCCTGCAAAAATATNAGNGTATGCTCNAGATTATCNACTTTCTCGGGGATAATTTCGAGGCTGTATACCGGCCGGTTTTCTGCCAGTAATACGCCGTTACGGTCGTANACGAGNCCGCGATTNGGNGCAATNGGCAANACTTTAATCCGATTGCCGTTTGAGCGGGTCTGGTAATCNTCAAAGTGCTCTACCTGCAAAAAGTAGAGGTTACTCACNACCATTGCCAGCAGGGCAAATACTACCANCCCGGCAATCACTGCCCGGCGGGCAAACAGNTTTGCCTCAGCNGTGTGGTCGCGAATGGTCTGACGCTTAATCGGCATGCATTATTCTCTGTGGTAGGGGTGGTTCTGGGTAACAGACCAGGCCCGGTACAGAGATTCGGCGACGATGATTCGTACCANNGGNTGCGGCAGAGTAAGAGGGGAGAGTGACCAGCGTTGTTCGGCCAGCTCACAGCATGCCGGGGCAAGGCCTTCTGGTCCNCCGATGAGTAAACTGATATCGCGNCCATCCATTTTCCAGCTGTCTAACTGGCGGGCCAGCGCCGGAGTGTCCCANGGGCGGCCGGTGACTTCCAGCGTGACCACTTTATCGGACTTACCAATNGCCGCAATCATGGCTTCGCCTTCCTTTTGCAGGATNCGTTTGATATCTGCGTTTTTGCCGCGTTTGCCCGGCNNNATTTCGGTAAACGTNANCGGCATATCNGCCGGNAACCTNCGCANAAANTCNTTGGTGCCNGTGCTCACCCAGTCTGGCATTTTATTACCAACNGCAATTACCTGTATGCGCACAGTTTACTAACTCCGTGTCGGCCGGGGAGTTAACCCCAAAGCTTTTCCAACTGATAAAAATCCCGGGCTTCATCCTGCATGATATGCACAATGATATCGCCTAAGTCGACCAGTACCCAGTCNCCGGTTTCCTTGCCTTCNACATTTAGCGGGGCATGACCGGCGTGCTTGGCNTCTACCTGCACNTGTTCNGCAATCGAACTGACATGGCGTTTGGANTTACCCGAACANATAACCATGGTATCAGTGACGGTTGATTTTCCTTTTACATTTAATTCAACGATATCCCGTCCTTTCATATCGTCAATTTTGTCTAAGACAAACGCTTTGAGTTGCTCGTGTTGCAAAAGTTCTCCTCACTNACACCTTAAATGGTGCCGTATAACTTATGTTGTTTAATATAGTGCAGNACTGCCGGNCTAAGCCAGTCAGTCACCACACGGTCAGTTGTTTGTCCGGCAGTCAGCGCATCNCGTAATTGCGTGGAAGACACGGCATAGTCCTGACTGTCGGTATAATACACCAGCCCGGCAGGCTGGTGATAAAACGTNTCTAATTGCGTNCACTGNCGNTCNNTNAGCCANTNGCGCAGTGTTNCATCCGGNTCGCCNGGCGAAGCNGGTCNNCGCATAANCACAATATGACANTAGTCTGTNANTGNTTGCCAATGATACCAGCTCGGCAGATTATACAGTGAATCTTCACCCAACAGAAAAAACAATGGCTCANTGCCCAGCGTGCGGCGTAAATGCTGTAGNGTCTTNACNGTNTAAGAGGGCGCNGGNAAGGATAATTCCANNGGCTCAACATATAACGCGGGCTCATCCNCACAGGCCAGNTCAAGCATTTTTAAGCGGTGGGCNGTNGTTGTNTCNGGCGCNGTTTTATGCGGTGGTAATTTGCANGGTAATAAAGCCAGCCGCTCAACGCCAATCTCATTAATGGCTTCCAGTCCCGCTTTTATATGGCCCTGATGCGGCGGGTTAAAGGTCCCCCCTAATANCGCTCGCATCAGAGNGTATCTGCACTTTCAGCAAATGCCATATGCGCCAGCGGCACACCGGTGAACAACAGNCATAAATGNCAAAGTTTGATATATGGCCTGACNACAGANGTNTGCTTAAANANCTGGTCGGCTTCGGTGAGCTGCTCACCAATCANNGTCAGNTCNTGTTTNGACAACCGTTGNATTGCNTGCTGNTANTAGCCCTGNCGGTTTTTCCAGATCCCCAGCTTCGGCCAGGTGATTGTCTGACCGCTGTTTTGCAGATGATTCAGCTTCCACANCGTCTGCCANTCNCGNACCAGTGCCCAGATNATAATNTTNGGNTCAATNCCTTCACTTTCCAGNCGTTGNAGNATTTTNACGCAGCGGGTGCGATCGCCCTGNAGCATGATATCCACCAGCTGAAAAACGTTGAANCGNGACTGATCCACCAGGGCGCTGGCCAGTTTTTCTTCGTCCAGCTGTTTNTCCGGGTAGGCCAGGGTNAGNTTTTCAATTTCCTGNGCGGCAGCCATCANNTTGCCNTCNCTNAAGTCAGCNATGAGNTTCACGCAGGCGGGNGTAAACTGAAANGACTCNGATTGCAGNCGTTGCTGGATCCACTTGTGNAGCTGCGCGCCTTCCAGCGGATAGCANATGGTGAATACNCCNATGGCGTCGAGGGCTTTAAACCATTTGGTTCGCTGCACGTCCTTGCCAATTCTGCCGCCATGGATGATGAGCAGNGTATCGCTCGATAAGTTNCCNGCCAGGTCNGTNAGGATACCNGCACCTTCGGTNCCNGGCTTNCCNGTNGGTAATTCNANCTCGATTANCTGGCGNGCCGCAAACAGCGACATACTCTGGGTCGCATCGATTAAACGTGACCAGCTAAANTCGCCNTCAGCNACCAGNACCGTGCGNTCATCGAAGCCTTGCTGTTTGGCTGTTGNTCTTAATGCCTGNAGAATTTCAAACTTNTGCTGAGGCTCATCACCAAANACCAGATAGCAGCCCTTNAGACCCTCTTTTAAGGTTTGCCTGAANCGATCGGGATAAACCTGCACCTGATTAAAGCCCCGCGTACTGACTGGATAACAANCGAATNATNCGNTCGGCTGCTTCCAGNCGCATTTCACTGAGCACCAGNTTCAGCTCACGCGATTTTGCCAGCACCTGATCGGGGTCATCCTGATATTCCCGTAATACTTCAAAGGAGGTTTTCAGTTCCTCACCGTTGGGAAACAGTACCGTATAGCGAACAGCATAAATGAGCTCATATTCTGCTACCTGACCGGTAGCAAAGACCGACAGTAGCCGGCGATCCAATGACTCGGGTTGCAGGCGCAGGGTTATCGTTGTTTCTTCAAGACCGGGGGCGGCTTCCGGGCCGCCTTTGATCTGATATACATTCATGCGATTTTCCAGCGCTCGCACCAGTGGTGCGTTCTGACTGGTTGCCTGAACGTACAGGTAGTCGGTGTTGCTTGGCAGGGTTTTATCGCTGCGCAAATGAAAACCACAGCTGGCGAGAGCCAGTGTGGTTATCATCAGGATCAGACTTTTACTGATAACAGTTAATCCGCGCATTAGTTAGCCACGATATTCACCAGCTTACCGGGCACCACAATGACCTTACGGATGGTCTTGCCTTCGGTAAACTGCTGCACATTGGGCTGGTCTTTAGCCAGTTGTTCCAGCTCGTCTTTGCTGGCAGTGGCTGAGACGGTAATTTTAGCCCGCAGTTTACCGTTAACCTGAACAATGATTAGCTTTTCGTCTTCAACCAATGCGTCTTTATCAGCCACCGGCCACGGCGCTGTTTCAATGCTGTTGGTATGACCAAGCTTAGCCCACAGGTGATGGCAGATGTGCGGCGTGATTGGATTCAACAGCAAGACAATGCTGTTAACCGCTTCACGCATTAAGGCGATATCCTGGCTGCTTTCCTGCGGTGCTTTTTGCAGGTGGTTAAGCAACTCCATGATCGCGGCTACCGCCGTGTTGAACGTCTGACGACGGCCCAAATCATCACTAACTTTTTCAATGGTTTTGTGCAGTTCACGGCGCAGTGCCTGCTGCGGCTTATCCAGCGCTTTAATGTCGAGCTCCCCGGGGGTGCCGGCAGCCAGATGATCATTAACCAGTTTCCAGACACGGCGCAGGAAGCGGTTAGCGCCTTCTACCCCTGAGTCTACCCATTCCAGCGTTTGCTCTGGTGGCGCTGCAAACATAGTAAACAAACGTACCGTATCGGCACCGTACTGATCGATAACCTGTTGCGGGTCGATACCGTTATTTTTCGATTTCGACATTTTGGTCATACCGCCGTGCTGAACCGGCGTATTATCGGCGGTTAGCCAGGCTTTCACGATCCGGCCCTTGTCATCTTTTTCGGTGGCCACTTCAGTGGGCGAATACCAGGTTTTCTTCCCTTTTTCGTCTTCACTGTAGTAGGAGTCAGCCAGCACCATGCCCTGACACAGCAAACGCTTGTAAGGTTCGTCAGATTCAACCAGTCCTTCATCACGTAGTAATTTGTGATAGAAGCGGGAATATAACAGGTGCAGGATAGCGTGTTCGATACCGCCTACATATTGATCAACTGGTAGCCAGTAGTTAGCTTTGGCCGGATCCAGCATGGCATCATCGGTAGTCGCACAGCTGTAGCGCGCGTAGTACCAGGAAGATTCCATAAAGGTGTCAAAGGTATCGGTTTCGCGCAGTGCAGCTTCACCGTTGTAAGTGGTTTTGGCCCATTGTGGGTCGGCTTTAATTGGCGAGGTTACCCCGTCCATTTCCACATCTTCAGGTAATACTACCGGCAGTTCATCGGCCGGTACCGGCACGGATTCACCGTTTTCCAGATTCAGCATCGGGATAGGCGCCCCCCAGTAACGCTGACGGCTCACGCCCCAGTCACGCAGGCGATAGTTTACCTTACGCTGACCACAGCCGAGATCCACCAGTTTGTCGGCAATACCGTTAAAGGCAGCGTCAAATTCCAGTCCGTCAAAGTCGTTAGAATTAATCAGTACGCCTTTTTCGGTGAAGGCTGACGCGCTCAGATCACATTCGACATTGCTACCTTGCTGTGGCTCGATAACCTGCTTGATAGGTAAATCGTAGCGGGTAGCAAATTCCCAGTCACGCTGATCGTGTCCAGGTCCCGCCATGACTGCGCCTGAGCCGTAATCCATCAATACGAAGTTAGCTACCCATACTGGTAATTGCTCGCCGGTTAACGGATGGACCACGTAAAAGCCGGTTGAACAGCCTTTTTTCTCCATGGTGGCCAGCTCGGCTTCGGCGACTTTGGTGTTTTTGCATTCGTCGATGAATTTAGCAACACCGGCATTGTTCTGCGCGGCGGCCTCGGCCAGCGGATGCTGCGCAGCCACGGCAACATAGGTGACGCCCATAAAGGTATCCGGACGCGTGGTGTAAACCGTTAAATCGCTGACATCATTAACTTGCTCAGCCATCTTAAAGGTAATTTCAACGCCCTCAGAACGACCAATCCAGTTAGCCTGCATAGCCCGAACCTGTTCCGGCCAGTCTTCCAGTTGTTCGAGATCCTGTAACAGCTCTTCGGCGTAATCAGTGATTTTAATGAACCACTGGGGGACTTCTTTTTGTTCAACCACCGCGCCTGAACGCCAGCCACGGCCATCAATAACCTGTTCGTTGGCGAGCACGGTTTGGTCTACCGGATCCCAGTTAACCGTGGAGTTTTTCTTATAAACCAGGCCTTTTTCATACAGGCGCGTGAAGAACCACTGCTCCCAACGATAGTAGTCTGCCTTACAGGTGGCGACTTCACGGTCCCAGTCGTAGCCGAAGCCCAGCGATTTAAGCTGGTTTTTCATGTAGTCAATATTTGAGTAGGTCCATTTGGCCGGCGCGGTATTGTTATTAATTGCCGCGTTTTCTGCTGGCAGACCAAAGGCATCCCATCCCATGGGTTGCAGTACATTTTTGCCCTGCATACGCTGAAAACGGCTGATTACATCACCGATGGTATAATTGCGCACGTGTCCCATGTGGAGGCGGCCACTGGGGTAGGGGAACATAGACAGGCAGTAAAACTTCTCTTTACCCGGCTCTTCTGTCACCTTAAAGGCATTGGTATCTTGCCAGTGCTGCTGCACCGCACTTTCGATTTCTTGTGGGTTGTACTGATTTTCGGCCATTTACCTGAGGCTTCCGCTTTATTTAACTTTAACAACTGTACCGGCGGCAGGTGTGAAAAAGAGTCTAAACACCACCACCAGTAGATTATGGGTATAATAACCCCATAGAATAACTTAGCGGTGGCGTATGCCACAATAGGCGGAACCGAATGAAGCGGAATATTTGGCTCAATTGACCGTAATTTAATCGTTTGCGAGGTAATTTGCCAGGCCCTGTAACTGCAAACCCTGCACCTCGGCTACCACAGGCGCCAGTTTGCTAAAGCCATCGGGTGTAAAACCCTGTACACGATAGGTCAGGGTAATCTGAGTACCATTGGACACTGACTCAAATACCCAGTCCAGCGAGCCAAACACGCCCATGCCCTGCAAGGGGCCGAGGCCGCCGGTCATTCTGAGTAATTTTAGTGGATCGACAAATACGACCTGCATGTGCTGTGCGGAGCGATTTCCTGCTACTTCACAAAAACATCCACCGGCNTTTGCCTGCAGGGTGAATTNNCCTTCTTCGCCCCACCANCTGTGGCTTTTCGGCCACCANTTATCNATNTCANTGATAAGNGCANNCCANACCNCNTCNGCCGGTGCANCAATNTGGACCTTATTCTCNACAATAAAGCCNNTNTCACTGACGGCAATNACTTCTGGTTTGGCNAANCAGGCNNTACTCAGCAGCANGGTAAANAAGGCTANTAACTTCATTNTGGNGGTTCCNAACANGGGGNTANGANTCAATNGNTCAGGCTAGTATGGAAATTGAGCAAACACAAGTTTAGGGTTTGACAGGCANGGGGATTCAGGATTCACTGTAGTGAGANTANATAAAGAAGAATATAGCTATGACCTGGGAGCGGTTACCTGCCACACAGCTCACCCCCAATATAAATCGTCGNGCCATCAATCAGGCACTNAANGATGACGCGGCGTTAAATTCGACCTTTATAGGTCAGGANNGGGCCCGCGAGGCGCTNACNTTCGGTTTAAATATCGATTCTACCGGTTACAANCTNTATGTGATGGGNGAGCANGCNACNGGCNGNTTCACNCTGGTTAAGGAATACATCGAACGGCATGTNAGTAANCTGGCCACGCCCGATGACTGGTGTTTTATCAACAATTTNGAGGAAGAACGCGAGCCTCTNGTGCTGCGCATGCANCCNGGCGGNGCGCGGGAATTTGCCCGGGATATGGCNAATCTGGTGGANGANTTNCTCGATACCTNCCCGGCGGCCTTTGANAANCCNGGATATCAGCGTAAAAAAGCGGCAATTGCCAGGCACTTTGAACAAAAATACGATGAAGCCATCAATAGNGTNGAACGCTTTGCNCAGGCNAATTCAGTGGCCATGCATGAAGAGCAGGGCACCGTNAGNTTTGCNCCCATTGTNAATAATAAACCCATTGATGACAGTGAATTTGCNCANCTCACNGANCAGCAGCGCGAAGGNTTTTACAANTTAATNGATGAGCTGGAAAACCGGCTNAGNGAGAGTNTGCTNTCGTTACCNGTGTGGAAGCGGGAAAATTCAGAGCAGTTACGCAAGCTGAACCGGGANACNGCAGANCACGGNATCCGNCCACTGCTTAAGGANTTGGAACATAAGTATTCTGGTGACCTCGGGGTGCTTAAACACCTGCGNCAGTTAAAGTCNCACCTGATTGAAGCGGTGATTGCTTTTCTGACCGAAGANCCNAAAGCTGAAAANNTGGATGAACGNGACCGCCGGGANATNCTCGAAGAGCATTTTNTGCCAAATGTTATCTGTGCNCATAGNCTGGAAGGCGGTGCGCCGGTNGTTTATGAGCCCAANCCNACTTANCAGAATCTGTTTGGCTTAATTGAGTACACCCATCTGGGCGGGGCAATGTACACCAACTATAAAATGATCCGTCCGGGTGCACTGCACAAGGCCAACGGCGGGNATCTGCTGCTCGACGCCGATCAACTGCTACATCAGCCCTACGTGTGGGAAGCACTTAAACTGGCGGTCAAGTTTGGTAAGTTAAAAATGGACTTACCGCAACAGGACGTAGGCATGGCCAGTGCCATGACACTGATGCCCCAGGCCATCGAGCTGAAAGTNNNAGTCATTCTGATGGGCTCCCGCGNCCTGTACTATACCTTGCAGGATTACGACTCAGAGTTTAATGAACTGTTTCGGGTACTGGTTGATTTTGACCATGAAATCAGCGCAACCCGGCAAAACCTGTTTGATTTTGTTGGTCGGGTGCGCAAGAAAATCATTCAGCTTGGCCTGAAGGGAATTACCCAGCCTGCCATGTACCGCCTGGTTGAATATTCTTTGCGCATGGCAGAACATCAGGAAAAGCTGTCGGCCCATTTTGCCGATGTCATAGAATTGCTCAATGAGGCCCATTATTTCTGCGTAAAAGTGGGTGATAAGCAAATTGATTTAAGTCACCTGAATTCGGCTCTGATGGCTAAGAAACGCCGTACCGGCCGTGTTAGTACCTCGTTACTAAACGATATAAAGGAAGGCCAGGTACTCATTGCAACGCATGGTAATGCTATCGGTAAAGTAAATGGCCTGACGGTAATGGACATTGGTGATACGGCGTTTGGCACGCCGGCACGGATCACCGCCACGGTTTATGCCGGCGCCAGTGGTGTGGTGGATATTGAGAGGGAAGTTGAACTGGGACAGCCTATTCACTCGAAAGGGGTAATGCTACTTACCGGTTATCTCGGTAACAAATACGCGCAGGCTTTCCCGTTAACCGTATCAGCGAACATTGCATTGGAACAATCTTATGGCCATATCGACGGTGACAGCGCTTCCTTGGGCGAACTGGTGGCGCTCATTTCAGCCATTACAGATATTCCCGCCCGGCAGTCGCTGGCGGTCACCGGCTCCATTAACCAATACGGTGAAGTCCAGGCCGTAGGCGGTGTTAATGAAAAAATAGAAGGCTTTTTTGATGTTTGCCAGCATCGCGGTTTAAATGGTGAGCAGGGCGTGATCATCCCCAAATCGAATGTTCGTCACCTGGTGCTCGATAAAGCCGTAGTGGATGCGGTAAAAAAAGGTCAGTTTGCTATCTACAGTGTGGAAACCGTGGATGATGCGCTTGAACTGCTGATGGAGAAAGAAGCCGGTGTGCTGTCGAGCCGTGGCCGTTATCCGAAAAATACCGTTAATGACCTGGCCGTTAAGCGCTTGTATCAGATTGCCTGTACAGTGAATGGCGCAGAAGAATAAAGCCGGCGTGTTACTTAGCGGACTGGCCTGCAGCCCGATAATTCATTTTGACCTTTATTTATTTAGGCTGCATGCGTAATGCACCGTCCAGACGGATGGTTTCGCCGTTTATATAACTATTCTGGCAAATATGCTGGGCAAGGTGGGCAAACTCTTCCGGGCTGCCAAGGCGGGCCGGAAAAGGCACGTTTGCACCCAGCGCGTCCTGTACCTGTTGCGGCATAGCGGTGAGTAGTGGTGTCCCCATTACGCCCGGCGCAATGCTGTTAACCCGAATCCCCAGGTTCGACAGTTCCCTGGCCATCGGCAGTGTTAAGCCAATAATGGCTGCTTTACTCGCGGCGTAAGCGGTTTGGCCAATCTGACCCTCGTAACCGGCGATGGACGCCGTATTGATTATAACGCCGCGTTCGCCAGTATCTGGGTTAGGAGCATTTTCTGCCATCTTCGCCGCGGCCAGCCGCGCTACGTTATAGGTACCACTGAGGTTAATTGCCAGGGTTTGATTAAAGCGCGTCAGACTAGCGGGCTCGCCCTGTTTATTGAGTAAACGCTCGGCCGGGGCTATACCGGCACAATTTACGCAAAAATGAATAGCACCAAAGCGCTCCACGGCAGTATCCAGCGCAGCGCTAACGGCTTGTTCACTGGTGACATCGGCATTGATAAACAGGGTATTGTCAACACCTAACTCTGCTTGCTGTGTGGCGCCGGCTTCACTGTTGATATCGATGAGAACAACATTGGTGCCCATTGACACCAGCTGTTTGGCTACCGCCAGGCCCAGCCCTGAACACCCGCCGGTGATCACAGCTGTATGGTTGGCTATCTGCATTGCTACTCCGTTTATTGTTAGTAAAATGTTAAGCTTATTTTACTTAACGTTTACGGAAAGGGAATGTGCAGGAAGTTATGGGACAACTTATTTTGGCAACTGAATTTTACACTCTTCGCTCGGGCGATACAGAATCAGCGTGTGACCTATTACCTGTAGCTTCTCACTGGCCGTTTCGCGAATAATGGCGTCCATGATCAACGCTTTTTCTTCTCTATCATCCGAGGGGACTTTTACTTTAATTAGTTCGTGATGATTCAGCGCGTTGTCGATTTCAGCCAGTACACCTTCGGTTAAACCATTGCCGCCAAGCTGAACAACGGGCTTTAAGGGGTGGGCCAGGCCTTTAAGGAATTGCTTTTGTTTATTTGAAAGTTTCATTATTTAAGTTTTTCTTACAATTTAAGTGCAAAGTCTATCTTGAAAAAACGTATTCTAACGCCATCTCGACTACAATCCTATTGGGATCGCGCGGTAAAGACAAAAAAGATGCCGCAAGCCAGGGTTAAACGTTGATTAATTGTACATTTGGTTCAGGTATTGGGTTGACTCGCTTAACAGGCAAAACGGAATCGGTAAAATACTTTTAGTCTCCGGATTGAACAGATTGATCGGTTTTCCCGTAGAAAATGGTGAGACAGCACGGTTACTAAAGATAATGGTGCAACGTTATCAGGAGTGTGCCTTTGTAGTTAGCAGAGGATTTGCGCGGTACACGACTGGAACCTGGCAACAGATTAGCAGTCTTAAAGTGTAGCAGTGGGGGAGTGTTCAGGTGGTTTTTTTCGTGTTTATAAAACACCGTCTGAATCGTAACATTACGCGCATCGGATCTGTCCGGAGCGCGTTGCAGAGAAGCGTATTAGGTAGCAAGCGTTTATAAAGTATAGTAGGCTTAGTTATCGCGTTTTTGAGACACTCACCGGTCGTTTTTACTGGCGCAATTTAGCGTCACATTGAGACCGGATGATTTTTACAGAGGTTAGTAGCATTGAGCGACATGGCAAAAAACTTAATCTTGTGGTTGGTGATCGCAGTAGTTTTAATGGCGGTTTTCCAAAGTTTTTCACCCAGCGAATCTGGCCGGGCACAAACTGACTACACCACATTTCTAAAGGAAGTAAAACAAGGCACCATTCGTGAGGTCCGCATCAGCAGTGACAACAACGAAATCCGTGGTGTGAAGCGTTCAGGTGAAACCTTCAAAACTTACATCCCGTATTTTGATGACCAACTGATTTCAGATTTGGTGAAACAGGATGTTCGCGTGCTGGGTGAACCGCCTGAACAGCCGTCAATTCTGACGTCAATTTTCATTTCATGGTTTCCTATGCTGCTACTTATTGCAGTGTGGATTTTCTTCATGCGACAAATGCAAGGTGGCGGTGGCCGTGGTGCTATGTCCTTTGGCAAGAGCAAAGCACGCTTACTCAGTGAAGATCAAATCAAAACCACTTTTGCCGACGTTGCCGGTTGCGACGAGGCGAAAGAAGATGTGTCCGAGCTGGTAGATTTCCTGCGCGACCCGTCCAAGTTCCAGAAGCTTGGCGGTAAAATTCCCAAGGGCGTACTGATGGTAGGCCCTCCTGGTACGGGTAAAACCCTGTTGGCAAAAGCGATAGCCGGTGAAGCGAAAGTGCCGTTTTTTACTATTTCAGGTTCTGATTTTGTAGAAATGTTTGTTGGTGTTGGTGCATCACGGGTTCGCGATATGTTTGAACAGGCTCGTAAAGCCGCGCCCTGTATTATCTTTATCGACGAAATCGATGCCGTTGGCCGTCAGCGTGGTGCCGGTTTAGGTGGTGGTCACGATGAGCGTGAGCAAACGCTAAACCAGATGTTGGTTGAAATGGACGGCTTTGAAGGTCACGAAGGAATTATTGTTATCGCGGCGACTAACCGTCCGGATGTGCTTGACCCGGCTCTGTTACGTCCTGGTCGCTTCGACCGTCAGGTGGTTGTTGGTCTGCCGGATATTCGTGGTCGTGAACAGATCCTTAAAGTACACGTTCGTAAAGTACCGGTTGCTGACGATGTTGAACCATCGGTAATCG
This sequence comes from Alteromonadaceae bacterium, assembly GCA_002691625.1. Lineage (GTDB taxonomy): Bacteria > Pseudomonadota > Gammaproteobacteria > Enterobacterales > Alteromonadaceae > Alteromonas. Next base: position 46,371 of record NZIK01000104.1, read on the forward strand.
CCCGTGGTACGCCTGGCTTTTCTGGTGCCGATTTGGCTAATCTGGTAAATGAAGCGGCGCTATTTGCTGCGCGAGCTAACCGTCGACTGGTATCGATGGAAGAGTTTGAGAAAGCCAAAGATAAAATAATGATGGGCTCTGAGCGTAAGTCTATGGTGATGTCTGAAGAAGAGAAAACCATGACGGCTTACCACGAGGCTGGCCACGCCATCGTGGGGCGTTTAGTGCCAGAGCACGATCCGGTTTACAAAGTATCTATCATTCCACGCGGTCGCGCACTAGGTGTGACTATGTATCTGCCGGAACAGGATAGGGTAAGCCACAGCAAACAACACCTGGAGAGTATGATTTCCAGCTTGTTTGGCGGCCGTCTTGCTGAGCAAATCATTTATGGCAACGACAAGGTGACTACCGGGGCCTCGAACGATATCGAGCGAGCTACCGATATTGCCCGGAAGATGGTGACTCAATGGGGACTGTCAGACAAGATGGGACCAATGCTATACGCCGAAGACGAAGGTGAGGTGTTCCTGGGTAAATCTATGTCAAAGGCATCAAACATGTCTGATGACACTGCCCGTGCCATTGATGCGGAGATCAAGTCTGTGATCGATCGTAACTACGACCGTGCCCAGCAAATCCTGGAAGAAAACATCGACATTCTGCACACAATGAAAGATGCACTGATGAAGTACGAAACCATTGATGCCAAACAGATTGATGACCTGATGGCGCGTCGCGATGTGCGACCACCAGCCGGTTGGGATGACCGTCCGTCAAGTGGCGATAAGCCAAGTGGTGGTGCACCCAGCAAAGAAGGCGAGATTACTGATGATGGTGTTGATAAGCCGTCTGTTGGTAAACCGGGTGACCTGCCGGGCTAAGCCTCGGACAATTAATTAAAAGCGCCGGTAATCCCGGCGCTTTTTTGTATTTACAGTAAGCTATTATCCGTTATGCAAATCAGATCGATAACCTTATCTACTTCTCAGCCCCAGGTGATGGGGATTTTAAACGTTACACCCGATTCCTTTTCGGATGGTGGTCAGCACAATACCCTGCAAGCTGCGCTTGAGCAGGCCCGGGCGATGGAAGAGGCCGGCGCGACGATAATTGATATTGGCGGAGAGTCCACCCGCCCGGGGGCCCCGGATGTCAGCCTTGATGAGGAGCTCGAACGGGTAGTACCTGTAGTGGAGGCCCTTCGGACCCAATCTGATATTGTTATATCCATTGATACCAGTAAAGCGCCGGTAATGCGCGAAGCGCTGGCCGCCGGTGGCGATCTGATCAATGATGTTCGGGCGTTACAGGAGCCCGGCTGTCGTGAGGTAGTGGCTGAATATGGCGTACCGGTGTGCCTGATGCATATGCAGGGGCAGCCCAGAACTATGCAGGCCAGTCCACATTATGCGGATTTGTTTACTGACATCGAAACCTTTTTCACCCAGCAAATTGCAGCTTGCGAAGCGGCTGGTATTAGTCGGGATAAAATCCTGCTTGACCCGGGGTTTGGCTTCGGTAAGACTCTTGAACACAACTATCAGTTATTAAATGAACTTGAGCGATTTCACCAGTTTAATATGCCGTTACTGGTGGGCATGTCGCGCAAATCCATGATAGGGAATTTAACCGGTCAGCCGGTGGATAAAAGGCTGGCAGGAAGTTTAGCAGTGGCAACCATTGCGGCGCTGAAAGGCGCACAAATAATAAGAGTACACGACGTCGAGGAAACTGCCGATGTTGTGAAAGTCGCCAGCTATATGAATACATTATAATTAGGAAATACGTTATGGGCGCGAGAAAATATTTTGGTACTGATGGTATCCGCGGCAAAGTGGGTGAAAGTGCCATTAACCCGGAATTTGTCATTAAACTGGGTTGGGCGGCAGGCAAGGTGCTGGCCGGCCATGGTACTAATAAGGTACTGATAGGTAAGGACACCAGAATCTCCGGTTATATGCTGGAATCAGCCCTTGAAGCAGGCCTGTCGGCGGCCGGTATCAATAGTGGTTTACTGGGGCCAATGCCAACCCCGGCCATTGCCTACCTGACTAAAACGTTTCGCTCTGAAGCAGGCATTGTGATCAGTGCCTCGCACAATCCTTATTATGATAACGGTATTAAGTTTTTCTCTTCTGACGGCTTTAAGCTCGATGATGACATTGAAATAGCCATTGAAGAGATGATGGATAAACCAATGACCTGTGTCGCATCGAATAAACTGGGTAAAGCCACCCGGATTAATGATGCAGCAGGCCGTTATATCGAATACTGCAAAGGTACCTTTCCGTCTGAGTTATCCCTGCAGGCGCTCAAAGTCGTGGTAGATTGTGCTCATGGCGCTACGTATCACATTGCGCCGAATGTACTGGCTGAGCTTGGTGCCGAGGTTATTGAACTGGGTACTAAACCCAATGGCCTGAATATTAACGAAGGCGTTGGCGCCACCAGTATGCGCTCAACGGTTGAGGCCGTGCTGGAACACAAAGCCGATTTAGGCTTTGCCCTGGATGGCGATGGTGATCGTATCATGATGGTGGATCATCTGGGCAATGTCATTGATGGCGACCAGGTGTTATTCATTATTGCTCGCGACGCGTTAAAAGGCGGCCGTCTCAATGGCGGTGGTGTAGTAGGAACCCTGATGAGTAACCTTGGCCTTGAGATAGCGCTGAATAAGCTGGGCGTGCCTTTTGAACGTTCTAAAGTCGGTGACCGCTATGTAATGGAATTGCTGCAGCAGAAAAACTGGACCATCGGCGGTGAAAACTCAGGGCACGTGCTTAACCTCAACCTGGCGTCTACCGGCGACGGGATTATTGCCGGCCTGCAGGTTATTTCTGCCATGCTGCGCGCCAATATGACATTGCACGATTTAGCCAGTGGTTTTGAAAAATTCCCACAAACGCTGGTCAACGTCCGGTTTGAAAACGCCGATAGCGATCCGTTAAACAGCGATGAGGTACTAACGGCGAAAGCAGAAGCCGAAAGTGCACTGGGTAAACAGGGCCGCGTGTTGTTACGCAAGAGTGGTACTGAACCGTTAATTCGGGTTATGGTTGAGTCAGATGATGAACTGGCTTCTACGACCTGGGCGGAGAAAATCGCCGATGCTGTTCGTAATGTGTCCAGTTAGTCTGTTTTAGCTCAATATTTTGCGGTTTTTTACTTGTATAATCGTAAGGGAATAGTTAATATCACGCCCGCTTTGACGCCGGGATGAAGTCAAACACAGTTGGAAGACGATACATGAGAAAGCCAATCGTAGCTGGAAACTGGAAGATGAACGGCAGCCGTTCATTGGTTAAAGAATTTTCTACACTAATGGATGGTGTTGATAGCGCAGCGGTAGAGGTAATAATATGCCCGCCAGCGTGTTATCTTAGTGAGTTTGCCGGCGCTGACTTCGCCCTTGGCGGACAAACGGTAAGTGAGCTTGATAACGGCGCACATACCGGTGATATCTCAGCTCAAATGCTGATTGAGTTTGGTTGTAAGTATGTCATTGTCGGTCACTCAGAACGTCGTGATGACCATGGCGAGACGAGCAAACTGGTTGCTGAGAAAGCCTTAAAGGCAATCAACAGTGGCCTGACACCGATTATTTGTATCGGTGAATCGCTGCAAACCCGCGAAGTGGGTGAGTTGGAAAGCTTTTTAGCTGCTCAGCTTGATGCATTAACAAGCCTGATGTCAGCAGAGCAATTAAGCAAAGCGGTGATTGCCTATGAGCCTATCTGGGCCATCGGTACCGGTGTAACAGCCACACCTGAACAGGCTCAGGACGTTCATGCGTTTATACGCGGGCATTTAGCCAGCTTCAGTGAGGATCTGGCATCAGGGATGCAAATCCTTTATGGTGGCAGCGTTAAAGCATCGAATGCGAAAGAATTATTTGCTCAGCCGGATATTGACGGTGGTCTGATTGGCGGAGCAAGCCTGAAAGTAGAAGAATTTAGACAAGTTTGCCAGGCGGCAGGCTAACGAGGATAGAAAATGATTTATCAAGTGCTTTTGGTTGCATACCTGATTGTAGCACTGCTGTTAATTGGCTTTGTGCTGATTCAACAGGGTAAAGGTGCCGATATGGGCGCTTCTTTTGGTGCCGGCGGTTCTAATACCGTGTTCGGCTCAAGCGGTTCAGGTAACTTTATGACTCGTGCCACAGGTATTCTGGCAACGGCATTTTTTGTCATCAGCCTGTTACTGGGTAATATTACTGCTCGTCAGGAAAAAGCGCCTGATGAGTGGGAAAACCTGGAAGTTCCGGCAACTCAGCAGGCTGCGCCGGCTGATACCGATGTTCCAGCGGTACCGGTTGAAGATAACACCGGTGATACGCCTAACTAAGGGCATATAGAAACGATTTTGCGGAAGTGGTGGAATTGGTAGACACGCCATCTTGAGGGGGTGGTGGCTTCGGCCGTGCGGGTTCAAGTCCCGCTTTCCGCACCAAATAAAAAACCACCCAGAAGGGTGGTTTTTTTATGCCTGAAACATTGTCAGGGTAGGGTGAAACTAATGAATATCTATCTTATGGCCTTGATTGCTGTGTTAATGCCACCACTGGCGGTTTACCTGTCCGCTGGAATAACCCGTCGGTTCTGGGTAAATGTGCTACTTACCATGCTCGGTTTTGTACCGGGGGCGGTACATGCGCTCTATACAGTAATTACTAGACATCGGAGCCGTTAACTTCCCGCGGGATTAGGCCGAGTCACTATGGGCCCGCCACACGAATTGTGTAAGGGTGAGCGAAAGGCTGATTAAAATAAGTAGCAAAAGCAGGCCTGCCACCATCAGGCCATAGCTGTTCTTCTGCAGTGGTGAGAGCAGCAAAAACAGCTGCGTGACCACTGGTACACCTAGCATCAGATAAATCGCCAGCTTCAGCATTTTCATCATCCGTATCCTGTTAGGCCAGTTCGCTCATTTCGTCACGATAAGCCTCACCGAGCGCTTTTTTCTGCTTCTCATTGAGGATGCGGCCGGCAATCTGGAAAAATTCCTGTTCTTCATCGTCAAGGTGATGCTCAACCTGCTCCTTAAGTTGTTTAAGAAAACGTAACCAGGCGGGAGAGCTAAACTCCGTGCCATCGAGCTTTTCTACTAGCTCGTCAATCTCGTGGTGCTCAGCAATGCCGTGGCGCGACAGCTCAACCGCTTTGTCGTCATCCATGAGCGGTACGTAAAAGTGACGTTCTTCGGCTGTTGCGTGACGTTCCAGTTCGTCTTTCAGCTCATTGAAGTATTCACGACGGGCGGCGGTGTCGCCATGTGTTTCTACTAAGATCTTCAGTAATAAACGCTGTTTTTCATGATCCTGACGCAATGCTTCAAAAATGTTCATAAAGTGCTCCTGACTAATTATTCGGATAGTAACCTCAGGGTGTTATGTGTGACTCAGTGAGTCTCCCAGCGGGTTACTGTTTGTTACTCTCTGATTAGTATTTTGCAATACCTGTGCCTGAGTCTATGTGTATGATTTTATGTTGGTATTTTTATTTTGCTGGAAGTGGGAAGGGCGGCCAAGGGTAATATTTACCCTTGGTAATGTAATCGGGAAACGTTATTCACTCACCTCATAGCTTTCATCAAAACGCTTGCTGTCAGCCAGAATATTCAGATTCCTGGCCTGACAGTTGACGGTAATTTCGCTCGTGGTGTAGGTTTCACCATCAATCACGTAAGTTTGCTCTTCAGGCAGTTTTATACTGACCTGCTTAGCCCGTTTGTGATGAATGATTTGTGATGATTTTTTTGACTGCTCGTTGCCAAACACCAGCTCCGCTACGGTAAATAACGGCATGTCATTTTCGGTAGGGGTAAGCCAGGTGATATCCAGTTCACCGTCTGTCATATCCGGCAGGTCGCCACCCTGAGCGAGTGCGGTACTCAGAGGCGCCGCATTGGCGATAACAAATGAAGGGGTATCCAGTTCAAAGCTTTCATCATCAAGTGTGACCTGAAGTTTTTGCGGGCTGCTGGTGTTCATTGCTTTCCACAGGCCCTCAAGATACGCCATCTGACCGCCATTATTCTTTTCTTCACGGTCGGCATGTTCAATCATCTGCGACTCAAAGCCGATGGCAGACACCAATAGCATAAGTTTGCCATTACATTCTGCCGTGTCCACCGGCGTATATTGTTGTTCACAAATTACCTCACAGGCGCGGGTGATGGGCGCAAGCTTACTGCGCAGGCCATATACAATCTGGCTTAGTGCATTGGCGGTGCCAAGTGGAATAATGCCCAGTACCTTCTGGTGTTCACGGATTACCGTGGCGACTTCTGTTACGGTTCCATCGCCACCACAGGCAATCAGTATTTCGTTACCCGCTGTTATTGCCTGGCGTGCCTGCCAGGTGGCATTGAGCTCAGGTGTGGTCTCGTAAATGGTGACCCTGAACTGACTGTTTAAATGAGAAAGGATTTCTTCCTTGTATGTTTTCCATTTTCCGCCACCTGCTACCGGATTGGCGATGAGTGCTAACTGGGTATTTAATTTTAACCGGCCCCGTTGTTTCACCGCAGAGAGACTCTTTAGCTGGTGTTTATTCAATCTGGCCGTTGCTCTTACCGACTGAATTTTATTCATCACATCAACTACCGACAGCGCATCGTTACGGGCCAGCAGGTAGGCAGCCATAACCAGTACCGAGCGACCGCGCCCCAGGGCACAGTGAACCAGTATTTTGCGGTTATCGCGAATATGTTGATCAATCCAGTTCAGCGCCAGGTGAAGCTGCTCATTGGTAGGACTGGCATGGTCAAGTACCGGAATATTCAGGTAATCCACATCATAGCGGTAACTGGTCCAGTCGAGACCGTCAAATTCTGCGGTGACATCCAGAATACAGTCGATCCCCTGGTTGCTGAGTTTTTCAATGTCGCTACCGACCAGTCTTGTGCCCAGATACAGTTGCTCTTCAATTTTCTGAATATTTGGTACCTTGTCGGTTTTGCGTTCATAAAAATTATATAAGCGCGCACCCAGCAGAAAAGGAATAAACAGCCATCGAACGTAAACGGGAATTCTGCCATCTTCACGTTTTCTGAATAATTCAGGGTAATTAGTCAGATAAGCCACACATACAGCAAACAGCGATGCCGCGGTCCACAGAATCACTACGTTTATCCACCAGTAAGGCACATAGGCCGCAATGACACAGAGTAAAATGCCAGCCAACAGATAATACTTAACCATCTTCATTGGTTTTTCTCTCCCTCAGTGAACCCACAATCGTAAGCGCCGTATCAGTTACAGCAATTAGTTAAACGTTACCTCGGTAATACAATTATTGTGCCGAGCGGTTAATTTCAGTGGGGTGAAGGATTGTTTAAGTTAATCAATTTTATCGGTTTTCAGGCCAGTTGGTGGCTGCTTATCCTGTTCCAGAATCAATACTGGTGGGTGGTTACAGCATTGTTGATTGCCCATATTTTGCTGGTTGGGCAGTCACTCACAGAATTCGCCGTCGTGCTCGCTGCCGCAATCGCGGGGATCATTACCGACAGCCTGCTGGCTTGGTTTGGTGTGTACATTTTTTCTGGTTCCGGGCAATTCTTACCGATCCCTTTCTGGCTTGTTTTGCTCTGGTTCGCTTTTGCCTCTACTCTCAGGCACAGCCTGGCATACCTCAGTAAACACTATTGGTTAGCTGCCGGGCTAGGCGCAGTCGGCGGTACGCTAAGCTATGTGGCGGGTATGAAGTTGCAGGCAGTCACCTTCGGCTTTGCCTTTTATCCAACGGTTTTATTACTTGCTGGCATCTGGGCATGCCTTATGCCTGTGATCTTTTTGCTAAGCCAACGCGTTGAAGCCGTAGCACAACGTATTAATGGCAGTGACACATTCCAAACCACAAAGGAGAAGTTATGACACCCTTGTCGATGGTAACGGGAGGTAACCGTGGGATCGGTTTTGCAATAGCAAAAGGCTTGCTGAAGCTGGGTCACAAGGTATTACTGGTAGCCCGTGACGAAGAAGAAGCAGAGCAGGCCTGTGCAGACCTCAATGGCGATGTGCATCCAATCGTGATGGACATTACTGCACAGGGGGCAATGGAAGACGTTCTCACACGAGCAGTGGCGGGGTTCGGTGATATCGATATATTGATTAATAACGCGGGTGTGATGCACAGTGACAATCTCGCGGAGCTAAGTGCAGACGACCTGCAGTCATCGTTTGATGTACATGTAAAAGGTCCGGCGATGCTGACAAAAGCCGTGTTGCCCGCCATGCTGGAAAACAACTATGGGCGTATTATTAATGTGTCGAGTGGATATGGCAGCTTTGCAGAGAAACTTGGCGGACCACCAGCTTACGCGGTCACGAAAGCGGCGCTGAATGCGCTGACAGTGAAAACGGCGGCGTCAGTGCCAGCCGGTAAAAATGTCAAAGTAAATGCTATGTGCCCGGGCTGGGTTCACAGCCGAATGGGCGGCCCCAGTGCACCACTAACGCCGGAAGAGGGCGCTGACACGGCTATCTGGCTGGCCAGTCTCGATGAAGACAGTCCTAACGGGATGTTCTTCCGCAAGCGCAAACCTATCAGCTGGTAGTCTGTGCAACCGCCGGTGTGAATATTTTTCACACTGGCGGGCAGATCTGGGCGAACCTTCATCTATCTGCTTATCTATTTCTTGTTATTTATCAATATATATTATTGAAATTTAAAGGCTATTTTTCCCTTTTCTAAATTGGCGTCGACTTTGCAGGATTAGTTGTAATAACTGATGCAAAGCGACAGGCGATAAATCATCAGCCGGCTTCGAAAGGAGATTAGTCAGTGAGTGAGTCTTTAGCGGTGTCTGCCGGTGCAGGCAAACAGGAAAAGGTGGGTATAACTCAGGATCATTATCAACCAGCGGTAGTTTCTGTTGGCATTGTATTGTATGAGTGGAACGAGGCTGTCCGCCAGCGTGTGCAGCGCCTTGGTACTCATTTTGGTAACAGTGGCATCAAGTTACAGTTACTCACCCATTCAGATCTCGTCAGGCATGACGACAAAGCCAAACACCTGCAGGGCGTTATATTTCAATTGCCGCCTGATGGAGACAGCCCGCTGGCGAGGCGTTTTGAGTTAATTTTTCGTCACTGCCAACAGTCTTTGCTGGTAGATTGCGGTGTAGCCGCAGCATTTACCTTAGTTGAGGATAATAACTGTTCAAATATTGAACTGGCGATGCAGGTGAGTTTTGCATCCCACGGCGCTCAATGTCATTGGTTAGGGCTCGATTACTCCGCGGCAGATTCTGTAGCGTTTCAATCCTGGTGTGAAGGCATAGCAATGTCAGTGCGTCAGTCTGTCAATAAAACTGCAACGCTTGCGGCTTAGATGAAAACGAACTCTAATATTTAGACCCGTAATAAAAATGTCACGAATTGAACAAAGATGGTTATTCAATTCATTTTAGTAGGTTTTTAATGTTAAGCAGGTATAACTTCCAAGATCGAAATAAAAAGCGATACTAATCAGTTTATTATAGTTCATCCTTGGTAACTTGATTTAACCGGGAATAGTAGGGGTGAAAGACGTTTATACGGTTTGTAGATGGCTGTTTTAATGGATTTTACGCTTCCCCCTCGCAGTCTTCGCCCTTGTAATAAATGTTTATCTGCGTATAATTAGACCTCTAATTAATATTGATGATCAGTTAACGACAAAAATACAAAGGCAATATTTTTCTATGGCGTTTGAAAGTTACATCTCACTAGCGATCTACTTTGCAGTTATGCTGGGCATTGGATTGTTCGCATATAAGCAATCAACCAGTGACATTTCCGGCTACATACTTGGCGGTCGCCAGGTTAGCCCACACGTAACTGCATTATCCGCTGGTGCCTCTGATATGAGCGGATGGATGCTGATGGGGTTACCCGGTGCGATGTTTTTAACTGGTTTTGATGCCATGTATATCGCCATTGGCCTGGTGGCCGGTGCGTTGGCTAACTACTTTCTGGTAGCGCCAAAACTGCGCGTGTATACCGAAGTAGCCGATGACTCGCTGACCATACCTGAGTTTTTTGCCAAACGTTTCGGTCAGTCTAATGCCAGTGTGAGAATGGTATCAGCCGGCATTATTGTAATGTTCTTTACATTATATACGTCAGCCGGTTTAGTGGCTGGCGGTAAGCTTTTTGAAAGTGCGTTTGGTATGGGTTACCAGACAGGTCTGATTATTACGCTGGCGGTCGTGGTGTCTTATACATTGTTGGGTGGTTTCCTGGCGGTAAGCATGACGGACTTTGTGCAGGGCTGCATCATGTTTGTGGCGCTGGTGCTGGTACCGATTGTTGCGTTTACCGAGTTTGACAGTCTGGCGCAAATGAACAGCGCGGCGCTGGAATCAGTTCCGTCGTTAAGTGAATCATGGCAGGAACTTACATTGCTTGGTCTGGTATCCAGCCTGGCATGGGGCTTAGGGTATTTCGGACAGCCGCACATTATTGTGCGTTTCATGGCCATTCGCTCAGTGAAAGCCATTGCAACGGCTCGTAACATTGGTATGTCGTGGATGCTGGTAACGATTATTGGCGCATTGGGTACTGGTTTTGTCGGGATTGCTTATGCAAACCAGTTTGGCTTGCAGGTAGCAGATGCAGAGACTATTTTTATTATATTCTCTGAGATCCTCTTTCATCCGTTGATCAGTGGGTTTCTGATGGCTGCAATTCTGGCTGCCATTATGAGTACTATCTCATCGCAGCTGCTGGTGTCGGCCAGCTCGCTAACGGAAGACATTTACCGTGTAGTGAGTAAAAAAGAAGCGACCCAGGAGCAAACCGTGGCTATAGGGCGCTATGGTGTAGCGGGCGTAGCACTCGCTGCGTTACTGCTGGCATGGGATTCATCGAACAGCATTTTGTCGCTGGTCAGTAACGCCTGGGCAGGTTTTGGTGCAGCGTTTGGTCCGCTGGTGCTGTTTTGTTTATACAAGAAAAATTTAACTCATAAAGCCGCGCTGGCAGGCATATTGAGCGGTGCTGTAACGGTACTGTTCTGGATCTATGCGCCGGTCCTCGAAGGCGGTGCAACACTTAGCAGTGTGGTATATGAGATTGTCCCCGGCTTTATCATTAGTTCACTGACTATCTGGGGCGTGATTATCTTCAGTGAAGAGCCGCACGAGGAAGTGCAGGCGAAATTTACCGAAACAAATAAAGTTTTAGCAGAATTATCTTAAGGTGATAGGAAATATGAATCGTTCAAATTGGAAACGCATTGTAGTTAAGGTTGGGAGTGCATTGATTGCCCCTAACCGTCAGGGATGTAGTAGTCATTATCTTCTGAGTATTGCGCAATTTATAGTTCGTTGCCGGATGCAGGGCATTCAGGTAGTGCTGGTGTCCTCAGGCTCGGTAGCAGCGGGCGCGCACATATTCCCGGAAGAAACAAAAAAGAACATAGCTATCAAAAAAGCGATGGCCGCAGCGGGTCAGACCGAAATGATGGCAACCTGGGATAAACTGTTCGACTTCCCGTCGGCCCAAGTGTTACTGACTCACGCCGACTTACGCGACCGTGAGCGCTATGTAAGTATCCGAGAAACACTGGATAGCTTGCTTGACCACGGTGTATTGCCTATCGTTAATGAGAACGACACGGTAACTACCGACAAGCTTAAAGTAGGTGATAACGATAACCTGTCAGCCATGGTCGCGGCAGCTGCCGATGCGGATGCCCTGATTATCTGTTCTGACGTGGACGGACTGTACGACAAAAACCCCCACAAGCATGACGATGCGAAATTGTTATCGTGGGTAGACAATATTGATGAGAGTATCTATGCCATGGCGGGCGGCGCCGCCGAGGATGGTGTTGGTACCGGTGGCATGCGCACTAAGGTGGAAGCAGCTGAAAAAGCGGTTTCCCACGGTATTGATACCTTTATCATTAACGGCTTCACCGAGCTGTCATTTAATCTGATGCTCGAAGGACAAAACCCTGGCACGCACTTCCAGGCGCATGAAAAGCCGATGAAAGAAAACGTGCACTGGATGACCCATACCTCGAACGCGCAGGGTGAGGTCGTGATTAAAGAAGCATTTAGCGATGATTTGGATGAAGGTGTCGAGTCACTTACCAGTAGCGAGATCCTTGATGTAAAAGGCGAGTTTTCAGTCGGTGATACCATTCTGGTGCGCCGTGAAGATGGCGTAAAACTGGCCAAAGCTAAATCAAATTACAGTAGCTGTTTGTTAAACTTCATTGCTAATGAAGGTAATCAGAAGTTTGCATCGGAATTCGAAGAGAAAACCGGCCCGATTATTTCAGAACAGCACATTGCAGTATTGGAGAACAAATGAGTTTAATTACACAAATTGCCAACGACACAGCTAACGCTGCGAAAACGTTAGCGATTTTAGATGAAGCAACAAAAAACAAAGTACTGGCTGCCATGGCTGCAGCCATTCGTGATAACCAGGACGAGATTGTTAAGGTCAACACGAAAGAAGTTGCCGAGGGTAAAGAAGCGGGTCTGGATGATGCCATGTTAGACCGCCTGACTCTGACGCCCGCGCGTATCGAAGATATGGCCGCAGGCATCGAAACCATTATTGAGCTGGCCGATCCGGTAGGGCAGGAGCGTTCGATTATGGAACGTCCTAACGGCCTGCAAATTAACAAAATGCGTGTGCCCCTTGGTGTGGTTTGTATGATTTACGAAGCACGTCCTAACGTAACCGCTGATGCCGGTGCATTGTGTTTTAAATCGGGTAACGGTGTCATTCTGCGTGGCGGTAAAGAAGCCCTGCAAACCAGTATGGCGATTGCCGGCTTATTGCAGCAGGTACTGCGTGAGCACGATTTACCTGAAGCGTTAATCAGCGTGATCCCCGACCCGGACCGCGCTCTGATGCAGGAGCTGATGGAGCAGGTTGATACTATCGACGTGATTATTCCACGTGGTGGTGAAGGCCTTATCCGCTATGTAACAGATAACAGTAAGGTGCCGGTAATTCAGCACTTTAAGGGTGTATGCCACTTATACGTCGACAAAGACGCAGACCTGGACATGGGTCTGGAGCTTCTGATCAATGGTAAAACCCAGCGTACCGGTGTGTGTAACGCACTGGAAGGATTGGTCGTGCATCAGGCGGTTGCCGGTGATTTCCTGCCACGGGTCAGTAAGATGTGTGAGGAAAAAGGCGTTACGGTGCATGCCAATGAAGCGGCAGCAAAATATTTCGACAATGCTGATGTGATTGGTGATGACGAGTTCGGCGAGGAGTACCTTGGCCTTGAAATTGCTATCCGGGTCGTTAAAGACTACGACGAAGCACTGTCGCACATTCACAAATTTGGTAGCCACCATACCGAAGTGATTTGTTCTCAGAACATGGATACCGCGAAGCACTTCCAGCGTGCCGTGGATGCCTCAGCGGTAATGATTAATGCGTCGTCACGCTTTAATGATGGTAGCCAGCTTGGCCTTGGCGCAGAGATCGGCATCGCCACCACAAAACTGCATGCCTATGGACCTATGGGACTGGAGTCGCTGACCACTGAAAAATACGTAGTCACCGGCACCGGACAAATCCGCGAATAATAGCGACGGATAACCGATGGTCGGCGTGGTAAGATTGAGTTTTTTACTATAACCTGCCACGCTTTGCTACGAATATGTAAAGTCCACCTATAAGGTGGGCTTTTTTGTTGGAGGAACTTGAGTTCATGGCGATGCCTGACGTAATCGACCAAGCCTGGCGCGTTTTTCTGGATTATACCCAGTCGTATAAATTACTAACCTCACTGTTACTTATAATGGTGTTTCTTGGTTGCAAGCGCATCATTATCAGGTTGCTCAGACGACAAAGTAAAAAAAGCGGCGATGACCGCCGTCACTCCATTAATATTATCGACCAGTTAGGCAATGCCATCCTGCTGGTGTTGCTGCTTATGCTCTGGTCAACCGAAGTGCAGAGTCTGGCACTGTCCATTGCGGCATTTATGGTGGCTATCGTTTTTGCCACCCGCGAGATGATCCAGTGCTTTATGGGCTTTATCTATTACATGACAACGCGTCCGTTCAGGGTCGGTGACTGGGTACAGTTAGGCGATAATGTGGGCGAAGTGGTAGAAATGGACTGGGCTAAAACCACGCTGCTGGAAGTGGATGCCGAACACTATGGCTATACCGGTAAGCACGTGTATGTGCCGAATAATCAATTGATGATTCAAGTAGTTAAGAACCTCAACTTCCTGCGCCGCTATCGATTGCATGAATTTTCGTTAACGCTGGAGCCGCTGGTCAATCCTTATGTGCTATTGGATGATTTCAGAGCGAAAGCCATTGAACATTGCAGTCACTTCCGTGATGTAGCCGACCGCTATAAAAGTTGGATTGAACGTAACCTGGATGCTGAGTTCATTAGCATTGATCCGGTTATCGACATTGAAACCAATAATTTTGCCAAGTTTGTAGTGAAGGTAGGGCTGTTTTGTCCTTCTGACGAGTCGCTGTTACTGGAAGAGAAAATTCGCGCAGACTGGTTGTCTTTATGGTTTGATACCATTAAAGCAGAACAGAAAAAGGGCGGCTTGCCACCAGTAAGTTCAGATCAGGCTTAGATTACAACCAGGCGCGACGCTGGCTGAAATGGTGGCTTAAAAAGTCCATCTGATCGGCCAGAATACGCCGGTTCATCAGGTAAAAGCGTTCATACAAATTGGGCGCGAAGGGCACAGCCAGTAATGGCATATTCGCCTCTTCCGGTGTTCTGGCACCTTTTTGATGGTTACAGCGGGCGCAGGCAGTGGCGACATTTTGCCAGTTGTTTTTACCGCCTCTTGAGCGTGGGATAATATGATCCCGGGTGAGCTGGCCGGAACGAAACTGATTGCCGCAATATAAACACAGGTAGTTGTCGCGACGGAATAAATAGTGGTTACTCAAGGCAATTTTGCCGTTTTGTACTACTTTACCATCGCAGGCGATAATCGAACTGATACGCAGCTGGCTTTGCTGGCCTTCACGGTTCCAGCCGCCGAGCAGGGTACGGTGCTGATTACCCAGTTCAAACAGTACTTTATTCTGGGCGTAGTAACGAGCGGCCTGATAAATGTCGAGCCAGTCTTGTGGCGCACCTGCTTTATTGAGACGTAATATTAACATGTCCGGCCCTCAATCCTTTAGAGGTCTTGTCGACCTGGCAAACAGTACTGTTACGAATCAGTATGACAGATTGATGAAAAGACGCCACAGGGTGGGTTAAAAATGCGCAAATTGCCCGTAAGACTTAATTTTTTGGCTTATCGGTGATTAGTTATTGGTAAACGCACCTTGACGCCGCTATACTAACGGCCGCGTTTAATAGCGAAGAATTTTAAAGAAAGATTTAAAGGACAAATAGTGACTCCTATTACAAAAACATTCCAGTATGGACAGCATACTGTAACTTTAGAAACGGGTGTGATTGCCCGTCAGGCAACCGCTGCAGTATTAGCCAGCATGGACGATACTTCTGTACTGGTTACCGTAGTTGGTAAAAAAGAAGCCAAAGCCGATCAGGACTTTTTCCCTCTGACCGTTAACTATCAGGAAAAAACTTACGCTGCGGGTAAAATCCCCGGTGGTTTTTTCAAGCGTGAAGGTCGTCCTTCTGAAGGGGAAACCCTGACTGCGCGTCTGATTGACCGTCCAATTCGTCCATTATTCCCGGAAGGGTTTAAGAACGAAGTACAGGTTGTTATCACCGTGGTTTCTGCAAACCCGGAAATACCCACTGATGTGATCTCAATGATTGGTACTTCAGCGGCTCTGGCCATTTCTGGTATTCCGTTTAATGGTCCGATTGGTGCGGCACGTGTTGGCTACACTGATGGTGAATATATTCTTAACACCCGCACCAGTGAGCAGGAAGCAAGCCAACTTGATTTAGTGGTTGCCGGTACTGAAGGGGCGGTACTGATGGTTGAATCAGAAGCCAGCATTCTGTCTGAAGAAGTGATGCTTGGTGCGGTAATGTTCGGTCACGAGCAATTACAAACTGTTGTTTCTGCGGTTAATGAGTTTGCAGCTGAAGTGAACACGCCGAAGTGGGACTGGGTTGCTCCGCAGGAAAACACCAGTCTGAAAGACAAAATTAAAGCCCTTGCCCTTGAAGGCATGACTGCTGCTTATCAGATTTCTGACAAGCTCGAGCGTAAAGACGCAGTGACAGCGGTTACCGAAAAAGCAGCGGCTGAGATTCTGGCTGCTGACGAAGAGCAAGACTCTAAAGAAGTGCTTGATCTGCTGCACGAACTGGAAAGTGACGTAGTACGTTCACGTATCCTGGCAGGTGAACCACGTATCGATGGCCGTGATCCTACTATGGTACGCGCCCTTAACGTGTCTACCGGCGTACTGCCGCGTACCCACGGTTCTGCAGTATTCACCCGTGGTGAAACACAGGCACTGGTTGTGGCTACCCTTGGTACCGAGCGTGATGCGCAGATGATTGATGAACTGGCTGGCCGTCGCGACAGCAAGTTTATGCTGCATTATAACTTCCCTCCGTACTGTGTAGGTGAAACTGGTATGATCGGCTCGCCTAAGCGTCGTGAAATTGGTCACGGTCGACTGGCTAAGCGCGGTATTCAGGCGGTTATGCCTTCTGATGAAGAATTCCCGTATGTAGTACGTGTGGTATCAGAAATCACTGAATCAAACGGTTCATCTTCAATGGCTTCTGTATGTGGTACTTCACTGGCGTTAATGGATGCTGGTGTACCAATTAAGGCCTCTGTTGCTGGTATCGCTATGGGTCTGGTGAAGAGCGACGACAACTTCGTAGTTCTGTCTGACATCTTGGGTGATGAAGATCACTTAGGTGACATGGACTTTAAAGTTGCCGGTACTACCGAAGGTGTTACGGCGCTGCAGATGGATATCAAGATTGAAGGTATCACTAAAGAAATCATGCAGATTGCCCTTAAACAGGCAAAAGAAGCCCGTTTACACATTCTTGGCGTAATGGACTCTGCCCTGGGCGGCCACCGTGAAGAAATGAGCGAGTTTGCACCGCGCATTTACACGCTGAAGATTGATCAGGACAAGATCCGTGACGTTATCGGTAAAGGCGGCGCAATGATTCGTTCGATCACCGAAGAGTCTGACACCAACATCGAAATCGAAGATGACGGTACAGTGAAGATCTTCGCAACCGAGCGTGCCAAAGCGGAAATCGCCATTGCTAAGATTGAACAGGTGACTGCTGAAATCGAAGTAGGTAAGACCTACAACGGTAAAGTAACCCGTATCGTTGACTTTGGTGCTTTCGTTGAAGTACTGCCGGGTAAAGAAGGTCTGGTTCACATTTCACAAATTGCTCACGAGCGTGTGAACAAAGTGACTGACTACCTGTCTGAAGGTCAGATGGTTGACGTAAAAGTAATGGAAATCGACCGTCAGAACCGTGTACGTTTAAGCATTAAAGAGTTGTTAGAAAAGCCAGCTAAGCCTGAGTCTTCTGACGACGCTTAATCTCAAAGCGAAATTCGTAGGTATAAAGGGGCTATAAGCCCCTTTTTTCATGCATGAACAGGCCTTAAGGAAAAGTAACATGGATAAATCCGTACAAACTGAAATCGAAGCAGCCGTATTCCGCCGTTTAATCACTCACCTGGATGAACATAAAGACGTGCAGAATATCGAACTGATGATTCTGGCTGACTTTTGTCGCAACTGTCTGGCTAAATGGTATAGCAAAGCTGCCGAAGAACGTGGCGAAGAAGTGGACTATGATGAAGCCCGACGCGTGGTTTATAAAATGCCTTACAGCGAGTGGAAGGAAAAACACCAGCTGCCCGCTACCGACGAGCAACTGGCTGCATTTAATGCCAAACAGGCAGCCAAAAAGGCTTAACCCCGGTTTTGCTCCTCCGGCAAACTATAGGTGTGGGGGAGCAGTTCACTGACTGTTGTTTTAGTGCATTCGCCACTAGCGGTGAGCATAAATACCGGTGTATCTGCACTGGCAAACTCGGCGATTTTCTGGCGGCAGCCACCGCAGGGATAGCAGTAATCATCATTGGGGCTGGCAACCAGAATTTGTTTAATCTGCGTGGCGCCAGCGGTAATCATAGTGCCAATCGCCGAGGCTTCGGCGCATTGCCCCTGTGGGAAAGCGGCGTTTTCAACGTTGCAGCCGTAATATACATTGCCGTCCTCGGCGACGATTGCCGCGCCAACCCGGAACTTAGAGTAGGGGGCGTAGGCGTTTTTCTGGGCCTTTAGTGCGGCATCTTTTAACTGTTGTAACAATTTACTGCTTCCTTAACTGTCGTTATTTTTGTCTACTATCCGGTGAGAACTGATATAGTCTCATTCATCAATACGTGTTAGCGTCTGACTTCTGTTATAGTTGTGTCAAACGCGGCGAATAGGAAAGAATTATATTTACCATGCTTAGTCGATTGAGTCTTATCTTTTTTGTTTTAGTGGTTACCGGTTGCGCACAAACTGCACCAAAACAACAGCAAACCGAAATGGGGAACCTGTTAGTGCCGGAACCTGCTCCCCTGAGTATTCGTTCGCAGGTGGCTATCGCCCGATTCGGCCAGATCCTCTCCAACGCCGAGCTAACTGACGAAGATAAAGCCCAGTTACATTTCCAGCGTGGTATGTTATACGACAGCGTGGGCCTGGGTGGCCTGGCGCAATTCGATTATAACCGGGCAATTAACTTTAAACCGGATATGGCTGAAGCGTACAACTCACTTGGTGTCCACATGGTACAGCAGGAAGAGTTTAGCCGTGCCTATGAAGCCTTTGATTCAACTCTTGATATCGATCCGGGCTATGATTTCGCCTTTTTAAACCGCGGCATTGCGTTATATTACGGCGGCCGCGCTGACTTAGCCGTGTCTGATTTAGCGACCTTTGCTAACAAAGCGCCGGATGATCCATTCCGGGTGTTATGGGCCTATTTTGCAGAGTCAGAGTACGCTCCGCAAACGGCCCGGCAACAACTCACTCAGCGCCGGGAAAACCTGCCTGACAGTCATTGGGCTACCGGTCTGGTAGATTTGTTTTTGGGCCAGCAAACCGAAAAACAATTGCTCGACTCGCTGCTAAATGGCATTACCAGCGAGAAAGAGCTGACCGACAGGTTGTGTGAAGCTTATTTTTATCTGGGTAAGTATCACGAAGAAAACAACCAGCCTGGCGTGGCCTCCAATTACTTTAAGTTTGCCCTCAGCACCAATGTGTATGAGTACGTTGAACACCGTTATGCCCGCTTGGAGCTGCAACGCTTAAGGCAAAACACGGTTACCGACTAAGTCATGATGTTCTTCAGAGCAACCTGTCTGGCGGTGTTTACTTCATTAACCATCGCCGCAGACAGNGGNCATNTGCCCTCCCAATTGCTCAATAACGCCGAGCAGGCCGANAAGCCTGCACCNNTGTTATGGGTNGCTGTGCAGCAAAATAGTCTGGNNGCTAAGCANCGCCTGNTGGNGTTTGCNNAGGCNAACCGCAANCAGTACTGGCTGGAAATGCTNATTAAGTCCGGTTATTCNCCNGCNGCACTGACACTNTCCNGGNTAGAGGANAATCCGAGGATCACNNAGCGNCTGGTGCGTCTGGCGGCGCGCGGCGGGGTGGCCGAAGCACAATACGAATATGCCCTCACNCGGGATGATTTTGCTCANCGTGAAACCTGGTTAAAAGCNGCNGCTGAGCANGATTATTTNGTGGCGCAAACNGCCCTTGCTGACTGGTATNTGCTNCACGAACAACAAAGTGAAGCCGAGCCNTGGNTNCAAAAAACCGCNAGCCGGGACAGNCAGAGCGCATTTCAGCTGGCNTATATNCGCTGGCAGCAGGGCCGCGAAGACGAAGGNTACGAANTNTTTAANCANGCGGCNGANCANCANCANGANCAGGCNNNGANTGTGTTAGCCGTNCTGCAACANTANCAGCCTGAGTCANTCGCTGNNNTGTCGNCTNAGCCNGCNAGNGGTAATTCANCGCAATGCCGGCAGCAAATNCAGCCNTTCGCTACCGGNCTGGCNGAGATGGTGCAGGCGAATCGTATTTANCAGCAGTTNTTAGCNGANAAACGGCTNAAATCTTTACCCTTNTGCGTNANCAANCCCATCTGGCTGGCCCGCGAGTCANTNAANTGTGATGCNAACTGGCANGGNCAGGGNCGCCTCGGNTGTAANATTGAAGCGNTTGANCCNGTNGTCAGGCAGCGCGGCTTTACCCATGCNGTGGTNCTNGCNAAATCNGGCAAGGCGAATGTTAATAATGGCGTGATGTATCTCGATGTTGGCGATACCTACAGCGTATTTGTTCACGANCTGGCGCANTTNGTCGGGTTTGTCGANGANTATCCGTTAACCCGCAGTTTTGCCAAAGAGTACTGTGCGCGGCAATCGGCGCCTAATCTGGTGTTTTTGGGCGCACTGACTTATGCGCCGCTGAGTAACATCGAATACTGGCAGTCTATCGAATTCCCGGTCACCCTTTATCCGTCGCGTACCTGTAATAACATCGGCGTAGCGAGCTTTAAACCCAGCGCTCGGATCACCTTTATGGAAAATCACGACGCTAAATATATCCCGCCTATCTACCTTTCGATCTGGAGCTCGTTACTGAACAACCCCAAGGCACAGCGTCCAATCGCCATGAACCTGTTTCAGCATTTTGAACAAGCAGGCAATACTCAGAAAGCGTCCTACTGGCTGGAAGTATTCCGCCAGCAGCGGACCGGTTTAACAACCGACCCGGCGGCAGANGCTANGNNAGAAAANATCAGNGCCGACTGAGNACATCTGAGCGGTANTCGTTGACCCACATNGCAGTNGCNCCGCANATNGCCACCGGCATCACCAGAAAATTCACAATCGGTATCATCGCCATNACGTTTACNGCAATNCCAAACGAGTAGCTGAGGCCCTTACGATCGCCCAGACGTTGGCGCATTTCGCCAAAAGGCACTTTGTGGTTATCAAACGGATAGTCGCAATACTGGATGGCCATCATCCAGGCACCGAATAAAAACCACAATACCTGGCCAATTACCGGGAGAAAGAAAAATAACAGTAAAAAACCGATGGCGCGGGGCAGGTAATACACCAGTTTGGTGATCTCCCGNCCCAGCGTACGGGGAATATCTTTAATGATNGCCATTACNCCGTCATCNCCGAGTGACTGTCCNGTAAGNTGNCGTTCCACTTTTTCNGCCAGCANGCCGTTAAAAGGGGCNGCTATCCAGTTGGCCAGGGTACCAAACATCAGNGCAAAGCTGAGTAAAATACTGATCACNGCCANNGGCCAGAGTAAAAANGTNATNGANGNCTTNAGCCAGCCCAGCCAGTCAGGAATAAACCCGATGAGNTANTCCACACCGGCCTGAATTTCGCCGAGCAGAAAATAAAANGCCNCTGAAAATAACACCAGATTGATCATCAAAGGAATAAACACAAAGCGCTTTAAGCCTTTTGTGGTAATTAAATCAAACCCTTGCCCGAAATAACCGATACCGCTGCGTTGTGCCATTAAAACTCCTGCTGTCTGGTGAAAAGAACATGCCATTATCTGCAGAGGGGGTGATAAAAAATGACATACTTTCAAACACCCACAGTATAAAACCGTGGGATCCCACTGTGAATTCATAATTGTTACAGTTCATGAACTTTGTTACATTCAACTTATAATAACAACCACAACATCGCGTGCGCATATTGAAAGTTCCCGGTTCAACGCTATCGACAGGATCAGCGGGTATCGCTATCAATNACGCTCTTTTAACAGAGTGGTGNTGTTGTGCGNCTTAAGAAAATCCGCCTGGCCGGCTTTAAATCCTTTGTTGAGCCCACCACAATCCCGTTTCCGGGGGATATGACAGCTATTGTTGGCCCTAATGGTTGCGGTAAGTCTAACGTAATTGATGCGGTGCGGTGGGTGCTCGGAGAAAGCTCCGCGAAAAACCTACGTGGTGATGCCATGACCGACGTGATATTTAATGGTTCGTCGGCCCGCAAGCCCGTAGGGCAGTGCAGTGTTGAACTGGTGTTTGATAATTCCAGTGGCCGGATCGCTGGTGAATATGCCAAATACAATGAATTGTCGATCAAACGCGTTGTTACCCGTGACGCCATCTCCACCTATTTTTTAAATGGCAGTAAATGCCGTCGCCGTGATGTCACCGATCTGTTTTTAGGGACGGGATTAGGCCCGCGCAGCTACGCTATTATTGAGCAGGGCATGATATCCCGGTTAATCGAGTCTAAGCCCCAGGAATTGCGGGTGTTCATTGAAGAAGCGGCGGGTATCTCTAAATATAAAGAGCGTCGGCGGGAAACGGAAAACCGTATTCGCCATACCCAGGACAATCTCGAACGTCTGGAAGATGTACGCGGAGAGCTTGGCAGGCAGCTTGAAAAGTTACAGCGTCAGGCAGCAGCCGCCAAACGCTATACTACCCTTAAAGCGCAGGAACGTACGTTAAAAAGTGAACTGGCTGCTATTCGCTGGCTCAAGCATGATGACCACCTGCAAAAACTACAACAAACACAGCAGCAACTCGATACTGATATTGAAGCGCTCAGAGCACGACAGCGGGGCGATGAGGCCGGTATTGAGAAATACCGTGACACGCAGCAAAACTGTAAGCAAAAGCTCGACCATCTGCAGCAGAATTTATTCACGGTGAGTGCCACGATTTCCCGGCTTGAGCAGTCCGCTTTGCATAATCAGCAACGTCTGAAGCAAATTGACAGCGAGCTTAGCGATATCCACACTCAACAAGCAGCCCTGAATGAAGAAGAAGAACTACTGACTGTACAGGCCGAAGAACAGGCGGCACTGGTTGTGGAATTAGAGCCCGCTTACGAGATTCAGCAAGCTGCCTGTGAGCAGTTGGAGGTTACGCGTGACCAGGCTGAGGCTGCACTACACCAGCATCAGCGCGATTTTCAGCAAACCGACCAGCAGTATCACCAGCTAAAGCAACAAGTGCACTCTCACCACAGTAAGGTGCAGTCGTTGTTACAAATGCAGATGCGTACTCAGCAACGAATTGGTGAGCTGGAGCGCGAGAAACAAGAATTTTCCAAGGCCGACCATCAACAGGCCATCGACGATTTACAGCTTGAGCTGGAAATGCTGGCCGAGCAAATCCTGGAACAGCAGGATAAGCTCCAAAACGCCAGACAAAAACTGGGACAGTCACAGCATTATCATGAGCAGGTACGGCAGCAAACCCAGTCAATGAGGGCTGAATTACAGCAAAATCAATCCCGGCGCGTGGCGCTACAAACTCTGCAACAAGCTGCAAGCCCTACCGGACCTCAACCTGAAGGCATAGTACCGCTGTGGCAGCAGTTAACTCCAAAAGCCGGCGCTGCGGCCATTATTGAACATGTGCTGAGTGAGCTTGGTGATGCGCAATTGGCGACTAGCGAGAGCATCGCATCACTGGCGGACAGTCACGGCAATTTAAGCGCAGGTCTTAAGTATTTCAGCCAGGCAGCCTTAACGAGGGATAAACGGCCCGGTAGCGTAGCGGCATTATTAGAAGACGAATGGGTGCCCCATCAGTTTAATCAGATACTGGTAGCTGAAAATGCCGAAAATGCGCTGGTGATGCGCCAACAGGCCGGTGAAACTGAGCTGATTGTTACGCATGATGGCCAGTGGTTTGGCCCGGATTGGTTTCGTTATGGTGAGCAGGATACCGAGCAGGGCGTATTACAGCGTGCCGAACAAATCGAGGAGCTTAACGATATTATTGCTGCTCAGGAAGCACAGCTTGCCACGCTAGAGGAGCAGGAAAGCGAAGCGCAGAACGACATAGAACAGTCGCGGGAACAGGTGAGTGCCTGTGAGGGTGGATTGAATGAGCGCAATAATCAGCGTCAGCAACTGACTCAGCGGTTAAGCTGGTTAAGCGAACAACAACGCCAGGAAGCGCAGAAGCGTGAACGTCTGGATGAAGAGCTGAGTCGCCAGCAAGAGCAGCTTGAAGAAGAGGCTACCGAACTGGCAATGCTTAATGAAGGGCTTGAAACTTACGAGATGGAGCTGGCAGAGCAGGCTGAGCGCCAGGCGCGGCTACAGGATCAGCAACAAGCGTTACAGCAGCAGCTCAGCAGTCAGCGTAGCCAGTATGAGCAGAATACCCGTGAACTGCATCAGATGGCGCTCAAACTGCAGGAGAGCCGAAATAGCCAGCAATCGCTGAGTTCTCAGCAGCAACGTATAAGCCAGCAGCTTACCAGCCTGGAACAGCGCGCCGCCCAGTTAGAGCAAGAGCAACAATCGCTCAATCAGCCACAAACCGAGCAAGCCGCTCAACTGCAGGATTTACTGGCTGAAAAAGCGGCGCTTGAAGAACAGCGCTACAGCTTACAGCAGGATCTAGAGCATGCAGAAGAATTGCTTAATCAGGCTATGCAAGGCCAGCAGGCAATTGTAGGTGATATTGCCAAACGGCAGGAGCAGCTCGACAGTCTGAAAATAGAGGCGGAAGGTTACCGCGTACGCGGCACGGCTATTCTGGAACAACTCAGCGAAATTGGGGTCACACTTAAAGCGGTACTGGAAACCCTGCCGGCAGAAACCAGTGAAACCAACTGGCAACGGGATCTGGAACAGACTACCGCGGCCATTAGCCGGCTCGGCGCCGTTAACCTGGCGGCAGTGGAAGAATACGACGTTCAGGCAGAACGCAAAGCGCATCTGGACACGCAGTTTGACGACCTGAATGACGCGCTTGAGACCTTGCAAAACGCCATACGTAAAATTGATCGTGAAACCCGCTCCCGCTTTAGTCAGACGTTTGAGCAGGTGAATGAAGATCTTAAAATGCTCTTTCCTAAGGTATTTGGCGGGGGCTCGGCTTATTTAGCTTTAACCGATGATGATTTACTGGAGACCGGCGTGACCATAATGGCCCGTCCGCCCGGCAAGAAAAATAGTACAATTCATCTGCTTAGCGGTGGAGAAAAAGCCTTAACCGCATTATCATTGGTGTTTGCAATTTTCAGGCTTAACCCGGCGCCATTTTGCCTGTTGGATGAAGTGGATGCGCCACTGGATGATGCTAACGTCGGACGCTTCTGTAACCTGGTTTCTGAAATGTCGAAATCGGTACAGTTTATTTACATATCACATAATAAAATTGCGATGGAGATGGCGAGTCACCTCACTGGTGTCACCATGGCTGAACCGGGCGTGTCACGCATGGTAGCCGTGGATGTGGATGAAGCCGTTTCCATGGTAGACGCATAAATTTAAAGGCGAAAGAAGTCGATGGAAGAAGAATTACGTTTGTCATTGTTGCTACTTGGTGGGTTCTTTATCCTTGGAGTGCTGGCACATGGCTTATGGAATATCCGCAAAAACAGTCAGGCCAAAAAGCCGCAGCGGCGTATTGAGCCGGAAGGCTGGCAGGATGAAGAGCGTGACGACGAGCAAAGCAACCTGAAAACTGCTGACGATTTTGATGAGTTCGGCGTTGGCGAAGTGCGAGTAGTTCGTCATTCGACAACCGATGCTGACGAGTCAGAGTAC
The DNA here is from genome assembly GCA_002691625.1 of Alteromonadaceae bacterium. GTDB lineage: Bacteria > Pseudomonadota > Gammaproteobacteria > Enterobacterales > Alteromonadaceae > Alteromonas. The sequence continues at coordinate 71,892 of NZIK01000104.1, forward strand.
GAACCCGCCGAGAAGAAGGACGAAACTTCAAGCGAAACTGAAGATGACGACAGCGCTGAGGCTTCTGCCTCGGGTGATAATGACGACACTGACACCACTGAGAATGAAAGTGAGGCGGCTGATAAGCCTGCCGAGACACCTAAAGAAAAGCTTTACGCATCGGTAGTAACCAATCCGAAACCACAGTATCAGCACGATAACATTGTTGAGTTACCTGATTCAGTGCCAGCGCCACCGTCGTTCCTGTTAAAAGAAGAGGAAAGTACTCAGCCTGAGGCAAAAAATGAGTCTGCACCGCGTGATGAACAGGACGATTTTTCGCTGGATACTCAGCCTGCACCACCAGAATCCAAAGCACCGACTGCTGACGATAAAGCTGAAAAAGCGCCGGAAGCAGTTCCCGCAACGCCGAAAAAGCGCAGCCGCCCGGCCAGCCGCAAGCGCCAGGAACCGCGTTTTGGTGATGAAGACCAGATGCAAATTGATTTTGACGATTCAGTTAAGGCTGCCGAGGCCGAGGCTCCACAGCCTGCCGCTCAGGTAGAGCCGGAAGTGTTGATCCTCAACGTGCGTGCCCCGGAAGATGCCCCTATCAGTGGTGCGGCGTTACTCCCTATGCTGTTAACCCTGGGCTTTAAGTTTGGCGATCAGGACATTTTCCATCGCCATGTAAATTCCAATGGCAAAGGCCCGGTTCTGTTTAGCTTAGCTAACATGTTCAAACCGGGTAATTTTGATATTGATAACCTGGAAACGTTCACAACACGCGGCGTTTCGCTGTTTATGCTATTGCCGATAGAAGGCGATCCGCATCAGGTATTTAATATGATGCATAACGCTGCCCGTAAGATTGCCGATGAGTTTGATGCTCAGGTACTTGACGGTCGCCGCAGTGTGTTAACTAAACAGGGCTTACAGCAGTACGTTGAAAAGATCCGCGACTTTGAACGCAAACGGATGATAGCCCGTCACTAAGTTTACTATCCTGAATTCGTTGTACTACTGTTAGAAGGCAGCAGTACAACATCAAATGAGCAATTCCCATGAGTGATCAAACTGTCATCGCGCAACTCGAAGCATTGCGCGAGAAAATTAATGACTATAACTATCAGTACTATGTGCTGGATGATCCCAGTGTGCCCGACAGCGAATACGATCGTCAGATGCAAGCGCTACAGGCGCTGGAGGCCGAGCATCCACAGCTTGTTACCCCTGATTCGCCCAGTCAGAAGGTAGGCGGCGAGCCGCTGGGGGCGTTTGAACAGGTGACTCACGAAGTGCCGATGTTGTCACTGGATAACGCCTTTGAAGAAGCCGATCTGAAAGCTTTTGAAAAACGCCTGCTCGACCGCCTTAAAGCCGATATTAAGCTAGCCTTCAGCTGTGAGCCAAAACTCGATGGATTGGCCGTGTCGATTTTATATGAGAACGGTGTGCTGGTGCGTGCTGCTACCCGGGGAGATGGTCAGGTAGGTGAAAATATCACCGCTAATGTGAGAACCATCGCCAACGTGCCACTCAAATTACGCGGCGCAGACTTACCCGAAAGAATTGAAGTGCGCGGTGAGGTGTTTATGCCTCGCGACGGCTTTGAAAAACTCAATGAGAAGCAGCGCAACGCCGGACTTAAGGTGTTTGCCAACCCGCGTAACGCCGCTGCCGGCAGCTTACGTCAACTGGACTCCCGGATTACCGCTAAACGCCCGTTAATGTTTTATGCCTACTCGCTGGGTGTTGTGGCACCGGATGACTTTACCTTACCGGACAGTCACCATGAACGGCTTAAGCAGTTAGCAGAATGGGGGATCCCCTTGTGCCCGGATATAAGCATTACTGAAGGGGCCAGTGGTTGTTTAGCCTATTATGAACAAATCCTGACGCGCCGTGATGGCCTTGCTTACGATATCGATGGCGTAGTGTTTAAGGTGGATGATATTGCCCTGCAACAACAGCTGGGGTTTGTTGCCCGGGCACCACGCTGGGCAATTGCACAAAAGTTTCCGGCTCAGGAAGAGATGACCCGTTTACTCGACGTGGAGTTTCAGGTTGGACGCACAGGTGCGATCACGCCGGTTGCCCGCCTTGAACCGGTATTTGTTGGCGGCGTAACGGTATCAAACGCGACTTTACACAATCAGGATGAAGTAGAGCGGTTGGGCGTTTGTATCGGCGATACAGTAATTATCCGCCGGGCTGGTGATGTTATTCCGCAGGTTGTGTCTGTGGTCGCTGATAAGCGACCGGAAGACGCCCGGGAGATTCAGTTTCCTGCCAAGTGCCCTGTGTGTGACTCCCAGGTAGAGAAACTGGCCGATGAAGCCGTGGCTCGCTGTACAGGTGGGTTAATTTGTCCGGCCCAACGCAAGCAGGCTTTAAAGCATTTTGCATCACGCAAAGCGCTGGACATAGACGGGTTGGGTGACAAACTGATAGAGCAACTTGTCGATGCCGGGCTATTAAAAACACCGGTGGATATATTTAACCTGACGTTCCCGGCGTTGATTCAGCTTGAGCGGATGGGGGAAAAGTCGGCGGCAAATTTGTTGCAGGCAATTCACAATGCAAAACAGACCACATTACCGAAATTTCTGTACGCACTGGGGATCCGTGAAGTAGGCGAAACCACTGCCGCAAATCTTGCTCTGCATTTTCAGACCTTAGAGGCGATTCAAAATGCGAGTCTGGATGATTTACAGGCAGTGCAAGATGTGGGGGTTGTAGTAGCCGAACATGTGTTTAACTTCTTTAATGAGTCGCACAATACAGAGGTGGTCCAGGGCTTACTGAGTGCAGGCTTAAACTGGCCGGAGATTGAAGCGCCGGACGAGGCGGATTTGGTACTCGATGGCAAAACCTGCGTGGTTACCGGCACGCTGAGTCAGATGTCACGTAATGATGTGAAGGCATTACTGCAGCAGGCGGGCGCCAAGGTGGCAGGCAGCGTATCGGCAAAGACCGACTTTCTGGTGGCCGGCGAAAAAGCCGGATCCAAACTGGCCAAAGCCCAGGAACTCGATGTTGAAGTGTGGGATGAAGAGCGTTTAATGGCGTTTCTGACGGATAATAGTCTGATATAAATAAGAAGCCGGACGCCGTCCGGTTGTTCCTACGTGCCCTATTTGTAAGAGAACTTCCTCCTTCGATTATGGACAGGCACTTATTCATTTGGCTTCTTGGTTTTATGCAGTAAGCAATTTTTCCAGCATCAAGAATCTGATCTGGGTGCTTGTTATATTTCAAAGTGTGAAGTTGAAGCGTTCGGTCTTTGAAAGGCTGATAAGGCTGGAAAATAGCCGTCAATCACTCTTCGCTCAGTGTTAGGTGATATGGAGTAAAGAATTATAATTGATACTTACGTTGGCTGTTAGCTCAGGCATGCTTTAACCGAATCCCGTGTGTTTCCGACGTTGATTTTGCAGTTTTGCAATGCTTACCGATGATTTGAAGGCTGTTTCAATACCGGTTACCATTTTATTCCAATCACAATGCGCCAATCCAACCCTGCCCAGGATAGGTGATAATGAATAATCGATATTGCCCTGTTTGTTGGGGTGCAAATAGCGGCCTGAAATTTCAACCAGCGTAATATACTCTTCTAGTCGAAAGGGTAAGCCGTCAGGCATGTTGTTACGCGGGGTGCCTGCAAAGGGCAGTAATTGCGTAGGTTGTGTGTTTGATTTGGCCGCCTTGATGCGTTTTTTAATGCTGGTGTGGTTTGATTCTTCTGGGGTGTTGGCCTGACTGGCACGTACAGGATTTAAGTCAACATACGCCATACATGCAGCTAAAGATGCTTCATCTAAGAGCGCCTGTGACTTAAACCGGCCTTCCCAGAAATGACCTGTACAATCATCTTCTTTATTGGCTCGACGGGCGATGTATTCATTAAGCAACCGCATAAACCAGCTGATATCGTACAGTCGCTTACGGTAAACTTCAGCCAGACACTGTACGGTTTCAATTTCCGCTTTAGACAACGTAGTCGATTCAGCGTCGTTAATATAGCGTTGAGACAACAATATGCCTTTGTAGAGTCTGTGCCACCGCTTGATGATATCTTTAACGCTTAACGAATCGGCCTTTTGTTTGTTGATGCGTAATACCACGTGGGTGTGGTTACTCATTACTGCATAAGCGCACACATCAACACAAAATACCTCTGCCAGAAATAGTAATCTGTCTTCTACCCACTGCCGGCGATGCTCGTAGCTTCTTCCTGTCTGATTATCTTCACCACATAAATACGCCCGTCGAACACAGCGGGAAACGCAATGGTAGTAAGGGGTATCTGAGAGGTTGATAAGGCTTTTACGGGGTCTGGGCACAGCTATTTAATAAAACTAGAAAATTGTGCACTCATTGTGTCAGAACAAAGGCAAAATCCAACTGGACCTGAGTCTAGCGAGTGACTGTCCCTTTAAAGTACTTAAAACTTTCTTTTAACTTGGTCTTCGCTTTTCGATGGTTAAGCAGCTTTGAGCCACAAGTTTGATAAGCAACAAATCGATGGTAGGCTAATAATCATCTAGGTATAAGTTTTTTGCATGTATTACAAAGAGATTAAATAATAAAAGAAATTTCGAAAACAGGGATGATCGTTGAGTTAAGTTCAATCAGACTCTTTATTTTACCCTCAAGGAAGGAACCATATCATGACAAAAAAGGCGCTTTTTCTATTCTCTATAGTAATATTTTTTCTGGTGGTTAGTGTCAGCTACATTTTGCAAAAGCAGGATTTTATCTTTCCCCCCGCCAATAAATTCTCTGCGACAAGTGAGCCTGTCCCATCTGAATTAGAGTCAGGTAAAAAGCCACCAGAAGAAAAGCTCATCCTAATGCCTGATGAAGTAGCAGAATTAGCTAAAAATCAAACTAGTGAACAAACGCCTTTAGCCGAATCGACCAATCAAAATGTAATCAAATGGGAAGATTCCTTCTATTCTACTGAGAGTGCTGAAGCATATTTCGTTAATGAAGAAGGCGAATTACTGAAAAGTGGGTTGGATAGTTTTTTTAAAGCAAAAGATCTTGATGAAATATTGGATGCGATGGATAAAGTTGGAACCAACGAAAAATCTGTGTCACGAAAAAACAAGCTGAAAGATTATTTTTATAAGGAATTCGCTGCTACTGCGTATTCTGAACGCTTCTCATGTGCCAACAAAATATGCGCGGTTACGTTTATCGGAGATCCGGAAGCTACTGAACGTTATCAAAATTTAGCGCAATTTAGTGAAAACTACATATTCACAAAGAGTACGGTCAATGAGTATGGAGAAGGCGTTTATAAAATGTTGGTGATCGAAACGGAGGATGCATCATCTTTGACTGTCAAACCTAATTAAATAAACCAAACGCACAGAAAATGAAAACTAGTGTAGGGGTTTACATCCGCTTCTGATTTATGTTGAATTCGGTTTGTTTACTGCTGGTTTTGCTGTGCCTGGCGGCGTTTTTCTTTTCTTAGTTGCCAGGCTTTGCGAACCGAGAAGCGCCATAACCAGTTCAGCGTATAGTATCCGGTTAAACCAAACACCACCGAACAGATCCCACAACCAAGTAAAAAAGACGGCCCGATCGTCGACAGCGAGCTAACAACCCAGTCCCAGGTGGGTTCAAAATGAAAGGCTTCAGACTTGGTCCCAAGGACAGTAGAGCCAACCAGATAGGCGCCGTAGAATATGGGAGGCATGGTAAAGGGATTAGTGATCCAGACTGTTGCTACAGACAGTGGCAGGTTCACCCGGCAGGGAATTGCGGTGGCCGCCGATAACCACATTTGAAAAGGCACCGGCCAGAACGCGAAGAACAATCCGATACCAAAAGCGCCGGAAGCGGATTTTCGGTTCAGATGCCATAAATTGGGCTCATGAAGAATGCTGCCAAAGATTTTTAAGGCCCGATTTTCCTTTATCGAATGCGGATCAGGCAAATAGCGTTTTATAAACTTCTTCGGCATATATCTAACAATCTTTTCTCAAACAGAGTCACTGGTGAATACAAGCATGCTAACAACTGCGGCGACAGCATTTAGCGGCGCAGTGATTTCAGGTCGCTGGTGGTCAGAACTGCCCCACAGCGGGTTGCCGTTTGTGCTCGCATTTATATCTTTATCAGCCACGGCGTTACTTATGGCTGAGTATTGTAACGCAAAACGATGGCAAAAACCGTTACGCTTTGCCTGGGTTGCAATGGGGGCGACAACAGCCGGCCTTTTCGTGGCAACGAGTGTAGGGCAATCATACCTCAAGTGGCAACAGCTTGGTGGTGAAATTCAACAAGATGTCATAATTGAGGGACGAGTTGTTGGTTATCAGCGCTTTGCCGACTACGACAGGCTGATATTGAACGATATTATCGTCAATCAGCATGTCTGGGATAAATCATGGGCGATACAGTTGCACTATTACCGGCCTCAGGCAGGTTTTACCACAGGCCAGCGTATTCGGGGGGCTGCCAGAATCAAACCGGCCCGGGCTATCGCTAATCCGGCTGGTTTTGATATGCAGCGCTGGTATGTGAGTCAACGGATAGTCAAAACCGGCTACGTACGTGGCCATCGCATTGCGCTTCTAGAGACGAATACGTCCATCCGTAATCGATTAAAATCCAGGCTCGCCTCATTACAGCTGCCGGGAGAGAAGTGGTTGCTGGCCTTATTGTTCGGTGAGCGTCAGGGATTTTCCAAACCAGACTGGCAGTTATTACAGCAAACTGGCACGGCTCATCTGTTTGCTATCTCTGGTTTGCACCTGATGATTGTGGCAGGCGCAATCCTTATTGCTGTCAGAGGCTGTATTGCGGCATCGGCCTGGATAACATTTTCCTTACCGAAAAGCCTGTATTTTGGCACTTCAATTGTCGTACTTGCTACCTGTGGCTTTTATGCCTATCTGGCGGATTGGCAAACTGCCGTTCTACGAGCGTACTGTGCGCTGCTGATTATTGCTGTGTTGTACTTGCGCAAACTCCGTTTGTCGCGGCTAACACTGGTGTTACTCACCTTGGCTGTGAGCATTTTGCTCGACCCCATGGCAATTTACGGCGCGGCCTTGTATCTGAGCGTTGGTGCCGTAGCCATAATTATCTGGTTTCACTGGTGGTGGAATAAGTCAGATCGCAGTGGTCATTGGATCCGGGGAGTGGTGCTTTTACAACTTATGCTAAGTGTACTCATGGCGCCTTTAGTAGGGGCGCTACTGGGGCAGGTGAGTTTAATTTCGCCGTTGATTAATTTATTGATCGTACCGGTAATGTCGTTGCTGGTGATCCCTTTGTGTCTGCTTGGGTTATTAATGCTCATTGTTCTGCCGGCTGATCATCCCATCACTGCCTGGGTGTTGCAGGGGGGCGGCACCGTGCTCGAATGGCTGATGCAGCAGCTTGAGCTAGTGGCTAGGTTTATTGGTGACTATGCGGCATTCCCGGTATATACATCCACGTTGTTGTTGGCCAGTTTTATAGGTTTATTACTCGTTCTGATACCGCCTTTTAAAGGGCGCTTGTTGTTGTTGATCGTTACGCTGCTGGCTTGTTCTGGCAGTTCCCAGCCAATAGCAAGGCAGCAGGATGACTGGCAGGTACACATTTTTGATGTGGGGCAGGGTAATGCCACACTTATCAGCCGCAATAGTAAGGCTATTTTAATTGATACCGGCGCTGCCTTTGGCTCGGGGTTTAATTTTGTTGAGGCGGTTATCCGCCCCTTTTTGCAAACCCGTGGATTGCAACTTGAGCTGGTATTTATCAGTCATTTTGATAATGACCATGCCGGGGGGATAGATTTTATTCGCACAACGTATCCTGGGCTTACCATTGTTACCCCGAAGGATAATTGCCATTCGGGCGCCAGTTGGCATTGGCAAGGCTTAAAAGTGAAGGCTTTGTGGCCCTTACCTGACGCTAGTGAGCGCTGGTCTGATAACGATGGCTCCTGCGTGATTAGAGTTACAAATGGCCGCTACAGCGTATTACTGCCGGGCGATATTGAGCAAAAGGCGGAGCAGGTTTTGTTGAGCTTACCTGAAGTCAGTCAGGAGCTGACTTCAAACATCATACTGGCACCGCATCACGGCAGCAAAACCTCATCATCCACTGCCTTTATCGAACAGGTAAAGCCGCAATTTGTAGTGTTTTCCCAGGGCTGGCTAAATCGCTGGGGCTTTCCTCATGGGCACGTTGCTGAGCGTTATCGGAATGCGGGCAGCAAGGCTTTACTTGTCAGTGAGAGCGGCTATATGCGCTTTGATATTACCGACGACAGCATTAGCACTTATGCTTATCGCCAAAGTCAGCACAGCCGCTGGTATCATAAAACGTTTGTAAAACAGTAAACTGCCCATAAATAAAGACATTCCGTGCAAACGGTTTTGACAACGAGAATCGATTATTTTGGTGTGTCATGGGTATAGCAGGTACAATGGCGCCGATTTTTATAGTAAACAGTGAACTATGCAACAAAATGATGAACAAGCATTGCCGGTAAAACGGTTTTTTAGCTACCTGAAAGCCTACAAACTTGCCTTTATTGTGGCATTTATCGGTATGGTGGGTTACTCGGCACTCGATACCTTCGTGATTTCGCAGGTACAGCCTGTGATCGACCGGTCGTTGAACAACCAGGATTACGGTTATTTGCGCATGGCAGCCTACCTTGTGGTACCGGTTTTTATTATTCGCGGCATTTTTAATTTTATGGGCAGCTACGCGCTGAGTTGGATTGGGGCTCAGGTGGTAATGACCATGCGTCAGCAACTGTTCAGTAAATATATTCATCTACCGGTAAGCTTTCACGACCAGCAGGCTAAAGGCAATCTGATTTCTAAAGTCATTTACGATACCGACCAGGTGGCCCGTGCAGCAGGTAAATCACTGGCGATTCTGGTGCGTGAAGGTGCCCTGGTGATAGGGATCCTGGCCTGGATGTTTTATCTCTCCTGGCAGTTATCACTGGTGTTTTTGTTTGTCGGGCCTGTGGTAGCCGTTATCGTAACGTTTGTTACCAAACGCTTTCGTACGGTTAGCCGCAATATCCAGAAGTCCATGGGCAATCTTACCAGCGCGGTTGAGCAGGTGGTAAAAGGCCACAAAGTGGTTTTAATGTTTGGTGGTCAGCAAAAAGAGCAGGATCGCTTCGCCAAAAAGAATAACACCAATCGCCAGCAAACTATGAAGCTGGCTGTTACACAAACCCTGAGTGTGTCGAGCATTCAGGTCATCGCTTCTATAGCCCTGGCGGTGGTGCTGTATATTGCCAGTACGCCGGGTATGCTGGCCGAGCTCACCGCCGGTACCTTTGTGACCATCGTATTTTATATGGTGATGCTGCTAAAACCGTTAAAACAGCTGACTACGGTTAACAGCGAGTTTCAAAAAGGCATGGCAGCCTGCCAAAGCATCTTTGCCGTGCTGGATGAGCAAATTGAAAAAGATATCGGTGTGCTTGATGCCAACGAAGTAAAGGGCAACATACGCTTTAACAACGTAACATTTACTTATCCGGGTAAGCACACTCCGGCGATCGATAATATGAATCTTGATGTCCCCGCTGGCACCAGTATTGCGCTGGTGGGCCGATCTGGTAGCGGCAAGTCAACCATGTCAAACTTACTCACCCGTTTCTATTTGCCTGAGCAAGGGCAGATCACGCTGGATAACACCGATATCAACGAATTTAGGCTCACTGAGCTTCGCAAAAATATCGCGCTGGTTTCCCAGCAGGTAACCTTGTTTAACGATACTATCGCTAACAATATTGCGTATGGCGTGGCGGAAAACGTCTCCAGAGAGGCCGTTGAAAAAGCAGCCAAACTGGCTCACGTAATGGAATTTGCAGAGTTGCTCGAAGACGGTCTGGATACCATGATTGGCGAAGATGGCTCTGTGTTGTCTGGCGGACAGCGTCAGCGCGTGGCCATTGCCAGGGCATTGCTGCTGGATGCACCGGTGTTAATTCTCGATGAGGCAACTTCGGCGCTGGATACCGAATCAGAACGGATGATCCAGGATGCTCTGGTAACACTGCAACAGGATCGCACCAGTATCATTATTGCCCACCGGTTATCCACTATCGAAAATGCCGACCAGATCCTGGTGATCGATCAGGGTAAGATTATCGAGCAGGGTAAACATCAGGAGTTACTCAACAAGGGCGGTGCTTATGCACAGTTACATGCGCTACAGTTTGGGGAGTAGCAATGTCGGCGCTTAACCGTATGTGGTATGAAGGGCGCTGGTATCAATGGTTATTGTTACCCTTTACGCTGCTGTTTATTCTGTTATCAGCATTACGTCGATTACTGTTTCGACTGGGCGTTAAAAAGACCATAACACTGCCAGTGCCGGTTATAGTGGTTGGCAATCTTTCCGTGGGCGGCAATGGCAAAACGCCTTTGGTAGTGGCGCTTTGCGAGAGGCTCCAACAGGCCGGCTACAAAGTCGGTGTGGTAAGTCGTGGGTATGGCGCTAAAACCACCGAGTTTCCTCATCAGGTTAGCGCAAACGACTCTGCCCCCATGGTGGGCGATGAACCTTTATTGATAGCGCGGCGCACGGGTGTGCCGGTGGTTATCGATCCCAACCGCCCCCGCGCAGCGCAGCAACTGACAGAGCAAGGCTGTACAGTGATCATCAGTGACGATGGCTTGCAACATTACGCGCTAGGCCGGGATGTTGAGTGTGTGGTGGCCGACAGACGTTTGTTTGGTAACCAACAGTTGCTGCCTATGGGGCCGTTACGTGAAGGTCTGTGGCGACTAAAAAGCATTGATTTCTTAATTTTAAATCAGCCAGGCGAAGCGCTTAAGTTGCCGCAGAGAAACACCATGCCGCCACCCTTTAAAATGGCTTTAAAGCCCGGCAAACTGATTAATGTATTGCGCCCCCAGTTACAGCGAGAACTTGTGGAGCTGGAACAGGAGTTTCATATTACTGCCATGGCAGGAATTGGCGACCCGAGTCGTTTCTTTACCCAGTTAAAAGAGATGGGCGTCAGGCTTGATCATTGTGTTGCGCTGGCCGATCATCATGCTATCGGTAAACAGGATATTCCAGACGGCTGTGTGATTATGACCGAAAAAGATGCAGTAAAGGCGGTGGCGCACGCCCATGATAACTGTTGGTACCAGCCGGTGGATGCGGTGCTGGCCGAAGATTTTTATACTCAGCTCATTCAGCGTATTGCACGCTGAACAAAAATAACAAAGGAAACACCATGGCATTTGATAAAAAGCTGCTGGAAATAATAGCCTGCCCAGTGTGCAAAGGAAAATTAATGTACACAGAGCGCAATAATGAGCCTGGCCTGGTATGTCGTTATGACCGTCTTGTTTACCCGATTAACGATGGTATTCCGGTATTGCTGGAAGAGAAGGCCACGGCGATATCTCTTGAAGAACTCGAAGCACTGAAAAAAGGATAAGCTTGCCCATGGATTTTACGGTTGTCATTCCCGCCCGCTACCAGTCAAGCCGCTTCCCCGGTAAACCGCTGGCCAATATTCAGGGTAAGCCCATGGTTCAACATGTGGTTGACAGGGCCAATGAGGCAGGCGCCAGCAAGGTCATTGTCGCTACCGATGATGAACGCATTGCCAGTGTGGCCGCGCAGTTTGCAACCGTGGTGATGACAGCCACCACGCATACGTCCGGCACTGAGCGTATTGCTGAAGTGATCCAGACCCAGCAGATCGCCGATGACACCATTATCGTTAATGTGCAGGGTGATGAACCCTTTGTACCAGCAGACAATATCCGTCAGGTGGCGGCCAACCTGGCAGCCAACCCTGCTATGCAAATGGCAACACTGTGCACGCCCATTGCTCACGAAGATGATGTATTTAATCCCAACATCGTAAAAGTGGTCTTTTCTGCATCGGGTAAAGCGCTGTATTTTTCTCGATCAGTGTTACCTTTTGCCCGCGAAACTATGATGCAGCCTCCGGTGAGTGCGGATCCCGGCTTGTACTATCGCCATATTGGTTTGTATGCTTATAGCGCAAGCTATGTTAATCAGTATGTGAGCTATGAGCCGTCTGCCCTGGAACAAATTGAGTCGCTCGAACAGTTAAGGGCCCTTTGGTATGACGATGCTATCCATATTGAGGAAGCGCTGTCGGAGCCGCCGGTAGGTATAGATACGCCGGATGATCTGACTAACCTGCTGGCCAGTCTGGCCGCGGATAATTAGGTACTAAGAGCTTATAGCGAACGTAAAGCGCGTAAGGAGTCATCATATGAATGTTGTTATTACCGGAGCCAATCGCGGCATTGGCCTGGCGTTAGTGAAGCAGTATCTGGCCGCTGGCCATTCGGTTTATGCACTGTGCCGCAACAGCTCAGATGCACTGAATGCTACCGACGCAGAAGTGCTCAGTGGCGTGGATGTGGGTGTGCCAGACAGTCTACCGCAAGCGTTGGCACCTTTAAGTGATGTTGACATTGATGTTCTAATCAATAATGCCGGTGTGCTGGCTAATGAGGCGATCACCGACTGGCAGCCCAATACCATCGATTATCAGTTCAGAGTGAATGCCATGGGCCCGTTACTGGTTACCCAGTGTTTGTTAAAACAGCTTTCATCTGGTAGCAAGGTGGCCCTTATTACCAGTCGGATGGGATCAATGGCCGATAACGGTTCCGGCGGATACTACGGCTATCGCATGAGCAAGGCGGCGCTTAATGCCGCAGGCGTTTCCCTGGCCAATGACCTCAAAGCCGATGGCATTGCCGTAGGCTTGTTTCATCCCGGGTTTGTGCAAACTGAAATGGTGGGCGGTAATGGAGATGTTGACGCCGAAACTGCCGCGGCCAGTCTGGTTGCCCGGATTGGCGAACTGACCCTGGCGAATGCAGGGCGATTTATTCACGCTAAGGGTGATGAGCTCCCCTGGTAAAAGGGTTACCGAGGCGGATTACTCCGCCTCATCGTCTGTTTCATCCTGCTCTTCAGACATCACGGCCCACATGTCATGCTCATCGGTATGGATGACTTCAGCCCAGACGTGCTGGCCGGGTGTCACATCGTAAACGCCGTTTAAATGCACCACGCCGTCTACCTCCGGGGCATCAGCATAACAACGACCAACCGCGCCTTCCGCATCCACTGAGTCAATAACTACCTGATATTCCTGACCAATACGTTGTTTCAGACGTTCTGCGCTAATCTCGCCCTGAACGGCCATAAAGCGGGCCAGACGCTCTTGTTTAACGTCTTCATCTACCGGATCGGGCAGATCGTTAGCCACAGCCCCTTCAACCGGCGAGTAGGCAAAACAACCAACCCGGTCGAGTTGTGCTTCACGCATAAAGTCGAGTAATTCCTCAAACTCTTCTTCGGTTTCACCAGGAAAGCCAACGATAAAAGTGGAGCGAATGATGAGCTGCGGACATTCCTCGCGCCATTTTTTNATNCGTTCNAGCGNGCGTTCTGAACTNCCCGGACGCTTCATTAATTTNAGGATGCGNTTNTTGGCNTGTTGGAAGGGGATATCCAGATAGGGCAGGATNTTNCCTTCGTTCATCAGCGGGATAAGGTTNTCTACATGAGGGTAGGGGTANACATAGTGCAGTCTTACCCACATNCCCATTTCGCCGAGCTTTTCACATAANTGTTGCAGNTGAGTTTTNACCGGCATNCCGTTCCAGAACCCGGTGCGATGCTTCATATCCACGCCNTANGCACTGGTGTCCTGCGANATCACCAGNANTTCGTTNACGCCGGCATTTTTTAAGCGCTGGGCTTCATCGAGAATTTCNCCNATAGGGCGGCTCACCAGATCGCCGCGCATNGATGGAATAATGCAGAANGTACAGCGATGGTTACAGCCTTCGGAAATCTTAAGGTAGGCAAAATGACGAGGCGTGAGTTTAATACCNTGATCCGGAATAAGNTGNTCAAACGGGTTATGCTGAGGCTTNGGCAGGTGNTCATGCACCTGNTTAACCACTTCCTCATAGGCATGAGGGCCGGTTATCGCCAGTACATTGGGATGTACTTCACGAATTTCATCTTCCTTAATGCCTAAACAACCGGTCACAATCACTTTGCCGTTTTCAGCCAGGGCTTCACCAATGGTATCCAGTGATTCCTGCACCGCTGCGTCAATAAAACCACAGGTATTCACGATAACCAGCGCGGCATCATTATAGGTAGGTACTACCTCGTACCCTTCAGTGCGAAGCTGAGTAAGAATTCGTTCTGAGTCCACCAGGTTTTTCGGACAGCCGAGGCTCACAAAACCGATTTTTGCTTTCGCAGTATCAGAGCTNNNTGTCNTTTCTGATTGCTGCTTTAACACCGCTTTAGGTCCTTCCAGTGTGGTGGTTTGTTTCGGGTCAAATTTTTCAACGGTCATANTGAGCTCTGATGGTGTGCGACGGCAGTTTCAAAAGGGCGCAGATTATACCCAAAAAGATTGTTAAGTTCACCCGGCGGGGGAGTCGAATAACAAAAATTACCGGTGATTTGGATAACAATTGGCGTCGCAAGAGGGTTAGATTAAGGCCATTCCGCCAAATAACTGTATCCATGGTTTAAATGCGAAAACCATTAAGGGGAGTAAAGCGGTTTGTTGAACCCGGCAATATTCATTCTTGCCCGAGATGCGGCTGTGTTAAACTGGCACAAATGCCTGCCCGCGGGATCTGCAAATGCAATCTGCCCGCGGTATAGTCAGGTTTGCTGTTACCGGCTGAAAGGCCCGGTATTAACGGACAGTCATTTTTCTGGTCATTTTTCTGAATTTTTAAGTAGTTTATGATCCCTTTACCACTCAAACATTACGACGAAGCCGGCACGGTACTGCCGCCGCGATGGTTATACTGGATGTTGGCAATAGCCTGTCGCGATCTGCTGCTGGTGGCGGCGTTTACCGCTATCCCGGCTGAGTCTGACAGGCTCTATCGTATTTTCTTTCCGCACAGCGACGTATTATGGCTGCAAATTGCAGTGACACTACCTTTTCTGCTGGTGATCGTACTGATGAGCTTCAGGGAACATTTGTGGAAACGAGGGTATACCGGCTGGCGTTTATTGATAAAGCCGCTTTGCACCCTGGGAAGTTTGTGTCAGTTGTTACTGATTGGCAGCTTTTTGGAGCGCGCCGGCTGGCAGTTTAATGGTTATCTTGGTGCGGTGGCACTGCTGATGATTGCGTTGATGTATATGGTTAACCGCAGCCATCACCTGGCCATCATGTTACATGACTGGCGTCAGCCGCCAGNCAGGGAGCAGNCAGAAGAATAAATTACTGAGTGTTATTNGCCAGNGCCTGATCAAAGTAGGCCTTAACACTTACCTGGCTGTCATTAACCANNCGNTCATAACANATTCCGGCAAAGGCGTAAGAATACTCACCCACATCCAGCACCACATAAGGCGCGGTTTTATCTGACTCGTCATANCGCCANCTGCCGCCNATCAGGCTNCGCATNACTTCACCNATGTAAGCACCNTANATATTNCACAGCGTNAATACCGCGTTATCTTCCAGGGCNTGATCCTTAAANCGGTCGATAAACGCCAGCAGCAGNNTNTCTANNANNTCNATNCTTTCAGCGCTGTAGTCTAACTCAATGTTAAACATATCCCGACTGGTACCTACAGCGTCTTTCGCGCTGTCTGCCATCAGTTGTTCTAGTTCGTGTTGTTGCATAATGGCTCTCCTTTTGCGGTATTGTGCGCGAGCCCGCGTGAAATGTCGAGCCGCGTTACANTTAAATNCCGGTGAGNTTATTGATAAGCCTGGCGGCGGCAAACATACCAAAGGAGGCCGTTACCATAACCGATGCACCAAATCCGGAAGCACAATCAAGTCGGGTGCTGCCATCGGTGAGGGACTTGTTATGACAAACCGAGCCATCGGGCTGCGGGTAGCGAAGTTGTTCAGTAGAATAGATACATTCAATGCCGAAGCGTCGTTTAGGATTTTTGGAAAATCCGTAGTTACGGCGCAATTCGTTGCGAAGTTTTGCCGCTAACGGATCCTGAATGGTTTTAGCCAGGTCGGCGTAGGTTATCCGGGTTGGGTCAACCTGACCGCCGGCTCCGCCTACGGTAACCACGGGTAATTTATTGCGTTTGCAGTAATATAAAATGCTGGCCTTAGCCCTGATGGAATCCGTAGCCTCTAGAACGCCATCGTATCCACCGGCCAGGTGTTCCATAACCGTGTCAGGCGTAACAAAATCTTCAATAACATTCACTTTGCATGCCGGGTTGATTTGACTGATACGCTGTGCCATTACCGTAACTTTGGCCTGGCCAACGGTGTCATTTAAAGCATGGATCTGGCGGTTGGTATTGGTAACACAGATGTCATCCAGATCAATCAGGGTTATCTGACCTACGCCCGTTCTGGCCAGCGCCTCAGCGCTCCACGAGCCAACACCGCCAATGCCAATTACGGCAATATGCAGCCCGGCAATTTGCGTGGTTTGTTGCTCGCCATATAACCGGGCAACACCACCAAAGCGTTGTGAATCAAACATTTCAGACCCTTTTTGGTTGATGTTAAAGATGGGACGGGTACTATCGGGGTGAGTTTAGCATTTTTCAATAGAATACCCATGACAGAATGTGATTTTGCCATTGTCGGTGCTGGTATTATTGGTGCTGCGGTGGCTTATAAGCTGAGTCAGCGTCAGCCTGGTGCCCGCATTATGCTGTTTGATAAGGAAGGTGACTGTGGCGCCCATCAAACCGGGCGTAACTCCGGAGTGATACACGCCGGGGTTTATTATGCGCCGGGCAGTTATAAAGCCCGTTTTTGCCGCGCCGGGCTGGAGCATACCTTTGAATTGTGCAGGGGATTTGGTTTGCCCCATGAACAGTGCGGCAAACTGATTGTGGCAACGAGCGAAGATGAGTTACCCGCTCTGGAAGACTTATTCCATCGCTGTGTACAGAACGAACTCCAGCCACAGCGGTTAACAGCGTCTGAAATCCAGTGCCGTGAGCCAGCCATCAATGCTGTAGGCGGTTTTTTTGTCGCGCAAACCGGCATTACTGACTACAAAGCTATCACGGCTTGTCTGTTACAGCAGGCAAGCGCTCAGAGCCGGTGCCAGATCCATTATCAGCATAAGCTTGTGAGTATAGAGGATGATAGTGGCGGCGTGTTGTTACGATTTTCTTATCCGAGGGGCGAAACCACAGTCAGGGCGGCTAAATTAATTAACTGCGCAGGCATTTATAGTGACGAACTGATCCGGATGCAGGGGCTTGAGTGTGACTTCAGAATGCTGCCCTTTAAAGGTGAGTATTACCGTTTAAACCGCAAGTATGATGACATCACCCACCATCTGATTTATCCGGTACCGGATCCGGCGATGCCATTTTTAGGAGTACACTTAACCCGAATGATAGGCGGTTACACTACGGTAGGGCCAAACGCCGTGCTGACCACAGGCCGGGAAGCCTATAATAGTTTATTCAGCACTGATGCTGAATGGTTGCACCTGTTTGCCCACGGTGATGTGTGGAAATTGCTTTGGCGGTACAGACGTGCAGCCGTTAAAGAATTGTATTCGTCCTTGTCTAAAACACACTATGCCAGGCTGGTGAGCCGCTATTGCCCCGGCATTACCGCAGCAGACTTTTTACCTTATCGTGCTGGGATCCGTGCCCAGGCAGTAGACAGTAACGGGGTACTTGTGCACGACTTTAAGTTTGTGGAATCTACCCATGCGCTACACGTTGGCAATGCGCCATCACCGGCGGCCACCAGCGCCTTACCCATTGCTGATGAGATAATTAACCGACTGTTCTAAAACATAGAACAATCAATCCAAATGTTCCGTTAAGCCGTTTAGACAGATGTGTGTTCCACTTACCACGCATTCATTTACTTTACACGGGAGAGCATCATGGGTTTGTTAATAGACGGCAAATGGCACGACAAATGGTATGACACCGATAAAAGCGGCGGTCGGTTTGAGCGTCAGGATTCGTTGTTCAGAAATACCATCGGTGAAGACAGTGAATTTAAGGCAGAAAGTGGCCGTTATCATTTGTATGTTTCTCTGGCCTGCCCATGGGCGCACCGCACTCTGATAATGCGAGAGCTTAAATCCCTTAATTCCCATATCGGTGTTTCGGTGGTAAATCCTGAAATGCTGGATAAAGGCTGGAGCTTTTTGCCGCATAAGGGCAGTACCGGCGATACGCTCTACGGCCATCAGTATATGTATGAGATTTATTTACGTCAGCAGGCAGATATTACTACTCGTGTAACGGTGCCGGTGCTGTGGGATAAAAAGACCGAAAAAATCGTCAATAACGAATCGGCTGAGATTATCCGGATCCTCAATACCAGCTTTAATGACATTACCGGTAACCACACCGATTATTACCCCGACACGTTACAATCTGAGATAGATGAAGTGAATCAATGGGTGTATAACGATATCAATAATGGCGTATACAAGTCAGGGTTTGCTACTGAACAACAGGTCTATGAGGAGGCGGTTAATGCGTTATTTGCTGCTTTAGATAAGGTGGAAGCTCGCTTGGAAAAACAACCTTTCCTTGTGGGCGGAACGCTGACTGAGGCCGATATACGTTTGTTTACTACGTTAGTGCGCTTCGACGCTGTGTATCATGGCCATTTTAAATGTAACCGTAAACAAATCAGTGACTATCCTGCCATGTTTAATTATATGAAGCGCATTTACCGGATGCCGGGCGTAGCCGATACAACGAATATGGAACATATTAAGCGTCACTACTATTACAGTCACACAATGATTAATCCTACACAGGTCGTTCCCGTAGGGCCCGATCTGTCTTTATGGAAGTAAAAAACAATGACCAACCGAACTATTAAGCAACTTGTTAGTGGGATGCCAACCCAGGATGGTGCAGGGGTAAGCTTAACCCGGATTATCGGCCAGCGTTTATTACCCAATCTTGACCCGTTCCTGATGCTCGATTTTTTCGGCTCGGATAAACCCGATGAATATATTGCCGGCTCCCCGCCGCATCCGCACCGCGGCTTCCAGACGGTAACTTATATGCTGAAGGGGAAAATGCGCCATCGGGATTCGGTGGGCAATGAAGGAATCATTGAAGATGGCGGTATCCAGTGGATGAATGCTGGTAAGGGCATTATTCATGAAGAAATGCCTCAGCAAACCGACGGCCTGCTCAAGGGCTTTCAGCTGTGGGTAAATCTGCCGGCCAAAGATAAAATGTCGGCACCCGGTTATCAGGATATTCAGCCTGACGAGGTAAAAACGGTGTCTGTGGGGCAGGGAATTGAAGCAAAAGTGCTGGCTGGTTCACTCAATGGTGTGAGCGGACCGGTTAATACTGCCAGAGTAAAGCCGCTGTTTACCGATCTACACTGGCTGGCAGATGCCTCGGCGACCCTCCCGGTTGCGGCAGGCCACAGCGCCTTTATTTATTGTTATGAAGGCAGCCTGGCCGTTAGCGGCGAGACCATTACCTGCGGCAAACTGGCAGTATTGAATGACGGTGATACGCTGGATATAACCAGCAGCGAAGCCGGCAAGGCGATTTTAGTTGCTGCTGCTCCGATTGGCGAACCTGTAGTTCAGTATGGTCCCTTTGTGATGAATACCCAGGCCGAAATTCAACAGGCCATTACCGATTATCAGCAAGGTAAATTAACCGCTTAAAAAATGATAAAAAGAATAACTGGTTGACGGGAAATTAAACAATTCCTCGTCGACTAGTCTGTCCTGCCAATTTATTTCGATAAATTACGTTGTGAATGTTGATTGCCCTGCAGTCCTTGATTAACATGGAGTCTTACCTATCTAAGGAAAATTAGCGGGTTGTTGTCGTTCATAACAGCCCGAAATCAACAGGAACCGATATAATGAAACCAGTCATACTAGCCGGTGGCTCTGGCAGCCGTTTATGGCCTAAATCCCGAGCAGCCCTGCCTAAGCAGTTTCTTGCTTTAACTTCAGAACAAACCATGTTGCAGGAAACCCTGCAGCGCCTGGACGGCAGCAGTGCTGCTAACCCCATTGTGATTTGTAATGATGCACACCGCTTCTTAGTTGCTGAGCAGTTACGTCAGATGGGTGGCGACCATGGTGGTATCATCCTGGAGCCTGTTGGACGCAACACCGCACCGGCCATCGCGCTGGCCGCGTTTCATGCAATGCAAACAGATGATGACCCGGTATTACTGGTTCTGGCTGCCGATCACCTGATCAAAGATTCTGCTGGTTTCCAGGCAGCTGTAAGTAAGGCTAACGAGCTGGCGATGAATGGCAATCTGGTCACTTTTGGTATTGTGCCGGATCAGGCCCACACCGGTTATGGTTACATTAAAGGTGGTGAGGCCATTGGTGTTGGCATGAAGGTGGATGAATTTGTCGAGAAGCCAGACCTGGCTACGGCGCAACAATATGTTGATTCCGGAAATTACTTCTGGAACAGCGGTATGTTTATGTTTAAAGCCAGCGTCTATCTGGCTGAGCTGAAAAAGCATGCACCTGAAATGTACAGCATCTGTGAGCAGGCAATTGCTTCAGAGAGCAAAGATTTAGACTTTATCCGCATTGATCCTGAGATCTTTGCTACCTGTCCTGACGACTCTATTGACTATGCCGTAATGGAAAAAACCGCACTGGCAGCCATGGTACCGCTGGATGCTGGCTGGTCTGATGTAGGCAGTTGGTCGTCCTTGTGGGAAACCGCAGATAATAAAGACGAAAACGGTAACGTAATTGTTGGTGATGCGATTCTTGAAGGCGTAAATAATAGCTATATTAACGCTGAGGAACGTTTGATAGCTGTAGTTGGTCTTGATGATGTGGTAGTGGTAGAAACTAAAGATGCCGTGATGGTGGCCAACAAAAACAAAGTGCAGGACATTAAAAATGTCGTGAATAAGTTAAAGGCTGAACAACGCCCTGAATTCCAGTTCCATCGCGAGGTGTTCCGCCCATGGGGCAGCTACGATTCCATCGATAATGGCAAGCGTTTCCAGGTTAAGCGCATTACCGTTAAGCCGGGTGAAAAACTGTCGGTCCAGATGCATCACCACAGAGCTGAGCACTGGATTGTGGTATCAGGTACTGCCAATGTGACCATCGGCGAGAAAACCCAGTTGGTTACCGAAAATGAATCGGTGTACATTCCTATTGGTGATGTACACGCGCTGGAAAACCCGGGCAAAATTCCACTAGAACTTATCGAAGTGCAATCGGGGGCTTATCTGGGCGAAGACGACATTGTCCGTTTCTCTGATCGCTACGGCAGAACCGAGTCAAAATAAGCTGAGTAAAAACAACTATGACAACACCTATTACCTGTTTTAAAGCCTATGACATCCGTGGTGAGTTAAACACTCAGCTTAACGAAGAGGTCGCTTACCGGATTGGTTTTGCTTTTGCAGAAGAACTGGCAGCTAAGTCTGTGGTAGTGGGCGGTGATGTTCGTCTCACTTCCACACCGCTGAAGCTGGCACTGAGTGCAGGCCTTGTTGATGGTGGCGCAGAAGTCACTGATATTGGCATGGCTGGTACCGAAGAAATCTACTTCGCGACCAAACACCTTGGCGTGGATGGCGGAATCGAAGTAACCGCCAGCCACAACCCGATTAATTACAATGGAATGAAACTGGTGAAAGCCGGTTCGGTACCAATAAGTGGCGATACCGGCCTGAATGCTATTAAAGACCGCGCCGAGGCGCTCGACAATAACTATGTGGCTGAGCGTCTGGATTTTTATGCCAAAGGTGCAAAAATCGACGCGGACGCATTTTTTAATGGCAAAGCCCACATTGCTACAGACATCCTGGCAGAAAGCGGGAAATACCATCGTCACCTGAACATGGACGCGTACGTTTCGCACATTTTATCTTACGTTGATATCAATAACTTTACGCCGCTGAAAATTGTGACCAACGCTGGTAATGGCGCAGCAGGTCTGGCACTGGATGCTATTGAGAAAAAATTACACGAAAAAGACGTGCCGATTGAATTTGTTAAAGTGCATCACAATGCCGATGGTACGTTCCCGAACGGTATTCCTAATCCTTTATTACCGGAAAATCGCGCCGATACCGCTAATGCGGTAATCGAAAGTGGCGCCGACTTTGGTATTGCCTGGGATGGTGACTTCGATCGTTGTTTTCTGTTTGACGCTGACGGTAACTTTATTGAGGGCTATTACATTGTGGGTCTGCTTGCTCAGGCGTTTCTTGATAAAGGACCAAGCAAAATTATTTATGACCCACGTGTGTACTGGAACAGTGAAGACATTATTAAGTCTGCAGGTGGTACGCCGATTAAATGTAAAACGGGTCATGCGTTTATTAAAGAGCGGATGCGCCTGGAAGATGCTGTGTACGGTGGTGAAATGAGTGCTCACCATTACTTCAGGGATTTTGCCTATTGTGACTCGGGAATGATCCCCTGGTTGCTGGTGGCAGAGCTTATCTGTACCCGTCAGAAGTCGCTGGCGTCTATGGTGAAAGAGCGTATCGAAGCTTTCCCGTCGTCGGGCGAAATCAACAGCAAGCTAAAGGATGCTGATGCAGCGCTGGCTCGGGTACTTGAAAAATATCAGCCACTGGCAGAGGTAATTGATGAAACCGATGGTATTGGCCTGGAATTTGGGAACTGGCGGTTTAATCTACGTAAATCCAATACCGAACCGGTGATCCGTCTGAATGTTGAATCGAAAGGTGATATTGCATTGGTTGAAGAAAAAACCAAAGAACTGCTGGATTTGATCAGAGCGGAATAAGCCAGGCTTACTTTACTATTCAATAAAAAACACCAGCCTCGGCTGGTGTTTTTGTTTCAAGCGATCAATTAGCAGGCTCTTAGCGGCTGAAAATCATCAGAGCATGAGATAACACAACTACTGTGGTTAACTGCATACGCAGTTTGGTGTAAGCCACTACCATTTCTTTTGGCAGGGTTAGTACCTGTTTATCGTAAAACATCATTAGCAGGTAACTAATACTTAACACGCCTAGTACCCAGGGCGCGCCGGTTTGAGTTAAGCATATCCAGCCTACAATCGTTGGCAACATTGCCACGTACATCTGATGGGCTGGCTTATTACTACTAATGGCATCGTACCAGTGCACGCCACCAAAAAACGACAACAGCACGGCTGAATACTGCGTAAAGTAAAGGTAGACCAGCGATTGCGGCAGGATATCGGTAAATGTCAGCGCATTTAAACCAATAAAAGGCAGTAATCCGGCGTAACCTAATTGCTTTATGAGAGGTTGCATTGTTATTGAAATACCTTAATTATAATAAATATTTAAAATTTATTACGAAAATTTCTAATCGGTGGATTATTAAATCCGTCACATAAACCCATTACTTATTAATTTAAAATCGCGCATGCGATAAATGTTAAATAATAGTAAATATAGAGGTTAATATATTGTTAAGCTACTTATTAGTAATAAAAAAGGCCCGCAATGCGAGCCTTTATTTTTTAACAATTAAATTAAACGTTATTTAATTGGCGTATATTTACGCTGGTTGTGACCGGTGTATAACTGGCGAGGACGGCCGATCTTTTGTGCAGGATCAGACATCATTTCGTGCCAGTGTGAAATCCAGCCAACAGTACGTGACAGGGCAAAAATACAGGTAAACATGTTTGTTGGGATACCGATTGCCTTCAGTACGATACCAGAGTAGAAATCTACGTTCGGGAACAGTTTCTTCTCGGCGAAGTACGGGTCTTCAAGAGCAATACGTTCCAGCTCCATTGCTACGTCTAGCAGCGGATCCTGAACATTCAGCTCTTTCAGTACTTCGTGACAGCTTTCGCGCATTACTGTAGCGCGTGGGTCGTGGTTTTTGTATACACGGTGACCAAAGCCCATCAGACGGAACGGATCGTTCTTATCTTTCGCACGATTAATGAACTCAGGAATGCGGTCTACTGAACCAATTTCTTCCAGCATATTCAGACAAGCTTCGTTAGCACCACCGTGTGCAGGGCCCCACAGTGAAGCAACACCTGCAGCGATACAGGCATAGGGGTTAGCACCGGAAGAACCCGCTAAACGCACGGTAGAGGTTGATGCATTTTGCTCGTGGTCGGCGTGCAGGGTAAAGATGCGGTCCATAGCGCGTTCTACCGCCGGGCTGATTTTGTAATCTTCAGCCGGAACAGAGAACATCATATTCAGGAAGTTAGCCGCGTAGCTCAGGTCGTTACGAGGATAAACAAATGGCTGACCGATGTTGTACTTATAACACATCGCTACCAGGGTAGGCATCTTCGCAATCAGACGGTGTGCACAACGTACACGCATGTCAAAATTAGAAACGTCCAGGTCGCTGTGGTAGAACGAGGACATCGCACCAACAGTACCGTTCAGCATCGCCATAGGGTGGGCGTCATTACGGAAGCCATGGAAGAACATGTGAATCTGCTCATGTACCATGGTGTGGCGCTTGATGGTGTTTTCGAATTCTTCGTATTCTTCTTTATTCGGTGCATCACCGTGCAGCAGCATGTGACAAACTTCCAGATAGTTGGCATCACGAGCCAGTTCGTCGATTGGGAAGCCGCGGTGTAATAATACACCTTCTGCGCCGTCGATAAATGTGATGGAAGACTCGCAAGATCCAGTCGCCAGGAAACCAGGGTCGTAAGTGAAATAGCCGTGTTTGCCAAGGGCACGAATATCAATCACATCTTGGCCTGCTGTACCAGACAAGATAGGAAGTTCAATTTCCTTGTCGCCCGCTTTCAGAATGGCTTTTTGATCTGCCATAAGTTGCTCTCCTCAGAATTTTCTTTATCGGGATGTTACTCAATTTTGAGCAATCCGGTGGGAAAAGTGGCGTATTTGTACTTTATTATGCAGTAACAAGTCAATTTTATTNCTTATATTNCACATAAATATTCTAGATTGTTATCAGATTATACTGGTTATGTAGTACCCGGGATCAAGCATTTTTATCCTTTCTACGACCTAAGACTAATGTCCTAATACCACACAAAAAATTGTAATTATAATAGGTCGTGGATATACTCTGGCCTACTTAAATTNACTGAATATTTATTCTGTTAANTAAGTAATAAAATATTCACAAAATGTTAACANCTCATTGGATGAGAAAATTAACTTAGTAACAATCAGAATCACTCTGTCAGGACTCAACACGAGAGTGNTTTGTCCCTACGGATAAAACAGGCAAAAATTGTGAAAAAGCAAAGACCAGTAAATTTAGACCTTAACACCATTAAATTTCCTCCCTCTGCTATTTCGTCAATTCTCCATCGCGTAACCGGTGTCGCAATGTTTTTTGCGCTGCTGTTTGTGATCTGGGCATGGGCCGTTTCGGTATCATCTCCAGAAGGCTTCGCCAACGTGCAGGCTTTAATGGATGGATTGATTGGAAAGATCATTGCAATCGGTACAGCTTCTGCGCTGACCTATCACATCCTTGGCGGTATCCGTCACGGCATAATGGATATGGGTCACTGGGAAGAGCTTGAGTCAGGTAACTTAAGTGCGCAAGTTGTTATTGGTTTGTGGGTGGTACTGACAGTAGTTATAGGGGTTGCGTTATGGTAACTAATCAGGCAAGCATCAAGCGTAATGGTGTACAGGATTACGTTTCTTTACGCGCAACTGCGGTAATTATCGCAGTCTACACATTCTTCATGGCTGGATTCTTTATCACGACTGAAGAAGTNACTTTCGACGTATGGCAGGGNTTGTTCTCTGGTATTGCGATGAAAGTATTNACCCTCGCTGCATTGGTTTCCATCATGATCCATGTTCGCATTGGTCTGTGGCAGGTGTTAACCGATTATGTTAAGCCAACCGGTCTGCGCGCTACCATTCAGTATGTTCTGAATATTATCGCGTTTGTATACGTNGCCGCTGGTTTGTTTGTTTTGTGGGGAGTGTAAAATGAGTTTACCCGTTCATGAGTTTGACGCCGTCGTAATTGGCGCCGGCGGTGCAGGNATGCGCGCAGCACTGCAAATCTCGCAGTCTGGCAAATCCTGTGCATTACTNTCAAAAGTGTTTCCAACCCGTTCGCACACAGTATCCGCTCAGGGTGGTATTACTGTAGCGCTGGGTAATTCCCATGANGATAACTGGGAATGGCACATGTACGATACCGTTAAAGGTTCCGATTATATCGGTGACCAGGACGCTATCGANTATATGTGTAAAACCGGNCCTGAAGCCATTATCGAAATGGAAAATATGGGTCTGCCTTTCTCTCGTTTCGAGAACGGAAAAATCTATCAGCGTCCATTTGGNGGCCAGTCNAAGAACTTTGGTGGCGAGCAGGGCGCACGTACCGCNGCAGCGGCTGACCGTACTGGTCACGCGTTACTGCATTTGCTGTATCAACAAAACGTTAAAAACAAAACTAAAGTATTCAGCGAATGGTACGCACTGGATCTGGTTAAGAACCAGGANGGCGATGTAGTNGGTTGTACGGCTATCGACATCGAAACCGGTGAAGTGGTTTATTTCAAATCNAAAGCNGTTGTTCTGGCAACGGGTGGTGCAGGGCGTATTTACGCATCGACCACTAACGCACACATCAACACTGGTGACGGNGTGGGCATGGCCCTGCGTGCCGGCGTTTGCGTNCAGGACATGGAAATGTGGCAGTTCCACCCAACCGGTATCGCCGGCGCGGGAACCCTGGTAACAGAAGGGTGTCGTGGTGAAGGTGGTTACCTGCTGAATAAAGACGGCGAGCGNTTCATGGAGCGTTATGCNCCGAATGCTAAAGACTTAGCCGGCCGTGACGTAGTTGCCCGTTCAATGATGACCGAGATNCGTGAAGGTCGTGGTTGTGAAGGCCCATGGGGTACGCACATCAAACTTAAACTGGACCACCTGGGTAAAGACGTTCTTGAATCACGTCTGCCGGGTATNCTTGAACTGTCTCGTACCTTTGCGCACGTTGATCCGGTTAAAGAACCGATTCCGGTTATTCCAACCTGTCACTATATGATGGGCGGTATTCCGACTAACGTTGATGGTCAGTGTCTGACNCTGGACGAAAACGGTAACGACAAAGTCGTTAACGGTCTGTTTGCCTGNGGTGAGATTGCCTGTGTATCTGTACACGGTGCGAACCGTNTAGGCGGTAACTCANTGCTTGACCTGGTNGTGTTTGGTCGTGCTACAGGNTTACANCTGGGTGACAANCTGGACGAAATGACCCCNAGCCGCGAGGCTTCNGANTCTGATCTNGAAGGTGCNATGGCGCGTTTCAATCGTTGGGAAGGTTCAGAAAAAGGCAAAGGCGAAGANCCGGTNCAAATCAAGAAAGATTTGCAGGAATGTATGCAGCTTAACTTCTCGGTATTCCGTGAAGGNGATGCAATGGCCGAAGGTCTCAAGCAACTTAAAGAGATCCGTGANCGNCTNNAAANNGCACGTCTTGATGANAAGAGTGCCGACTTCAANACCCAGCGTATTGAGTGTTTAGANCTCGATAANCTGATGGAAACTGCNTACAGCACNGCTGTGGCAGCAAACTTCCGNACNGAAAGNCGTGGTGCACACAGCCGCTTTGACTANCCGGATCGTGATGACGAGAACTGGTTNTGTCACAGTGTNTACAACCCGGCGACTGAAGNTATGGTTAAACGTGATGTCAANATGGCGCCTAAGCTTCGCGAAGCCTTCCCGCCAAAAGTACGTTCATACTAAGAGGGGTTAGATCATGCAATTAACTTTTTCGGTATACCGTTATAATCCNGAGGTGGATAATGCACCTCGCATGCAGGATTACACCCTGGANGTGGAAGAAGGCCAGGATATGATGGTGCTGGATGCACTGATNCTTTTAAANGAACAGGATCCAACATTATCGTTCCGTCGCTCTTGTCGTGAAGGGGTTTGTGGTTCTGACGGCATGAACATGAACGGCAAAAATGGCCTGGCGTGTATCACTCCGTTGTCAGCACTGGGCTCAGGTAAAGTGGTTATTCGNCCGCTGCCTGGTNTGCCGGTNGTGCGTGACCTGGTGGTCGATATGACCCAGTTCTACACTCAGTACGAGAAGATTAAACCGTTCTTAATTAACGACAGCAAACAGCCGCCGGCAAGAGAGCATCTGCAGTCTCCTGAAGAGCGTGCTAAACTGGATGGACTCTATGAGTGTATACTGTGTGCATGTTGTTCAACATCTTGTCCATCATTCTGGTGGAATCCGGATAAGTTCATCGGACCAGCCGGCTTNTTGCACGCCTATCGATTCCTGATTGATAGCCGCGATACAGCAACAGACGAGCGACTGAACGATCTGGATGATGCTTTCAGCGTGTTCAGATGTCACGGTATCATGAACTGTGTAAGTGTATGTCCTAAGGGACTCAACCCTACAAAAGCAATTGGNCAGATTAAGTCCATGCTTTTACAACGGGCTGTTTAGCAATTAACTTGATTACTGCTTCAGTAACAAGTGAGTAATGCATAAATGGCCATCCTTATGGGGTGGCTATTTTTTTGTAAATGTGGTCGGGTAAGACNTCNGACCTGATAGTTTTATTGACAACCTAGCAAGGCACAATAATGCAAGAAAGCGTGATGAAAGCGTGGTGGGACTCATCGCACATGGCTGGAGCCAATGCTGCCTATGTGGAAGCATTGTACGAAGCCTACCTTGACGACCCGCAGAGTGTCTCTGATTCCTGGCGTGAAACCTTTGACGCTTTACCCAAAGTGGATGGGGTGGAATTAGAAAGTAACCATAGCCTTATCAAAGACCAGTTCCGCAAACTGGCGTCTCTGGGACCACTGGCCCGTTGTAGCAGTGGNTCTGCTACCACAGCGAGCAGTAATCAGTCTGACCAGAAACAGGTTAAGGTGTTGCAGTTAATTAACGCCTATCGATTCCGTGGGCACCANCATGCCAACCTCGATCCGCTGGGATTGTGGAAACAGGAACGGGTCAGAGACCTGGAGTTGTCGCATCACAATCTATCCGAGACGGATTTTGATACGGTTTTCAACGTTGGTTCTTACGCCATCGGTAAGGAAACCATGCCATTAGGTGAACTGTTTAAATCATTAAACAGAACCTATTGCAGCTCCATTGGTGCAGAATACATGCATATCACCGATACCGAGCAAAAGCGCTGGTTACAACAACGTATTGAATCAGTCGAAGCGCGTCCTGAATTAGATCGCGATTCGAAAATCGATATCCTCAAAGGCCTGGTTGCCGCTGACGGTATGGAAAAGTACCTGGGCTCGAAATTCCCGGGCGCTAAGCGTTTCTCACTGGAAGGTGGCGATGCGCTGATCCCGATGCTCAAAGGGCTTATCAAAGAAGCCGGTTCACAAGGCACCAAAGAAGTTGTTGTGGGCATGGCTCACCGTGGCCGTCTTAACGTGCTGGTTAACGTACTGGGTAAAAACCCGTCAGTACTGTTTGACGAATTTGGTGGCAAGCACGACGAGTCGTTAGGCGCTGGTGACGTAAAATACCATGCCGGTTACTCTTCCGACTTCGCTACGCCGGGCGGTAATGTTCACCTCGCGCTGGCCTTTAACCCGTCACACCTGGAAATTGTTAACCCGGTGGTTATGGGCTCAGTTCGTGCTCGTCTTGACCGTCGCGAAAACAGCGCACTTAAGGTTCTGCCGGTAACTATCCACGGTGACTCGGCAATTGCCGGTCAGGGTGTGGTTCAGGAAACCTTTAACATGTCGCAAACCCGCGGGTTTGCAGTAGGTGGTACGGTTCGAATCGTTATCAACAACCAGGTTGGTTTCACTACCTCGAAAATTGAAGATACCCGTTCTACCCAGTACTGTACTGACATCGCTAAAATGGTTCAGGCGCCGATTCTGCACGTGAATGCAGATGATCCTGAAGCTGTATTATTTGTTACCAAGCTGGCGCTTGATTTCCGTAACAAATTTAAGCGCGACGTAGTGATTGATCTGGTTTGTTATCGTCGTCACGGCCATAACGAGTCGGATGAGCCGAATGCTACACAGCCGGTGATGTATCAGAAGATTAAGAAGCATCCGGTACCACGTGAGCTTTATGCCGAACAGCTGATTGCCGAAGGTGTACTGGGCAAACAGGATGCCGATAAACTTATCGAAGACTATCGGGCTGCTATGGATCATGGCGCCTGCGTGGTTGAAGAATGGCGGCCAATGACCGAGCACAGTGTTGACTGGCACCCGTATCTCGGCCATGACTGGGATACGCCGTACGATGGCAGCATTAGTCTGGATGAACTTAAGTCACTGGGTGATCGCCTGGTGTCGTTCCCGGAAGACGTAAAATTACAGTCACGGGTGAATAAGGTTTATAACGACCGTAAAGCCATGATTGCCGGTGAGCGTAACCTCGACTGGGGTATGGCCGAACTGCTGGCTTACGCATCCATTGTCAAGGGTGGCACCAGTATCCGTCTGACCGGTCAGGATTCAGGCCGTGGTACATTCTTCCATCGCCATGCCGTATTACACAATCAGGCTGATGCCTCAACGTACATGCCACTTCAGCATATCAGCGAAGATCAGGAAGCTATCGAGATTTATGACTCGGTTCTGTCTGAAGAAGCGGTTATGGCATTTGAATACGGTTACGCCACAGCTGAGCCAACTTGTCTGACTATCTGGGAAGCGCAGTTTGGTGACTTTGCCAACGGTGCCCAGGTGGTATTCGACCAGTTCTTAAGTTCAGGTGAAGCCAAATGGGGTCGTTTATGCGGTCTGACAGTGCTGTTACCACATGGTTATGAAGGCCAGGGCCCTGAGCACAGCTCAGCACGTCTTGAGCGCTTCCTGCAACTGTGTGCCGATCACAACTGGCAGGTTTGTGTGCCTTCAACCCCAGCTCAGGTGTTCAACATGATCCGCCGTCAGGTGATTCGCCCAATGCGTAAGCCATTGATTGTGATGTCACCTAAGTCATTGCTACGTCATCCTATGGCGGTTTCTTCACTGGAAGAACTGTCTGAAGGTGTATTCCACAACGTGATTGGCGAAGTGGATGAACTGCCGGCCAAAGACGTAAAACGTGTGGTGATGTGTTCTGGTAAGGTTTATTACGACCTGCTTGATCAACGCCGTAAGAATGAACAAACCGATATCGCCATTATTCGTCTGGAACAGTTATATCCGTTCCCGCAGGAAGAATGCGCGAAGATCGTGGCTGAATACAGCCATGTTAAAGATTGGGTTTGGTGTCAGGAAGAGCCACAAAACCAGGGTGCCTGGTATTGTAGCCAACATCACTTCTGGCAGGTAATCCCAGATGGTGCCAAGTTAACATATGCGGGACGTGCGGCTTCAGCGTCGCCTGCCGTAGGTTATTTATCCGTTCACAACCAGCAACAGAAAGCCCTGGTTGAAGACGCTCTCACGATAAAATAAGGAACAGAGATGACAATTGAGATAAAAGTTCCGGTTCTACCCGAGTCAGTTGCCGACGCCACGATTGCAACCTGGCACGTAAAAGCCGGGGACAGTGTAAAACGCGACCAGAACCTGGTAGACATTGAGACGGACAAGGTGGTACTGGAAGTTGTTGCCCCTGCAGATGGTGTTATCGGTGAGATTATCGATGAAGAAGGTGCAACCGTACTTGGTGAACAAGTGATTGCTAAACTGGAAGAGGGCGGTGCTGCACCGGCCAAATCTGAAAGCAAATCAGAAAACAAAGCCGACGCTGAGCCTGCCAAAGAAGAAGCTCCAGCAGCGCCAGAAGCAAGCGGTGAAACCGTTGACATCAAAGTACCTGTGCTGCCTGAGTCAGTGGCTGATGCAACCATTGCTACCTGGCACGTTGCGCCAGGCGAAAAAGTAAGCCGCGACC
Organism: Alteromonadaceae bacterium; assembly: GCA_002691625.1. Classification (GTDB taxonomy): domain Bacteria; phylum Pseudomonadota; class Gammaproteobacteria; order Enterobacterales; family Alteromonadaceae; genus Alteromonas. The sequence goes on from NZIK01000104.1 coordinate 103,682, forward strand.
AGAACCTGGTTGATATCGAAACCGATAAAGTGGTACTTGAAGTGGTTGCGCCGGCGGACGGCTCAATCGCCGAAGTACTGGCTGAAGAAGGCACCACGGTAACTGCCGAAGAAGTGATTGCCAAATTCACTGAAGGTGCAGGCTCTTCTGCGCCAGCTGCCGCAGCGAGTGAAGAAAGCAGCAGNGANGACNGTGACAGNGATGCGCTNAGNCCGTCGGTACGTCGCCTGTTAGCAGAAAAAGGCGTTGACCCGGCAAAAGTAAAAGGTTCAGGCAANAACGGCCGNATCACCAAAGAAGATGTTGAGCAGTACCTGAAGTCTGACAGCAAGCCGGCTNCNGCCAGCCCTGCGTCAGAAGAAGCACCTGCAGCGCCTGCNGGTGAGCGTAGTGAAAAACGTGTNCCNATGACACGCCTGCGTAAAACCATTGCTAACCGNCTGCTGGAAGCGAAAAACTCTACCGCNATGTTAACCACGTTNAACGAAGTTAACATGAAGCCTATCATGGACCTGCGNAAGCAGTATCAGGAAGGCTTTGAGAAGCGTCACGGCATCCGTTTAGGCTTCATGTCTTTCTACGTAAAAGCAGTTACCGNAGCGCTTAAGCGTTTCCCTGANGTTAATGCNTCANTNGACGGTGATGANATTGTTTATCACAACTACTTTGATATNTCNATCGCNGTNTCNACNCCGCGTGGNCTGGTNACNCCGGTACTGAAAGANTCAGATACNCTGGGNATGGCCGGNATNGAAAAAGGNATCAANGAACTGGCNATTAAAGGCCGTGANGGCAAACTGTCTATGGCAGAGCTGCAAGGTGGTAACTTCACCATCACCAACGGTGGTGTGTTTGGTTCACTGATGTCTACGCCAATCATTAACCCGCCACAAAGCGCTATCCTGGGTATGCATAAGATCCAGGANCGNCCAATGGCNGTTAANGGCAAAGTTGAAATTTTACCAATGATGTATCTTGCGTTGTCTTATGACCACCGGATCATCGATGGCAAAGAATCGGTCGGCTTCCTGGTCACCGTTAAAGAAATGCTGGAAGATCCAACACGTCTGCTTCTGGATGTGTAAGACTTTNGTAGCATAACTATATGTGAAGATGATACTCATGTATCATCTTCACATGCTGGTATTTGGGGACGGATACCAGTTGGGAATTAGTCGAGCCAGATATTGGCTTTCGTTTAAATAATAATCGGAAAGAAACACCATGAATTTGCATGAATACCAAGGTAAGCAGCTATTCAAAGAATACGGCTTACCTGTTTCTGAAGGATACGCATCAGATACCCCTCAAGGTGCAGTAGAAGCTGCTGACCGTATTGGCGGTAACGAATGGGTTGTTAAGTGTCAGGTCCACGCTGGTGGCCGTGGTAAAGCCGGCGGTGTTAAGCTGGTAAAAACCAAAGACGAAATTCGCGCTTTTGCTGAAAAGTGGTTAGGCAAAAACCTGGTGACATTTCAGACTGACGAGAACGGTCAGCCTGTAAGCAAGATCTTAGTAGANTCTTGCACTGATATCGCAAACGAATTGTATTTAGGTGCTGTGGTTGACCGTGGCACACGTCGCGTAGTTTTCATGGCGTCTACTGAAGGCGGTGTTGAAATTGAAACCGTTGCAGAAGAAACCCCGGAAAAAATCCTGAAAGCTGAAATCGACCCAATCGTTGGTCCTCAGCCTTATCAGGCGCGTGAAATGGCATTTAAACTGGGTCTGCAAGGCGTACAGGTCAAGCAATTCGTACAGATCTTCTTAGGTCTGGCGAAAATGTTTGAAGACCTGGACCTGGCGTTAATCGAAATTAACCCGCTGGTNATCAAAGNAGACGGNAACCTGCACTGTCTGGACGCTAAACTGGGCGTAGACAGNAACGCAATGTACCGTCAGCCTAAGCTGAAGGACATGAAAGATCCTTCACAGGAAGATGCTCGTGAAGCACACGCTGCTCAGTGGGAACTGAACTACGTAGCACTGNACGGTAACGTTGGCTGTATGGTTAACGGTGCGGGTCTGGCCATGGGTACCATGGACATCGTAAACCTGCACGGCGGTAGCCCGGCTAACTTCCTCGATGTTGGTGGNGGCGCNACNAAAGAGCGTGTTGCTGAAGCATTCAAAATCATTCTGTCTGACGACAACGTGAAAGCCGTTCTGGTTAACATCTTCGGCGGTATCGTACGTTGTGACATGATCGCAGAAGGTATCATNGGCGCAGTTAAAGAAGTNGGCGTTGAAGTNCCNGTTGTTGTACGTCTTGAAGGTACCAANGCAGANCTTGGCCGTGAAGTGCTGGGTAACTCTGGNTTGGATATCATCGCTGCAGAATCATTNACTGATGCAGCAGANAAAGTTGTTGCAGCTGCGGAGGGCAAATAATGTCAGTTTTGATCGGTAAAGATACTAAAGTTATCTGTCAGGGTTTCACTGGCGGTCAGGGNACTTTNCACTCTGAACAAGCGCTTGCNTACGGTACGCAAATGGTTGGNGGTGTNACGCCNGGTAAAGGNGGCACTGAGCACTTNGGNNTGCCAGTATTTAACACAGTNCGTGAAGCNGTTGAAGCAACTGGCGCCACAGCNTCTGTTATNTANGTNCCAGCNCCTTTCTGTAAAGACTCAATNGTTGAAGCAGTGGATGCCGGCATCGAATTAGTGGTTTGTATCACTGAAGGTATTCCTACGCTGGATATGCTTTACGTTAAAGAATACGTAAACTCTAAAGGCGCACGCATGATTGGTCCAAACTGTCCGGGTGTTATCACTCCGGGTGAGTGTAAGATTGGTATCATGCCTGGTCACATCCACAAGCCTGGTAAAGTCGGTATTGTTTCACGCTCTGGTACACTGACGTACGAAGCGGTAAAACAAACTACTGACGAAGGTTTCGGTCAGTCTACCTGTGTTGGTATTGGTGGTGATCCAATCCCGGGTTCTAACTTCATCGATATCCTGAAGTTGTTCCAGGACGATCCACAAACCGAAGCAATTGTTATGATCGGTGAGATCGGTGGTACTGCAGAAGAAGAAGCGGCTGCGTTTATCAAAGAAAACGTCACCAAGCCGGTTGTTTCTTACATTGCTGGTGTTACTGCACCTCCAGGTAAACGTATGGGTCACGCTGGTGCGATTATCGCTGGCGGTAAAGGGACTGCAGACGAAAAATTTGCAGCGCTGGAAGCAGCAGGCGTTAAAACTGTTCGCTCACTGGCCGACATCGGTAAAGCGCTACGCGAACAAACTGGTTGGTAATTACCACTGGTTTAGCGCCAATGCGTTAACAATTTATTGTTTGATAAAAGCCCGCTTTATGCGGGCTTTTTTATTATTTATCAAAAAGGTAGGTGATTTAAGACGCCCTTAGGGATCTCCTCTTTTATTACTATAAATCGAATGTGAAAAATTTGTAAAAATAGTTAACTGAATACGTATGCATGACATTTTCAGTTTTTCACCTAAGGCCTGTTGATCTTTGCTGTACATATTTCACTCAGCAGTACATCGGCAGCCACATCATTGAAAATGCCAGTGATACCATACTGGCATAGTTTCTCGCTAACTTTTCATATCTTGTTGATATTGAACGATAATGTTTTATTCGAGCAAATGCATTTTCAACTAAGTGTCGATATTTATAAAGACACCAATCGACACTCTCTTTGTCTATATCTTGGCCATAATTACGTTTTGGTATGACTGAAATACCGCCTCTGGCTTCAATATATTCCCTTAATGCATCACTATCGTAGCCTTTGTCGCCTACGAAAATATTTACTTCCTGTAAGTGGTCAACCAAACTTTGAGCACGAGCAATGTCATTTCTCTGGCCTTCTGATAGCTCAAAATAAATGGGAAGCCCCCCACTATCCACGGCTAAATGGATTTTTGTCGAATTGCCACCACGGCTCTTTCCTATGCACTCATTGTCTGAAGTCGCAGCACCTGTACTATGCTGATGAGCTTTGACAATCGAACCATCAGCAAAGACCCAGTCATAATCAGCCAGTTTTGCTAACTCATTGAATAAATTATTTAATAAACCTTTCTTCGACCATAAATTGAAGCGTCGATAGATGGTATTCCAGCCTCCAAACTCTGTGGGTAAATCTCTCCACGGGATACCGGTTCTCAACCGGTAAAGTATCCCTTCAAAGGTCATTCTGTGTTCTGGTTTGTTATAAATGCGGCCTGTGCTCTTCATTACTTGAAGTAGCTTTTGCCACCGCTTATCAGTTAGCATTAGTCTTGGCATGGTAGTGAGTTGTTCTTTTACTTTTGGCGAAGCAAAT
>NZIK01000105.1 GCA_002691625.1 Alteromonadaceae bacterium
GGTTTGGTAGCGTTGAACGAAATTTGAGCACTCATGCTCTCGCCCTGAGCAGGTAGCTACGTTTGTTTTGGAACAGCATTTTTTACCGCCGGATTGTTTCTGTTACTGGTAGTGCCATGTAAATACACGTTAACGGAAGATCGCGTACTGATTCAAAGTGGGCTCTTCAAACAGGAAGCGCTGTATTCTCAAATAACCGGAGTTAAGAAAAGCAATAATCCGCTAAGTGCCCCTGCTTTATCACTTCAACGGGTTGAAATCACAATGAAAAACGGGTTTAAGCTTGTTTCGCCCAAAAACAGAGAACAGTTTATACAAGAGCTAACATCCAGGTTAAAAGCCGCTTCATAAGCAGCTTTTTAGGTGTTTTGTGACTCCTGCTGGCCAGCGGCGAGCCTCAGGCTGCTTTTGACAACGTATCGGGCAAGACTAACTCAGACGAAGCGGTCACATTTGCTAAGAACCAATAACTGAACAGGTAACCTGCGGATTAGCAAATCCGCGGTAATTGCTCACCGACCAACATATCCAGAATACGCTCGCCGCCAAAGTGTGTCTTCACCAGCACGCGGTTATAGTTCGATTCAATGACTTCACCAATAATAGCTGAATCTTTACCGGCCGGGTGATTACGTATCGCCTCAAGCACCGCCTCAGCTTTATCGGCCGGGACTGCCGCGACGAGCTTGCCTTCATTGGCAAAGTACAGCGCATCAAGACCGAGGATCTCACAGACACCGCGCACAGTATCTCTTACCGGGATCTGCTCTTCCTCCAAACGAATGCTGACTTCAGACGACTCGGCGAATTCACATAACACCGTGGCAACACCGCCCCGGGAGGCATCACGAATAGCGTGAACGTCCGGACACACTTTCAACATGGTTTGCACCAAATCATTTAACGCCTGGCAGTCGGTTTCCAGTGTCACATCGAGCGCCAGATCGCCACGGGCATTAAGTATTGCCGCGCCATGATCGCCTATCAGGCCATTAACAATAATTTTGTCGCCTACCCGGCAGTTAGACGCTGAAATATCAACGCCTTCAGGGATCACCCCTATGCCACTGGTATTGATAAAAATTTTATCGCCTTTGCCTTTCGGTACCACTTTGGTGTCGCCGGTGACGATGGTCACTCCGGCCTTATCAGCGGCGGCTTTCATTGACGCAACCACACGCCGCAGGAGCTCAACATCGAGCCCTTCTTCTAAAATCATACCGCAAGACAAATACTTTGGGATCGCGCCAGACACAGCAATATCATTTACCGTCCCGTTCACCGCCAGCGAGCCAATATCGCCGCCCGGAAATTCTACAGGGTCTACCACGTAAGAATCGGTGGTAAACGCCAATTGTGCGCCACTTTGCATTAGTTCAGCCAATTCAAACCGAGCCTGATCTTCCAGTTGCTCCAGGTCGGGATTAGCGAAGGTCCCCACAAATACATCTTCAATCAGATCGCGCATGGCCTTGCCGCCTGCGCCATGAGCCATGGTGATGGTTTTGGCCCGCAGGGTCCGTTTAGGTTTATTCATACTGCTTACTCGGTTAGTTAAACGGCTTGTTTTACGTCGATTTTGCCATAGCTGTAGTAGGCGGAACAGGCGCCCTCAGTCGATACCATCAACGCGCCAATAGGTGTTTCGGGGTTGCACTGCTCGCCAAACAATTTGCACTCCCAGGGCTTGAGAACCCCCTTGAGCACTTCGCCACACTGGCAGGCTTTAGGATCGGCCACGTGGGCAGGCTCTACGGCAAATAAGCGTTCAGCATCAAATCGGGCGTATTTTTCACGAATGCGCACCCCTGAATGGTCGATTGCCCCCAGGCCCCGCCACTCAAAAAATTCGCGCAGCTCGAACACTTCACCAACGGCTTTCAGGGCGTTATTGTTACCCTGCTCGGGAACAATTCGTTTGTACTGATTTTCCACCAGCGCCTTGCCATCACGGATTTGCTCTACCACCATCAGCATGGACTGCAGAATATCCAGCGGCTCAAAACCGGCAATCACCAGCGGGCGTTTATAATGACTGGCAATAAACTCATAAGGCGCTTTACCAATCACCATCGATACATGACCGGGCCCTAAAAAGCCATCGATAACCATATCTGGTGAATCCAGAATCGCCTTGATGGTAGGAATGATGGTGATGTGGTTGCAGAACAGCGAGAAGTTTGTGATGCCTTCCCTATCCGCCTGTAGTAGCGTTAATGCCGTACTCGGCATAGTGGTTTCGAAACCCAACCCAAAAAACACCACGTTTTTATGCGGATTTTTACGGGCAATATCCAGTGCATCCATGGGGGAATAAACCATACGTACATCACAGCCATCAGAATTGGCCTGTTGCAGGCTTTTTTTCGAGCCTGGCACACGCATGGCATCACCAAAAGTGGTAAATATCACATCAGGTTGTTCAGCAATGGCAACGCAGTCGTCTACTCTTCCCATCGGCAGCACACAAACCGGGCAGCCAGGCCCATGTACCATTTCAATCTTATCGGGTAACAATTCTTCCAGTCCGTAGCGAAAAATAGAGTGCGTATGGCCTCCGCATACTTCCATTATTTGTAACGGGCGTTGGGCGGTGGTGGGGATTTCCTCTACCACGGCATGGATGCGTTCAAGCACTCGCCGGGCCATTTGAGGATCGCGAAACTCATCGACAAACTTCATTATTTCTTCTCCTGAGACAACCGGTTGTCAGCCAGCAGGCTGTGCACCAGATCCCATAAAATGTGATAGCAGGCCAGGTGACATTCCTGAATGCGGTGAATACTGTCGCTGGGTACGGTAATACAATCATCGGTGAGTTGTTGTCGTTGCAGCTCTCCACCGGTTCGGCCGGTAAAGGCAATCACGCTCAGATCCATGGCCCGGGCTTTTTTGCAGGCTTCGATTAAGTTGGCTGAGTTGCCACTGGTGGAGAACACCACCAGCGTATCACCGGGGCTGGCCAGCGCGGATAACTGCCGGGTGATGACATGTTCGGTACCCACATCATTACTCACTGCCGTCATCATCGCGGTATCCTGAGATAAGTTGATAGCTGGCAGCGCTTTGCGACCGGTAGTAACCGGGTGCATAAACTCTACAGCCAGATGCGCGGCATCACAGGAAGAACCGCCATTGCCTGCGGTTAACAATTTTCCCTGTTGTGCATAACTGTCCGCAATGCGTTTTGCAGCAGCCAGCAAGGTCTTGCTGTGGCGCTCAAAAAAAGCCTGCTTCACGGCGATACTGTCACGCGCTTTAGCCTGAACAGAATCTATCAGAGCGCGTCCCAGTTCGTCTTTATCGCTGGGTTTAACGGCTGCTGCCTGGCCAGTAAAAGGGTACAGCGCCGACAGAACAGACTGGTTATCAGTAGGCTCGCTCATCACGGTTATCCCTGTGCACCCTGTTGCATGGCGTCGAGCTCTTCCTGTAACTCACCAATCTCAGCCAGAATCTCCAGCGTTCGCCGGGCTTCTTCCTCATCGATAATGCTCATGGCAAAGCCCACATGCACCAGCGCCCAGCTACCCACTAAAGTTTGCAGGTTACCATCAGCAGGCACCACACAACTTAAGTTAGCTTCGCGTTTTACACCGGAAACCTGAACAATGCCGGTTTGCATGGCCTCATCGCTGATCGCGACAATCTGGCCGGGGATCCCTAAACACATACTGATATTCCCCTTAATGCTGTTTACTGGTTTCTGAGTCGCCGGATTTCTCAAGCTCGTAGCGTTCCAGCTTGGAACGCAATCCTACCCGCGATAAACCCAGTTCCAGTGACGCGCTGCTTTTATTCCAGCGATGGCGGATCAACGTCTCGCGCAGAATGCGTTTTTCCAGCAGCTCAACCTTTTCTTTTAGCGTGCCTTCAAGGCCAGCAAACATATCAATGTCTTCATCCTCTCCGCCAGGCGCCGCTCTTAAGACCCGCGGATTGAGCAGGTCTGCAGTTAGCCATTCGCCTTCACACATTACCAGCATGCGGCGTACCTCATTTTGTAATTCACGCACGTTACCCGGCCAGCTGTACCGTTTCATACAGGCGATGGCTTCTTCACTAAAACCTTTTACCGGCTTGTCGAATTGATGCATGGCGGTTTGTAAAAAGCTGTTTGCCAGTACCGGAATATCTATCGTACGGCGAGACAATGCCGGCAGCTCCAGGGTGACTTCGGCTAAACGAAAATACAGATCCTGCCTAAACCGGCCGGCGCGCACTTCTTCTTCGAGGTCTCGGTTGGTTGAAGCCACTACCCGCACATTGACCTTGCGGCGCTGTTGCTCGCCGAGGCGGCGAATTTCACGCTCTTGCAGAACCCGCAACAATTTAACCTGAAATGCCGGGCTGATCTCACCAATCTCATCCAGAAAAATAGTGCCGCCATCAGCCTGTTCAAACAGACCCACATGGTCGGTAATCGCGCCGGTAAACGATCCTTTTTTGTGGCCAAACAATTCAGATGCCAACAGTTCATCGGGCATGGCACCGCAGTTTTCTACCACAAACGGCCGGTCTGAACGCAAGCTGTTGTAATGCAGCGCCCTGGCAAAGAGTTCCTTACCCGCACCAGATGGGCCGGTGATCAGCACCGAGACATCATAAGGCGCAATTTTGCTGACCTGGTCACAGATTTTATTCAGCGGGCTTTGCGCATGGCGTTTTATCTCTTCAAGCTGAAAGCTATTACGCAGATGGGCTTTTTTCTCACTAACCTGCTGCTCGGCCTGCTCTTCGGTAAGACGCATCTCCATATTCAGCAGTGCATTCTCACTTTGTAAGGCGCACATCCGGCACGCACTGCGGATAATCATTAGCAGACTTTCCGGGTGCCAGGGTTTGGTGATGTACTGCAAAATACCTGCTTCGTTGAGGCCTTTGATAATGTCTTCTGAGTCGGTATAGCCAGACAAAATAAGCCGGGCGACCTGAGGCCAGCGATCCCGCACTTCGGTTAGCAATTCCACACCGGTACGATCCGGCATGCGCTGATCGCACAGGATCACCTGCACGTCATGGCTTCTCAGTAATTCCAGCGCCAGGTCGGCGCTATTGGCAGTTAATACGTCAAACTCTTCATCCAGAGTTCGCTCAAGAGTTTCAAGCGAACGGACTTCATCATCAACGCATAACACAATAGGACGTTGAGATGTGGTCATTATAAGATTGCCTTAAACTGCTCTACCTGTTGTTGCAAAAGATAAATACGCGATTCAATGATGGCTGCCCGTTTGGTGTTGATCCAATCAAGCCACTCCTGCATGCCCTCGCCGCTTTTGGCTGACAGCTGAATAATACGGATTTCCGGATTGACCCGTTTGGCGTACTCAATGCATTTCTCGACATCAAAATCCAGATACGGCAGCAGGTCAGTTTTATTCAGGATCATCAATTCTGAAGCATGGAACATATCCGGATACTTCAGCGGTTTGTCTTCGCCTTCGGTGACCGAAAGAATCGACACTTTTGCCGCCTCGCCCAAATCAAACGAGGCCGGGCAAACCAGGTTACCGACATTCTCGATAAACAGCACGCCGCCGGTCATCCCGGAAAAGTTCTCCATGGCATGACCGACCATGTGCGCATCGAGGTGGCAACCTTTGCCGGTATTGATCTGAATAGCCTGAACGCCGGTTTCGCGGATGCGGTCTGCGTCATTGGCCGTTTGCTGATCGCCTTCAATTACGCCTACGGTGTAACGGTCTTTAATGCGGTTAATGGTTTCAGTCAGTAAGGTGGTTTTACCTGATCCCGGGCTGGAAACCAGATTGAGCACAAACAACGACTGTTGTTCAAAGCGTACCCGGTTTTGCGCGGCGTACTGGTTATTTTTACCCAGAATATCCTGCTCAATTTGCACCATTCGGCTTTGACTAAGGCCTGCCACATGGGCATGAGCAGGGCCTTTGCCGAAGTGAATGTTATCGCCATCACTTTCAATGCCGCTGTGGTCATGCTGGTCTTCATGACTGTGAGCGTGTGAATGGTCGTGACTATGTCCACCATGATGGTCGCCATGATGGTGATGATGATCATGGTCGTGATGATGATGCCCGTGGGCATGTGAATGATCATGACTATGCCCATGAATATGAGTGTGATCATGGCTATGCCCGTGGGCGTGTCCCTCATGCCCTTCTATTTTAACTTCACCTTCTGAACAACCGCAAACCGTACACATGTTTATGCCACCTCTAGTTCTTTTATTCTCATTTCTTCACCCTGCGTTATCTGTAAGTGATAACTGCCACAAACAGGGCAACTGTCATAGCGTTGCGTGACCGGGACGGTATCCAGACACTGCAAACAGAAGGCTTTTCCCGGCATTTTTATAATGTGCAGGCTGGCGCCTTCGGCCAGACTTCCTCTTATNACNGCATCGAAACAAAACGTNANTGCGTCGGCTTCGATGGTNGCGAGCGGGCCAATTTCGACCCACACCGCTTTGACTTTTTCAAACGACTGGCTCACNGCCTGTTCTTCTAATACCTGCAGGATCCCTTCTGCAATAGACATCTCATGCATGNANTAACTCCAACNGCCACGACACACAAGGGTCGAGAAGTTTTATCAGGGTTTCCNCCACCGGGGTTACCTGATCCCAGGGTAAATATAGCCCTTCCAGCATGGTTTTGAGACTNCCCTGGGGATGAAAATTCCACTCAGTGGGGGCAATAATCTGGTATTTAGCNACGTGATTACGGTTATCCAGTTCAACTTTATGTANCAGNGAACCTCTGGCCGTTTCGACTACAGAGCAGCCNCGCACGCCTGTNCCCTCAGCCNGACTAAACTGATGCTGGCNGANTATTGATCTGAGCCTCATTGGCGCTGTGGTTATTTCACGGTAAAGCGAGCGCAGGCGACTTTCAATTAAAAATCCNCTGGCTTCAATATTTTGTCGAGCCCAACNGCCNGTNTCGGCCGGTGCNCCNNTAACGGTTGGCTGATGACAAAANTGTTCCGCTTCCGCAGCNTTTAANGATGTCAACACTNCCNTCAGCTGTTGCGACTCAGTTAAGTTTAACGTTTTTGCGGCCAGTCCTAACGGGTATTNACCGCAGGCTTTCAACAACTGACATACCTGGGTTGATAATCCCATCGTTGCTAACGAGGATCCNGCCTGGTTGGCCGGTAATAATGGCTTAATAACCTCTTCCAGTTGCCGGGCCAATTGCTCTAGCGCNGGCTGACAANCCGCCTCACCGGATGTTGCCGAAGNCAGGGTTAAACNCCAGTCAAGTTGCTTACGNCACTGATTNAACCAGTCCACCACATNACNCATTCTGGATTTATGNTGNGGNGCCCAGNTGGTCACCCAGCTAAACACNTGCTCNCNTAANGACTCNGCAAATAATAGNGTATCCCGGGCTTGNTTNATGACNNACGTTTCNNTNATGCCAGNGGCGCTCTCTACGGCTCTGAGCGCGGCGATTAACTGCCCNATCCCGCAAATATAAAAGAGCGATGGCATCNTCGNCANTACCCGATCAACCGGTTTTTCNCTGAACAGGCGGGTAACGGCAAACGGGCGGGTATTGTTNATNTCAACGGCTTTGATATGGTCACGGTTATAACAAANGGTTACTTGTATGCCGCCGGTAAGCGGATTAGNCNCTGNGTTATGCGCTTTACTTCCGNCAGCCAGTTCTGCAGCAATATTCATGGTCTGCTGTCCTCNNGCCGGGCGAAGTTGCCGGTTAAGAATGCCCGGCGACTCACCTGTGGCGTCTCATCATCGGCCANTTGCTGTNCACTCNCTGCATCACAGTCTTNTGCATCAAGCTCAGCNGCCTGNCGCATTTCGCTATGAACCGTATAGCTTTGATGTCGTTCTGAAGNCGCAANGTTTTCNGNATCAAACAACGCTGCCANCACTTCCTGCGCGGTTTCCATCGCTATGCTCTGTGANGAAAACTCAAACATCGGTGAAAACACCGAGCAGGTGGCNAAATCGCCACATTCNCNGGCATAAGCACGNATAAANTCNTANTGGCCGGAGGGCAATTTCTGACGAAATTTAGCNCCAACNTGCTNANCGTTATGATGAGACGCCTCGCCCGGGAGCAACACAATATTCATACACCAGGGCGTAACGATNATGCCCAGCCAATTGTCTTCCCATGACAAAAANTCGGTCGCATCCACTGCGAGCTTATTATTGTANACCGGCAGGCCTGCCATTTTGCGGGCCACCGATTCATAGAAAGCGACAACTGCTGTACCGTTTGACACTGTTAGTCCTCTATCACCATAAACTGATCGCGGTCACCATCACATTCCGGACACCGCCANTGGTCNGGNAGGTCGACNAACGCCGTGCCTGGTGGAATTTGCCAGACCTCATCACCTTCNNCCGGNTCGTANACATACCAGCATATTTTGCATTCNAGTCTGGCCTGCTTATCAATNCGGCTGGCATCNCCTAAATAACTGCCTTCAAAACCCTGAAAACTCATTNTGCCTTCCTATANCANCGCATCGCGGATTTCAGACAANCGNACCGCTGAATCGGCCAGATCCTCNGGGGCTGCGCAAGCCACGGCAGGAATTGCCACAATTTCCAGGGNGTCCAGGATAAGTTGGTCGGTACTGTTGTAATACTGNACNCGCCANANGCCATCNACCTGAGTNGANGTNATNCGGCAGTTGCCGTATCCNCGGGACAAAATGGTGACACTGCCGGTACCGGTGGTTTCGGTCAGGCTGTAGTGNTCTTCAGGCGAAAAAGGTANCAAGGACAGGTTTATNACNTGCGANGCCATCCCCGGGTCGCGCTGGTAGTCTGCNGAGGTATCNGCAATTTCTACCAGTACCGAAGGCGCATTCAACAGNCCTTCAGGCAGNCTGGCGATTCNGGNNGGTAAATCCACCTTAGTGGCAAATGCCTGNTCTTTCACNCATTCNGGGATCTCTGCCACCTCAATAGCTTCNGCTGTCACGTTNCNCTGCTCGTCAAAGGTACGNAAACGCCAGATACCGGCCATNACCGTTTCCTGAATTCTGACCGGCTTATCGCCATCNATCANAACGCTCACCTCGCCTTCACCNAGGATTTGATTAAGCAGNTTTAAATCNGCCTNNGGTAANTCGGTAAGCGTCATAATGCTGCTCTGACCGTTTTCGTTGATNTGNCCAAGCATAAGCTGGATATCGGCGAGGATACTCATGGCCTNTGGGCAACGTTCCAGCTCACTTTCTTNCGGAAACGATGGCATATCATANGTGTTCATTTCCGANGGCATCTTCATGTAATCAAGCACCATGTCNCCTTCNGACTGNCTGCCCGGCCCGATTGGGACATTNACGATGTTTATACTGTTATCACGCATNNTNTTCCCCTATTGNCCGCAACNTTTNCTNACCGGATTAAACACNACCGGNATACCNATACCCGGATCCGGGCGGGGCTCCAGCGTCAGNATTCGATNGATNTCGTGNACNTANTCATCCCAGTTNTGCACTTTGGTAATNGCGTCGAGATANTGGCCATGCTTAAGAAANACCAGTGCCGGCCACGCCATAAAGTTATANCGGCCGCGACAGGCGGTTTGAATATCTTCAGATACCACCGCNGGGGTAAGCTGAGGAAANTGNTTGATCAGCTCTGGCAGGATCACAGCTACATCCAGGCTTTCCGGAAAGCGTTTAGGATCTTCGGTTAAAAACAGCACACTAATTGGTGTCTGCTCAATGAAACCTTCAAAGTTATCGTCGTCGAGTAAGGGATAGCCTAATTCGTCGATAAGACGATTGATCAGCGGTGAGTTCATAGTGTTCTCTTATCTTATTTATTTTAAAAGCGGTTTTAAGTGGTCAGGTAGCTCAGGCTCCCGGTCTACCAGATCTTTGAAGCAATCGTCGAGATCGACACTGTGCCCGGACATCACCCGTTCTATAGCGCTGACGGCCTCTTCCACCTGTTGTGCCCGCGCTTCAGTGAGCACTTCCCGGGCAGCGTCTAAAAAGACTAACAACCAGTCACCAGCCACTACATCGCCCACCAGCGAGATATCAATCCAGCGCTGCTCTGCGCCGCGCTGACAGTAAGCCTTGTGGCTGTCGGTGTGAATAACCTGAAACGGCACGCCAATACACATTACTTGGTACTTTCCCCTACAGCTCCGCCTATTACACGGCTATCACCGGTACGGCACGCTGCCTGCTCATCCGGGCGGCCCTGCTCATAGTCGCTCAGGTTTAACTGACCCGGCGCCAGCGCCTGTGCCGTCCCTGCGCTTCGTTGCGCACAAATACCAAACTGCGTCAGGTAGGCCAGCGCAATGTCGATAGCGGGTTGCACCTGTGCCTTTACTTCCTCGCGCAAACTACCGCCAAAATCTTCCAGCTCAACCGGCTGACACCCCACCAGCAACAAATCCGCCGGGTAATGACCGGTAAACTCGGCCATGGCTAACACTTCCTGAAAACCGGTCTGATGCAGACTCATCTGTTTAGCGCCCATAAATTTAGGCACTTCGTCGTTATAGATGGTTTTTAAGGTGCCTGGTGCCAGGCCGTAATCAATAGCGTCGAACACCACAAGCACATCGGCTTCCTGAACATGCTGTACCAGATAAATGCCCTGGGTACCGCCATCCATGATTTTTACGTTGTCGCCAAAATCATAATCCTGGTTAAGCGCCTCAACACAGCGAACACCAAACCCTTCATCGGCCCATAACACATTGCCAATGCCTAAAATAAGTATTTGCTTTTCATTCATTAGATTTTGCACGGTAGTAAAACTCAGACTCTCTGACGCTTGCGCTAATTACATTTTATTTACATACATCAAGTTGCATGCCAACTTAGTAAAAAATCAGGAAGCGCCGTATGGCGGGGTGTCACGGGGGGCGTTACAAGTAACCATACTAAAAAAAAGGAAATAGATATAACAATACTATCCAGCAATTGGAAAGTTACTAACCACCCTCTTTAACGAATCGGCGGCTGGCATCGTACAGCTCCCAAAGCTGTTGTTTTTCCAACCAAAACATCGGTGTTGTCTGAAAGTGTCGGGCCAGTCTGATAGCGGTATCGGCAGAGATCGCACGTTGGCCTTTGATAATTTCGTGTACACGTCGGCGGGATATGCCTAACAGTCGCGCCAGCTCAGACTGGCTGATATTCAGCGGTTTAAGATAACAACGCTCAAGAAATATACCGGGATGTTCAGGCTTGCGGCTACTCAGACAATGGCTGCGAACATTGAGGTTGAAGGCTGTCATCCGGTTGCTCAGAATAGTCATTAAAATTGGTTAAAGAAAAAGGGACGCAGACGGGGTCAACAATTGCCTGCATCCCTCTGAGGAGCCTTAATCCGGCTTATCGTCCTTAAACATCCGCCAGCCGCTGATCATGGTGGAGATCAGACTTTGACGTGACATGATGTCTTCACGAATTGCCACATAGACATGGATCATAATAAAAGTGATCAGATACCACATGCCCAGGCGATGCCAGGTATGCACATCCTGACTCTGGCCAAACAGCGGGATCACCCAGCCAAACAACGTATCCTGCCAGCTTCCCTGCCCGGCACCTTCACTGTAAAGCGCAAAGCCTGTGAAGATCATAAAGATCATGCCGAGGATGAAGAAAAAGAACATGCCCAGTTGTGCCAGCGGGTTGTGACCGATGTACTTCTTGGGCGTCTTTTCCATAAACAGGTACCAGCGTACCTCGTGCCATACCTCTTTCCACCAGGCTTTCACAAAAAACTTGGGGAAGAACAGTTCACGGGAATGATGGTTCCCTACCAGCGCCCAGTACAACCGGCCGATAAAGCCCACGGTTACCACGTAAGCCGCGGCAAAGTGGGCAAATCGAATGTAACCCATCAGGAAATTATCGCTGGCTTCTCCCGGTAAAGTGGGTAAAGGCTGACCGATAAAATACCCCGTAACGCACAGGGTGATGATGGAAAACACGGTTATCCAGTGCCACAAGCGCACTGGCGCTTCGTAAACATACACCGCGGTTTGACGGCGGGGGATAACCTTCTCATCACCACTGTGATGGTTATCCGTAAGCTGACTTCTCTCAACAGCTTTGCTTTTCACTGACGTAGACATAATTGAGTCTCCAGAGAGAGCAACAGAGTGCTCTCTTAACGAATTTTCACTTTAGTCAGTTCCTGACCGTCTTCACTCATTACGTGTGTGGAACAGGCCAGACACGGGTCAAAGCTGTGTAAAGTTCGCAGGATTTCAACCGGCTCATCAGGGCGCTCCATGGGCGTATTAAGCAATGACGCTTCAAACGCACCGATATTGCCTTCTGAATCACGTGGAGAACCATTCCAGGTGGTGGGTACCACTGCCTGGTAGTTTTCAATTTTACCGTCTTTAATCTTAATCCAGTGACCCAGTGCACCGCGCGGCGCCTCGTTGGTGCCCACACCCTTGGCTTCTTTCGGCCAGGTTTTTGGATCCCATTTTTCCACATTGGCGGTAGAGGTATCACCGTTTTTAATATTATTGACCAACTGATGCCAGTCATCCAGCATTGAGTCGACACACAGCTCAGAATCCAGTGCTCGCGCCAGGGTTCGGCCCAGCGTTGAAGGCAGGAACTGTTTTAAACCGAGGTCCATACCAGTGGCCTGGTTAAACGCCGACAGTGAGCGGTCAACTTGTTCCTGAACGTACTCTTTGCCAGAAGCATAAGCCACGATGTAGCGAGACAGCGGGCCCACTTCCATGGCATGACCTTTCCAGCGCGGTGATTTAATCCAGCTGTACTTAGCGCTTTCATCAAGCTCTTTAATATTTGTTTTGGTGCCTTTAAAGTTTGGCCCCAGTTCAAATTTCGCTTCTGTTTCACCGTCCCAGGGGTGCAGGCCTTTAGCGCCGTTAGCATACTGATACCAGCTGTGATCCACGAACTCCTGAATTTCATCCGGATTACGCACATCCACCGGGTGTATCTCATCCCAGTTGCCATTGATAATCGCGCCAGCCGGAATGAGGTCGGTGGATTTATCGCCCGGTACCACTGTGTGCGTACCATAACTCAGCACGTTAGAAGCGGCCAGGCCGCCGCCGTACAGCCAGTTTTTATAAAGCGTTGCAATAGCAATCACGTCCGGAATATAAACGTTTTTAATGAAGGCTTCGGCTTCGCGAATACGCTCCAGCACAAAGTTAAGGCTGGTCATATTGACTGGCGCGCCGGATGAGCCGGTACCGTCGAGATTAATCGCACATGGCACACCGCCAACCATAAAGTTAGGGTGTGGGTTCTTACCGCCGAAGATAGTGTGGATCTTAACGATCTCTTTTTGCATATCCAGCGCTTCAAGGTAGTGCGCCACCGCCATCAAATCCGCTTCAGGCGGCAGTTTATAAGCCGGGTTACTCCAGTAACCATTAGCAAATAACCCTAACTGGCCGCTTTCGATAAACTTCTTAATGCGGGTTTGCACGTCGCGGAAATAACCCGGACTGGACAGTGGATGTGAGGACGATATTTTCTGCTGTAGGGCAGAGGTAGCTTTCGGATCGGCTTTCAGCGCATTAACCGGATTCACCCAGTCCAGCGCATGCAGGTGATAAAAGTGCACCACGTGATCGTGGATATTCAGGGTCTTATCCATCAGGTGCCGAATAAGGTGCGCATTTAACGGAATATCAATGCCCAGCGCATCTTCTACCGCACGCACACTGGTGAGTGCGTGACAACCGGTACACACCCCACAAATACGTTCAACGAATGCCCAGGCATCACGCGGGTCACGGCCTTTTAAAATGACTTCCAGACCTCGCCACATGGTGCCGGTGGATACCGCATTGCGGATAATGTTATTGTCGTCAACGTTAACTTCGCAGCGCATGTGACCTTCAATACGTGTCACCGGGTCCACCACAATACGGCGGCCAGAACTGTCGAGTAATTTAGAATTTAACGGCGTGTTCATTATTCTTGTTCTCCCTTATGCTGCGCGCGTTTCACCGCACTAACGGCAGCATGGGCAGCAATCGCTGCACCTACACCACCAGCAACGGCAGTGCCTACTTCATCAGCGTTCGATTCGATACCGAACTGGTTAATGTCAGTCAGACGGTCATAGAAGGAACCTTTGTCCCAGAAGCCATCTTCGGAACAGCCGATACAACCGTGGCCGGCCTGAATTGGGAAGGACGTGCCTTCGTTCCAGCGCACCGTTGAACAGGCGTTATAAGTTGTTGGCCCTTTACAACCCACTTTGTAAAGGCAGTAGCCTTTACGCGCGCCCTCGTCATCCCACTGTTCAACAAACTGACCGGCATCGAAGTGCGGACGGCGATAACATTTGTCGTGGATACGCTGGCTGTAAAACATCTTCGGACGTCCCTGACGGTCCAGTTCCGGTACCTTGCCGAAAGTCAGCATATAGGTAATTACGCCGGTCATTACCTCTGCAATGGGCGGACAACCCGGCACTTTAATAATGGGCTTATCTTTGATTACTTTATGAATAGGTACCGCCTGAGTAGGGTTAGGACGTGCGGCCTGGACACAACCCCATGAGGCGCATGAGCCCCAGGCAATAATGGCTGCCGCATCTTTGGCGGCATGCTTAAGCTGGTCAAGGAATGGCTTACCACCAACGATACAGAACATGCCGTCTTCATTGAGCGGCGGATTACCTTCTACAGCCAGGATGTACTTACCCTTGTACTTCTGCATGGTCTCTTCAAGAATCGCTTCGGCCTGATGGCCTGCTGACGCCATTAACGTATCGTCGTAATCCAGTGAGATCATCGACAGTACAACGTCTTTCACC
This sequence comes from Alteromonadaceae bacterium, assembly GCA_002691625.1. Taxonomy (GTDB): domain Bacteria; phylum Pseudomonadota; class Gammaproteobacteria; order Enterobacterales; family Alteromonadaceae; genus Alteromonas. The sequence goes on from NZIK01000105.1 coordinate 14,774, forward strand.
AAAGGGTGTGCAGAGCGAATAAAGGATTCAGAACAACAGGTACATTCCAGTCCGTGCAGCCACAGTACAGGGGTACGCTCCTTGGTTTCCATGGCATTGGCAATACGCGGTGCAAACGCGGGGCCCAGGCCTAATGCAGCAGCAGTCAGGCTACAATACTTCAGAAAACTGCGACGGGTAATCCCCTGTCGCCGCATGACTTCGTAAAAGGTCTCTAATTGGGACATTCGGTCCTCCGGCAGTGATACCGCTGAAGTTACACTTACCTCAAATTTGCACGGCCAATCGGTCTTGGTTTTTGTTCTGATGTAAGTTGCGTTCAGCTATTATTTTTCTAATAACACAGCGTGGTGTTTTGTTAGTACGCACAAGTCAGAATGCAAACAACAGACCAACTACAAAAACCATTTATTTTCATCAAGTTAGAATAAATCGAGAGAGAGTTACCTGAAGTCTACTTACCACTAGAAGAGGAAAGCGGAAAGTCTGTTTACACTGTGTTAACGGTGTTTCCAGACAGTAATTAATGAGGGGATGGCAGAGCAGAAGCTATGCCGGATAAAGCTGATTTTATTGATTTTTTGCCAGAGCAACCAGGGCCTGACCAAAGGCTATCCCGCCGTCATTCGCCGGCAATTGCTGATGCGTAAGGACTTTAAAGCCACTTGACTGCAAGGTATCCTGCAGCGCCTCACCAAGCAGCAGGTTTTGCATCACACCACCGGATAACACTACGGTTGTAAAGTCGTAAGCCGCTTTTAACTTTAACGTCATCTCACTAAGCGCAACCACCAGCCCTTTATGAAAAGCCATTGCCATAGCAGCTTTGCTCCGTCCCTGGCCTAAATCAGTTACAATCTGCTGCCACATCGCCTGTGGCACTATATGATTATCAGTGATCCTGAGATGATAAGGTTCAATATCTTCCTGACAGTTCAGAGCCAGCGATTCCAGCCGGATTGCGGCCTGCCCTTCGTAGGTGATTTGTGCAGGGGCGCAGCCAAGGGCTGTAGCAACGGCGTCAAACAGCCGGCCTGCAGAGCTACTCAACGGGCAGTTTAACTGCATTGTCAGCATTTTTTCGAAGCTGTTGCACATGGGGTCAGCAAACTGTGGGCAAATATCGGTCATTTCTGCCAGTTGTTCGGCAGTGAAGCATTGTCGGAGCTGAGCATACAGCGACCGCCAGGGTGACTTGATCGCATGAGCGCCACCAATTAAGGGAACCGGCGCTAGTGAGGCTATCCGTTTCATGGCAGCATAACCACCATATAAAAACTCGCCGCCCCACAGGGTCTCATCGGTGCCGAAACCGGTGCCATCCAGGCATATTCCGAGTACTGCATCGCCGGCCAGNGGATACTGATTGTCGCCCAGACAAGCGCCAATGTGCGCATGGTGATGCTGTACCCGGGTAAGGTGATTGCCCTGCTCTTCCANGCTTACACCATGTTTTGTGGACAGATACTCCGGATGCATATCACAGACGTAATGTTCAGCAGCGTTTTCGTACAGCTCGCGATANAGCTGCANNGTGTGCAAATATTCATCGAACGTACTGGCATCGTGCAGATCGCCAAGATGTTGGCTAATCACCGCCCGGCCATCCTTAANCAGACACAGNGTATTCTTTAACTGGCCGCCCAAAGCGATAAGNGTCTGCCCGGCAGAGAANCCTGATGGTANCGGTAANCTGGCAGGCGCATANCCGCGCGCGCGGCGCAGNATTTGTGTACCGTATTTACCCGCCACCACCACCGAATCATCCAGGCGGTTGTGGATTGGCCGATTGTGCAACAGCAACANATCGGCAATGTTATTTAACTGAGAGCGAGCCGCATCATTGGTGATCGCCTGGGGTTCNCCGGAACGATTNCCACTGGTCATTATCAGNGGAAAGTCTACCTCTGCCAGGAGCAGATGATGTACCGGCGAATANGGTAACATCACACCGATTTTCGTATTGTCAGGNGCAACCGATGGCGCAATTTTANATTGCTCCGGGTTTTCCTGCCGGGACAACAGCACAACCGGCGCAGCAGGATGCGTTANCAGCGCCTCATCCTGCTCGTTAACTCTGGCAAACTGCCTGANTGCCTCAATATTCGAGGCCATTAATGCCAGCGCTTTATGGGGGCGCTGTTTTCGTTCACGNAATCGTTTCACTGCCTGNTCNTTAGTGGCGTCACACGCTAAGTGAACCCCGCCAATCCCCTTTATCGCTACNATTTGACCANCCCGTAATGCCTCACCGAGGGCCTGAAACGGCGTNTCACTGGCGACTGGCNCNCCACCGGGTNTTTCCAGCCAGCAATGAGGGCCGCAATCAGGGCAGGCATTTGGCTGGGCATGAAAGCGGCGATCGGCCGGGTTGTCATATTCCTGCTGACAAGCCGCACANAGGGTAAATTCNACCATGGTGGTGGAGGCACGGTCGTANGGAATTTGCCGGATAATACTCAGCCGCGGGCCGCAGTTGGTACAATTGATAAACGGATAATGATAACGGCGATCACCAGGCTGGNACAGCTCTGAAAGGCANTCCGGGCAGGTAGCGGCATCCGGTGCACAGCCGGTAGTAACGATCCCCGACTGAGATACNTCTATTGCAAAGGATGAAAATACAGGTAAATCCAACGCCTCTTGATGNATTGCATCAATCCGGGCCAGTGGCGGNANCTGCTGCAACATCAGCTCAGCAAACTCACCAGCCTGCGCCNCACTNCANTTAAGCTCAACTATAACGCCACCGGNATCGTTGAAAACCCGCCCGGTGAGCTTTAACTCTGTTGCCANACGCCAGANAAACGGGCGAAAACCCACGCCCTGAACAATCCCGTTAACGCGTAAGCGCATTCCTTTGCTGTGTGGCATTAATGCACCGTGCAGGCCATACAGGGATCGAAAGANCGGACAATATGTTGNACCGACACCGGTGTTTTNTCACCGNTCATTACCGGCGCGCCAACGACNGCNTGCTCCAGCGCACCGGGNTGTTCGTGTTGATCCCGGGGCGAAAAATTCCAGCTGGTCGGGGCGATNATCTGATAGTTACTGATNTTACCNTTTTTCACTTCCAGCCAGTGACCTAANGCGCCCCGNGCNGCTTCAACCAGGCCAACGCCGGAGGNCTCGGCNGGCATTTCACCGTGATGACAAAAGGGCGCNGTNGGATCAATTTGCTTNANCCACTNNTCCATTTGCCCTACCACAATGGCCACTTCAAGCAGTCTGGCCACCACCCGGCTTAACACATTGCCACCATGGCGGCTNATCATGTCTCGCATCANCGGGTGACCGTTAACTACCTGTCGCGCCAATGGCCCGACTTCCACCACCTCNTGACCTAAGCGGGGCGCNTTACACCAACTGTATCCNGCCTCGTTATCCAGCGTNGGNTGGGTAATTCCCTGCGCCGGCGGATGCGGATGNTCGNTGTCACTCATCCAGCTATGGGAGTGATCTTCGACTATTCGGGCGATATCCAACGGACTTGTCTGGCCATNNCTNTAGCTNCCAGCNGCCCACATNGGNTCATCAANNGCNCCATANGCNCCNAAGCTGAGNAAATGATCNGTTGCCCTGCCAAGCTGNTGTAANTGTTGTACTTCAGCCACATGNAAAAANCGGCGGAANTCAGAGCTNTGCCAGGGCTTTTGCTGATACCACTGCCATAATTCGGCTTCGCTTTTAAGCTGACTNATGGTGGTCAGNCTATCNCCAAATAAAGTACTTTCGAGAAAACGCTTAAANCCGGCAACGATNGCCAGTAAACGCATGCGCTCTTTGGGNTCAATCGCTTTGGCTACNCCACCCGGCTGTAAACTCAGGGTGTGTGGCCACTTGCCGGCCATCANCCCCATCAGGTGCAGAAAATCGGCCCGNGCTGGCANCATCTGNGNNGNNGCNGAGCCTGCAGTGGCTTTAAACCGCCCCTGAATATCANCAAACCAGCTAGCNCCAGCGTATGTGTCGCGGGCAAAATCGGGCATAAAAAACAGATAAAAATGCGTGNTCAGATCGGTAATGTTNTCACTTGCCAGCACTAAGTTGGTACACAGCTCGCCGTTTTTNGGCATNCNCAGTCCCATNGCATCGGCTAACGCCCGGGCACTGGCNACCGACTGNGTAACNGAGCAAATACCACAGATCCGCGGNGTNTAAACCAGCGCATCCATGGGTTTGTGGCCCAGTAAAATTCGTTCAAACCCNCGATANAGCGGCGAGTTTACTTCAGCTCGCTGNACTTTATCTTCNCCGGTTTCCAGGGTNATTTCCAGGTCCCCTTCCACGCGATTAAAGGGNCCNGCGACAATTCGGCTCATACTGCTACTCTCTGACTGCACATACTGATNGTTCAGCCTTTGCGTTTATGAATGGTGGGCGGATANATTAGCTGCTCGGCAATGGCATTCTTTTTTAACCGTTCAGGCGTGGCCGCTTTAGACAATTGCGCCAGGGCAACAAACCATGCTTTGGGCATATCGGTTGGCAGGCCAACCGGGATCCCGGCAATTTTGGGCGTTTGGCAAAAACTGTGGCCCGGTTCTTCAAATTCGGGGGCGGTGCAATTAATACACGGGTAGCCACCGTTGGTACAGGANCCCTGGCCATTCCAGGGCCGGCTGTTACAGTCAGCATGCGCCTGGGTGCCTTTACACCCCATATTTTCCATCATGCAACCGCGATCGCCCATATCCACCGCACTGGCTTTATATTCATAGAANTCGTTGCGNGAGCAACCATGATGCACCAGGTGATCGGCGTACATACGCGGACGACCAAACTTATCGAGTTGCTCATCATTGTGNTCACCCAGCGCTATGCTCATCAGGGTTTCGGTAACCCAGTCAGGGTGCACCGGACAACCGGCGATATTAACCACCTGATCGCCACTTTGCGANGTAAAATCCTTACCCANCAGNCCGCCCGCCATTTCGCCNTCAAATTGCAGGCCNGTGGCATCNGTATCATTGGCNCCNGCTGCCGTAATNCCGCCGTAGGCCGCNCAGCTACCAACNGCAACAGTNTANCGGGCAATNTCCGCCAGNGCTTTTACCCACTCAATCATNGGCTTGCCGGTACCGCCCATTATGTGAAACTTACCGGTNCCCATNGGGCCGGTCATCATAGAGCCTTCGATACAAAGAATATCCAGAATAATGTCACCGGCCAGGATCCCCTCGAGCATGGCAATACACTCATCACCGGTGGCTTCGCTTAATGATGGATGCCAGAGCAGATTGATGCCCGCATTTTCAAACAGGGTCAGGACATCGGGGGATTCGGCATTGAGTAACGACATGGAACAGCCGCCGCAACCACCGGATTGCAGCCATAACAGATTAAGCATCAGCGGACTCCCGGTTAGGTAAAAACAGGCTAGCGATTGCACCGCCATCGATATGATTGTCGATGGATAATTCGCCATTATGTTGCGAAACGATACCATAACTAATTGATAAACCTAAGCCTGTTCCCATTCCAACTGGTTTGGTTGTATAAAAAGGCTCAAAAATTTGCGGCGCATCGTCGGCGCTGATCCCAGATCCGGTATCCCTTATGGTCAATAACACGCCATCATTATCTGCACTGGCATTGATGGTTAATCTGCGCGTCTCGGAAGCAGCCATGGCATCTACCGCGTTTTCGATCAGGTTGACCACGACCTGATGGATCTGCCCGGCATGGCCATAAGCTTCCAGTGGTCGGGGAATGTTGTCTACCACCTCAACCGCAAAATCACTTTCTTTCATTATCCAGTGTAAAGCGGTATGCACCGCGTGACTGAGGTCGAAAGACGCTTTCTCCGACACCTGCGCAGACGAGAACTGACGTAAATCATTGACGATTTCTTTTACTCTGTCTGCGCCTTCCATGGTGCCATCCACCAGCGAATTGAGATCTTTGATGGCCTTTTCCAGACGCATGTTTTCACGCATCTCGCGCAGCGCGTCACGGCTTTCACCGCTGGCTACCGCATCAAAGTAAGTGCTGAGTTTATCGGTGTAACGACGTAACACGTGCATGTTGCCATACACAAAGCTGATGGGATTGTTCAGCTCGTGGGCTACACCTGCCACCAGACGACCCAGAGAAGCCATTTTTTCTGACTGAATAAGTCGTTGCTGGGCGAGCTGTAATTCAGCATGGGCAATATTAAGCTCTTTATAGGCTCTTTGCAGCTCACCAAGAGGGCGTCCTACCAGCACCATGCCCACAGACTTACCGCGGTGATTTAAGCGCGCCGTACAATTTACCGATAACGGTACACTGCCCGACTTGCCCTGTAATTCCAGCTCGTAGTCGCGCACAGACTGAGCACGCAGGCGTTCGTAAAAGCCCTGTACCTTGTCGTGCAACTCCGGGGCGATAAAGGTTAAAATAGAACGACCAATCAGAGCCGATTCAGACTCCCCCACCAGCTCGGTTAATGCCCGGTTTACGCCTTCAATGATACCGTCGTTATCACACACGACGAGCACATCGTTCATAGCACTTTGAATACTGTCAGAAAAGCTTTTGGCCTCTTCCAGCTCAACGTTTTTTTCTTCGACTTCNACCTGNGANTGCACCAGATCCGCATAGGCTTCATCCATTTTCTGGATGACNCTNACCCAGGCNTCTTCATTCTGAATGGCTTGTNCCGGATCGAANTCTANAGAGTCGGACATATCTGCAGCGTGTNATTATCTATACAGGCACTATACCTGACGGGATTCGGCCCGCAAGACTGACAAGGCATTTTCTCGNTAAAAGCAGGGCNGATTGCTCGCCCTGCNCGGTATTNNCNNCGAACGATTANGGCCTTGGACGGAACATNACCTGCCCGGTTTTATTNGCAATTTCCACCTGCGCGACCTTTTGNTAAAAGCCGTCGGAAAANAANGTTTCNTATTTNGGCACNGTNACAAATACGCCTACCCCTTCTGAATCACGNTGCTCAAGTAAGACACTGTCGATNGCCCGCATCAGCAGNTGACCAAGNCCGTGTGACTGATAGTCCGGATGCACCGCAATGAATGACAACAGGTGATACTTTTCAGCTGGCATGGCAGAGCGAATTTTTTCCTCCTTCTCCAGCATTTGCCGGGTACCGTAATAACCAGTGGTTAGTAGCATCTTTAACCGCCAGTGCCAGTAACGACCAGCCCCGGCAGCATTGTCTGGCCCTGTAAGACAGGCAACAGACAATAACCGTCCCTCATCAAACAAGCCAATAATGGGTTGCTCTGCTTCCCAGAAAGCAGTGAGTTCTTCGCGTATAGCCGAACGTAACCGCGATTCGTAGCCTTCTTTTTCGCTCTGGAATATTTGTAAAAAAATTGGATCGTCGTGGTAGGCGTTGTAAATGATGGATGCAGCCACTTTCAGATCTTCCGCCGATAAGTATGCNGCTCTGATTTTATCCAGGTTTTGTTTGATTTCCGCTTGTACCATAGCCTGTCTCCCGTGTGGTGGTGATGCGTAAACGCCAGTTATTGCGACCCAGGCCGCCCTCTCACTCAACCGCTCAGCGCTGCTGCTGAACAACAGCAAACTGAAAACAACAAGATTGGTTTTAAGAGTTACGTAATAGACGCACAAAAAGTGCATCAGTTCCCCACTCTAGCCGAAAAAATTACACCGTGTAAATATATCATTAACAATATTCATACATTTGAATAAGCTTAACTATGAGGATTGAGTGCAACAACCAGACAGGTAGTGCACCCACGCTATCATTAATTTGGCCGGCCAGACAGCAACAAGCCCGATAAACGGGATGTTTATCGGGCTTGTCNNTAAGTGTAAACGGTGGGCGGATTANATTTTACGNACCGCTTCTTCACCCCAACCAATAAGACGATTGTCTTTAAAGACCAGTGGCGTGCACTCGTCCTTAGTGGTGATGCCATCGTCCTCGGTTCGCTGCGTGCGATAGTAAAGGATCCGATAAACATGATCGCCCTCGCCTACCATTTCGTTAAAGTCGGCCACACCCATCTTACGGGTAACGTCTTCAAAGTGCGCATTCACTTCCAGATTGCTGATATGTTTGCGGTTGTTATACTCGCGCTGCTCCCAGCTGGCCTGATAGTGTTCTCTGTCGTCATCACCCACGGAGATAATACAGCCAGACAATAACATTGGTGCTACCAGAGCAGTACAAAGCATTAATTTTTTCATAGTGGTTCCCTGTTGAAAAATAATAANTCACTAATGAACTTCAGGTAATCAAGAATGAGGCCAANTATAACTCNTTGAATTTTAAGGAANTTAAAAAANANCNNCTTGGCNNCANTGCTAACTATNGGTATGATTAGCGAAATTTTCGTTGTTTTGACTAACCTGNTACAGGCCNAGCCNGNCNGANGNGTNNGTCACCAGTTAAGAGTAANNNCATGTCCTCTAAAGAAAACCATAAANCCNTGNTCGAAATCTGCCATACACTGGCGGCNGAAGGNNTNACNCCNGGTGTAGGCTTATTNCGTGGTANAGCCCCGTTCAAGGTAACNGTGCTGGATGCCATCGAGGCGATAAAGGTATTTAACCAGCAAAACGTGCAGATCAAAGCTCAGCCCAAAACTCTGAGCGACAAAGAGCGCATCATTGAGCTGGAAAAACGGGTCGAACAGTTAGAACAGGCTCTCGCGGTGATAGAGAGCCGGTTGGCAAAGCTNANTTAAGCNGCTGGNGTCAGGCCATCAATAAAGGTTGCCAGATCAGGTGCCAGACAACGAGTGGGTAATTTGCCTACCTGCTCCAGCACCACTTCGCCTGAGGCGTTATCGACAGACAAAATAAAGTCNTCTTCATCGGTTAAGCCAAAAAATAGAGTGGGCGGCTGTTTTAGTCGCTGTTTCATTAACAAATGCCCAATCAGGTTTTGTTGTAGCCGCTCGAAGTCCTCTTCACTGCAAACCTGCAATAATTCGCAGTTGCCCTGTTCAGCCTTAACCGGCAGATTAAAACTCCAGTAAGTGGTAAAGAACTTACAAAATTGCTCGTTCAGCGTGATGTGCAAGGCATTTTCGATATTGGCAAAAGTATATTCTCCTTCCATCGGTACGGGTTGCCAGGCGCAGGGCTCTCCCTGGCTGGCGTTTCCTACATAACAGGGGGATGCTAATTCTGCTTCGAACTCAGTGGTCATCAGCGCGGGATAAGAGGCTGCCGCTTGCTGTAAATCGCGCATTAACTTATGCAATGATTGTTGAACTATNTTCTCCATTGCNATTCCATATCAGGTATANTAAACCNCTATAGTAAAGAATTTATGGCACTTTAAACACCAGCTTNGCATATTGAATGCGCGTGCCATGNTTAATCAGTGGTAAATANGTTACAGGACAGNATGACAGTAAAGCACTCTTCGTCACCGTCTCTTCCCGCCAACCTGACACTGGGTCAAAAGGTTGACTACATTGAACAGTANACGCCNGAGCTNCTGCAAGGCGTGCCNCGNACNCTAAGCCGNGANCAAATTGGCGTNGCNNANCCCNTGCCGTTNGGNGGTGTNGATATCTGGAANGGNTATGAGCTTTCNTGGCTTAACCCGAAAGGCAANCCNCAGGTCGCCATTTTACAATGCCGGGTGCCCATTGATTCGCAAAACCTTATCGANTCTAAGTCTTTCAAACTTTATCTGAACAGNTTNAACCANTCGGTNTTNNGCAGNNNNGATGANGTNGCCCGNCACTTAAGCNANGATTTATCNGCCTGTGCCCAGGNGCCGGTTNANNTGCAATTATNCAGCGCCGGTCAGTTTGGNGNCCTTCANCTTGGTGANCTNGANGGCACCGTGATTGACGANCTGGACATNGAAATCAATNCCTANGAGCCNAGCCCGGAGCTGCTCACAACCGGCGANCANCAGGTTTCTGAAACCCTGGTGAGTCATTTNNTAAAGTCTAATTGCCTNATCACCAGTCAGCCTGACTGGGCCAGTGTGCANATTCATTACGAGGGCGCGGCNATAGACCACGCCGGANTGCTGGCTTATCTCATCTCGTTTCGCCNGCATAATGAGTTTCACGAGCAGTGTATCGAGCGAATTTTTTGTGATTTAATGAATCGTTGCAAGCCGCACAAGNTAGCTGTCTATGCGCGCTACACCCGCAGAGGCGGCTTAGATATCAACCCGCTACGGGCGAATTTTGATTTCAATGTATCGAACAATCGGTTAGCCCGGCAGTAGCATGCCGGCGGCTTTTTTGNCTAATAAGGAGCTTGCATAACANATGGAAGCGAAACAACTCCAATCGCTGCGCGCTCACAGTGAGCAACTCGCAGGATTTATAGTCCGGCTCACCAGTTATTATGAGGGACTATCGGCTGAGATTGATAAAGAATTACAGTCTCTGCGCGGTCATTTAAGTGGCAAGATTGATTTCACTCTGGCCACCCTATCCATGAATAAAGTCAGCCAGCTAATNATGCTGGAGCCCTACTCAGTAAAAACCCTGACNCAGGCCTGGNTNCGCCAGNTGGAAGAAGATATCCAGGCATTTCAGCGNCTGGTGACTGAGCCNGCGGCCCGNAGCCAGGCAGCCAAAGNCAGTAGNGCNTTGAAAAAGCCCATNAANGGNATCAGTGCCGTGCTNCCGCTCTATCAAAAGGTNTTAAANTGCTATCAATCCGGCATGGGCAATNCTGAAGAGNCNGCGNCTGACAACCAACCCAATAANCGAACGGTACANCTTAAACAAAACCTNATCGATGANCTNGGNCAGNTGGTACAAACCTATATCCGGGTCAACCCGGAGGATGACTACNTCGCNTCCCTGCAGGAAAGGCTTGGCCAGGGNCTTACCGAAGAAGAGTTACTNAATAGCTGCCTGATCCTGATCCGGGTAATGGTTCAGGAAACCCTCACCGAGGCCAATACGGCCGGTAAAATTATTCAGCGNCTGAATAATGCNCTGGGTAATATTAACGGTGATGTGCANTCCAGTATNTCAAAAAGTGCCGAGAGNTTTGAGGCGCGCCAGTCNCGCAANCAGGAATTGCGAAANGTGCTGGAAGANATGGAAGACGCNCTGGAAGGCGAAAACAATATCGACGACTTAAAGCAGCAGGCGCANCACTATCTGGGTCAGATGGCTAACTCACTNAGTGCNGGTGAAGAAGCCGAGCGNCAGGANCAGGANGGNCTGATGTCACTNCTGGTNTCNATGCANCAACAGCTNTCGTCGCTGCAAAAACAAACCNACTCATACCGTAAAAAGCTGGTTGAGCAACGNATAAACATGTACACCGANCCGCTCACCCGGGTGCCNAACCGCATGGCNTANAATGAANGGGCTTCAAANGANTGGGATCGCTGCCAGGCNCAGNACANGCCACTGAGTATNGCGGTNGTCGACGTGGATCACTTTAAACGGATCAATGATAAGTACGGCCACGCCGCCGGTGATAAAACACTCCAGGCCATAGCNCGCCACCTNAAAACCAACCTGACCAGCAGCGAGTTTATGGCACGNTGGGGCGGTGAAGAATTTATNATACTGTTGCCCGATCATGCCAGTGANAAANTGTTAAATCGCCTGAATGAGTTGCGCGAGGGGCTGGCTAAGCTACCCTTTAAATTTAAACAAGAGCGCCTGACAGTCACAGCCTCCATCGGCGGTACCCAGTGCCGTACCGGNGANAAGCTCGACGCCGCCTTNGAGCGGGCCGATAAAGGGCTATATAAAGCAAAATCCGNTGGTCGGAATCAGGTGGTCATTCAGGATAACGAATGAAAAAAATTCAGCTNAACCCTGTAGGTTGGATGAGCCANCTCTCCCAACTTGAAGTCAGCAAGCTTGAAGACACCACAAACAGTAATCTGTANCAGCTCTTTCGTAACTGCTGCCTGGCAGTNCTTAANAGCGGTGTGGATGAAGACAANTACGAAATGTTNTTTGCNCCNTACGAATCNTTCGANATTCGGCTGATTAAACGGGAACGGGGCGTCAAACTCGAACTGATAAACCCGCCGGAAGTTGGCTTTGTCGACGAGCGATTNGTNAAAGGTGTTCACGAGCATCTGTTCTCAGTGTTACGCGACATGCTTTACATGGGCAANAANTACGCCTTTGTACACGAGAACGCNCCTCAGGACAGNGGCAGCATTACCGATATGGTNTTNGATATGCTGCGTCANGCNAAAGTCATCGAACGCAACAACGAACTCAACACNATAGTNTGNTGGGGNGGNCATTCNATTGGTCTTAAGGAATATAAATANACCAAGGAAGTAGGCTATCANNTGGGTCTGCGCGAAATGAATATCTGNACCGGCTGTGGACCAGGNGCCATGAAAGGCCCCATGAAAGGCGCNGCCATTGGCCACGCNAAACANCGCTATCGTGACGGNCGTTATATTGGNATCTCCGAGCCCAGNATTATTGCCGCNGAGCCNCCCAACGCCATTGTTAANGAGCTGGTNATCATGCCNGACATTGAAAAACGTCTGGAANCCTTCGTTCGCATAGCGCACGGNATTATTATNTTCCCTGGCGGCGTAGGCACCGCTGANGAACTNTTGTATTTNCTNGGTATTCTTATCCANGAGCGNAATGCCCAGCAGCCTTTCCCGGTAATATTAACCGGCCCGGCTGGCAGCGAGTCTTATTTTGAGGCTATNCACGAGTTCGTNGGCGCNACNCTGGGGCCCAAAGCACAAAATCGCTATCAGATTNTNGTGGACGATCCGGTGGAAGTTGCCCGGGTACTTGGCCAGGGCGTTAAAAAGNTTGAGCAGTTCAGACTGGCCATGGGNGATGCNTTCAGTTTTAACTGGTCACTGAAAATCGAAGANGACTTCCAGCAACCTTTTANNCCCACCCATAAATCCATGGCGGCGCTAAATCTGCANCGGGATCAACCGTTGTCTGATTTGGCGAATAACTTACGCAAAGCATTTTCGGGGATTGTNGCNGGTAACGTGAAAGCCGAAGGCATTCGCCAAATCCGCGATTTTGGCCCGTTTAATCTGTCTGGTGAAGCNGATTTAATGGCTCGNATCGACGCCTTGCTGAAATCCTTTGTNGCNCANCAACGCATGAAATTACCTGGCACGGAATACCGGCCCTGTTATAGCATTAACCGTGATTCATAATCAGTAANATTNTTAANGCTGACAGTGTGGCCTTAATTGGATAGACTACTNTTGATTAAGGNCCGNNAGGGCCANAATGAATTAACCAGTAAAACGACAAAGATAAATGAACAGTAAAGCAATCCGACTTATTTTGATCGGCGTAGCCTCTTACGCGGTCCTTGCTTTTTTACTCATCGCGTTTTATCCGGACAAGCCGGAGAACATGGACTGGCAGGACCGGGAAGAGTATAACAAAGTGCAGATTTCCAAACTGGAGCTGGGTATTACCCGTGCAGAAGTCATGGCTTTACTGGGCACGCCGGATATTACCGAGGCAAAAATGCAGGATAGCCGTGAAATCCAGGTCATGTTTTACCGTACCCAGCATGTTCGTGCCGATGGTATGACAACTCAGGATGAATGCACGCCGCTTTTATTCGAAAACGAAGCCCTGATTGCCTGGGGTGACGGTGCTTATCAAACCTACCTGAGTAGTTAATTAATTTGACGGCCATGCTGGCAGCCTTGCAGGAACTGGTGCGAGACAGCGAGGCGCTGCCGCCTTTGCCAGCTCAGGAAGCAGCTCAACTTTCCCGGTATCTTGATGTTAGCGCCCGCTGGCTCGATTTTGCCCAGGCCAACCTTCCACTGATGACAGTAGTGGCCAGCCGCCCTTATAACGTTACTGAGCCAACTAAATATTTATGGCTACGCCATATTTCTGTGTATGTACTGCTCTGTTTACGCAATCGGGTCAATCATCACACCCAGCAGCAAGGCGTTGCGGCGCTGTTGTCTTATTATCAGTTAAAACAGCAATCATTACTCAATAAACAGCGTCTGAGCAGTGCAATTAAACAACTCAGCCGTTGTGGCCAGCAATACTGGGCAGCGCATGTTCTGCCGGCAAGCAGACGCCCGCCCCTCTACAGCGATTGTTTTGATATTGCCTGGTTATGGCAACGCTACCTGTTGCGGGCTCCGGGCAGCGACTTTAACGATATTCTGGTCAAGCTGGCGATGACACTTCCGGTCACCGGACAACAACTCTTGCATGCCCTTACAGACTATCCCGGACTCCTTCACGAAGGCTTAATAACAGCCTCCGGGCAGCATATCGGGCCGGTGATGAGTCAACTAAAAGATCAGGTGCTCATTTACTCAAACACTGAGCAACGTTTTTGCTGGCTGGCCAAAAAGCAGGTTCGGCTGATGCGCAAACAATCGCTTAGTGTCGAACACTGGGTCAGCCTGTTTAGCAAACTGGACGAACAACCGGAAGAAGGTGAAGTGATACGTCCTGGCGATCATGGCTGGGCACTACCTGTTAGTTACCCGACATCACGCCCGCCGCTTAGCCTGCAAACACTGTTAAAAGCACTTAATGATCCGGACATCGCGGTCGACAAAATAGTCGCGATGGTGGAGGTTGAGCCGGCTTTCAGTCATTTTCTGACCGATGCTGCATCAAAGGACAACCGCATGCAGTTACCGGTGCAGAATGTAAAGCAAAGTATTCTCACCTATGGCCTCGAAAGAGTCGGTCATATGCTTGTGCAGTACGCCCTTTTTCAGCGTTTAACCCAGCACTGGTTTCCGTTACTCGACTGGTATTCACGATTGGCTCAGACAGCCATTTTGCTTAGCAGCGAACTGGCTAATGAGAGTGGCCGGATAACCCCACAATATGCCAGCCTGGTGACCACCGTCGCCCTGTCGCCATTGTTTACGTCGGCGCAGGAAAAAGGCAAAACAGCGGTAAACCACAACGATCAACGGCTGTTTGATGTCACAACACTGCTGCAAAATAATACCGGGCAAGGTAACAGTGCCACCCGACAGCGCCTGATTTCACTCGCCAGCGCCTGGGAGCAGGACAAAGGTCAGTCACGATTGATAGCCTGCTGTGGCCGGCTGCCTCAGGAAGTTCCCGGATTATTGCGCCTGCCCCATTGTATAAGCGGATTGAGCCTTATCTGGGCCCGACAATGGCTGCTCGGACACAAGCCCTGCGCACAGACGACCGAGTTTATCCAACAAACCCAACAGGCATTCCCTCAACTGATTGCATTGCAATCGCAACTGCAGCCCAAGGTCAGTCATCTGCTCAATTGCCCGTTAACATAGCCAGCAATCAGAGGGCCTTAATAAACGCTGTTTATAAGCACTATGGCCTATTTAACTACTCATTTAGTCTTGCATCATATACACTTATGCCTGTGTAAAGACACCCTACAATTGATTACAAAAACGCCAGAGAAAAACCCTCTTGCGCAAAAATTACGCTACACTTATCAAAAAGCAAACGACCTAACGAATCAGTAAAAGTTATTAAGGATCTCTGATGACTCAACAACGCATTACTGTCATCCGCGGAGATGGTATCGGCCCGGATATTATTGATGCAGCAACGCAAATTTTAGATAAAGTAGGCTGTGACTTTGCCTATGATTACGCTGATGCCGGCCTGATGGCGCTGGAAAATCATGGCGAGCTATTACCTCAGGAAACGCTCGATCTGATCGCCAAAAACAAGGTGACCCTGAAGGGCCCACTGACCACCCCGGTTGGCGAAGGGTTTACTTCAATCAATGTAAGCCTGCGTAAGCAGTTTCAGCTCTATGCAAACGTGCGTCCGGTATTGTCTTTTAAAGGGACTAAGGCGCGTTACGAAGATATCGATATTATTACCGTGCGCGAAAATACTCAGGGCATGTACTCTGGTCTGGGGCAGGTAGTGTCTGAAGACGGAACCGAAGCTGAAGCGCGCAGTAAAATTACCCGTGAGGGTGCGGAAAAAATTGTGACTTTCGCCTACGAATTAGCCCGTCGCGAAGGCCGCAAGAAAGTGACCGCTGTACATAAAGCGAATATCCTTAAATCGACTTCAGGCTTGTTCCTGAAAGTCGCTCGCGAAATTGGTGAGAAATACCCGGATATCGAGTCTACTGAGATGATCGTAGACAACGCCTGTATGCAGCTGGTAATGAATCCTCACCAGTTCGACGTCATTGTTACCACTAACCTGTTTGGTGACATCCTGTCAGACCTGTGTGCCGGTCTGGTTGGCGGCCTGGGTATGGCACCTGGCGCCAACATCGGTGGTGAATGTGCTATTTTTGAAGCGGTACATGGCTCAGCACCAGACATCGCCGGCAAAAACCTGGCTAACCCTACCAGCGTGATCCTGGCTTCTGTACAAATGCTTGAATACCTGGGCATGGCCGACAAAGCCGAGGCCATCCGTTCAGCCCTGAAAGATGTGATTGAAAGTGGCGATCGCACTACCCGCGATCTGGGTGGCCAGCACGGCACTACCGAATTCACTCAGGCAATGCTGGAACGTTTGTAACCTGCATCTCGATTTCACTTAATGATAAGCAAGTCTTCGGACTTGCTTTTTTTTGTCTGGCTAAAAGTGAACTATTTTTGTTGTTGTCTCGAATTAATGAGAGCAATAAGGAGAAAGTCATGTCTCAAACCACGCAAGACAATAGCATAGCCAATATGGCAGCGGTGCAAACCGCCATCGCTAATCAGGACAGTGCTGAGCTTAAACAATTGCTTGGCGGGCAAACACTCGACCCATTACAAAAAGCTTATCTTAAGGAGCTGGCGGAAATAGGCAGCGACAACCAAATCCGGCAAATTATCGACAATACGCCTCAAAAAGGTGATACCTAAACGTAGCTAAATGCCGGCAGAGTGTGCAATGATGAGAGCCTGGTCATTATATGAGTGAAGTTATGTCAGACTCCCAATCACAACGTCGTCGTTTTTTGTTAACAGCGGGCGCTGCCGCCGGTGCCGCAGCGCTGGCACCGGCATCAGCCGTTTCGGCCGGCGAAGTAACTCTGCCGACGATTCGCCACAGCGTATTTTTCTGGTTAAAGAATCCGGGTGATCAGGCCGATCGGGATGCCCTTATCGCGGGCCTGAAGACACTGGCTGGCATAGAAACGGTGAAAGGCATACAGATAGGCGTACCGGCATCCACCGAGAAACGCGACGTGGTCGACAACAGCTTTGACGTATCCGAGATGTTGTTATTTGATAATGTGGAAGGGCAAAACAGCTACCAGACCCACCCCATTCACCTGAAGTTTGTGGAAGACTGCGAACACCTCTGGCGAAAGGTGGTCGTTTACGACTCCATTGCTGTATAAGTAAGCTGTTCGGGCTACGCTTAATGCCAATTCAATCAGGTAGTCAGGCTCAGCCTCATCATTAACAGCCGGTTACGGGCTTTTTGGGCTGATATCCAGAGGCAGGGTAAAGGCAAATTCCACTCCCTTCTGTGGCGCCGACTTAAATGTTAAGTCGCCCTTAAGCTTATTGGTTGCCAGCGCTTTAACTATGGACAACCCCAAACCACTGCCGCCCGCTTCTCTGCGAGTGGTAAAGTAGCGTTCAAAGACAGCTTGCTGATCTGTTTTGGGTATACCGATCCCATTGTCACGATAGATTAATTTCAATGCCCCGCTATGAGAGTCTATTTCGCTGTATAAGGTGATTTGCTTCTTATCGATGCCGGTAAAAGCATGGTTAATCGAATTAAACACCAGGTTGGTGATAATTTGCGACAATGCACCAGGGAACGACCACAGCACACAATGGGGTATTTTTCCGACTTTCAGTTCGATGCCATAACGTCAGAGTTCCGGCATAAGACTGTTTGTCGTACTGTTAAGGACCGACTCCAATTCAAACCGAACAGCCTGGTCGGCGCCCTGATTTACGGCATTGGCTTTAAAATCCCCAATCAGCTTCACCGCTCTTTGCAGATTAAAAGCCAGCAAGTCCGCCACATCTTGCGACTCCTCCACAAAATGACGAAAAAATGATTCGGTAAGCTTGCCTGAAGAAAAATGCTTGTTGAGCTCGTTGAGTGACTCATTTAAATGAGACACCCCGGTAATAGCCACCCCAAGCGGGCTGTTGATTTCATGGGTAACACTGGCCACCAGCCTGCCCAGGCTCATCAAGCGTTCCTCTTCGGCAAGGGCTTCATAGGTTTTAGTTTGCGGTAGCGGCGCTGTTGAAAAGGTTTCCACTGAAAATAATGGCGACTCGCTAATGCGGCAAATGGTGGGTAGCAAGCTTTCTACCATATGGCATATCGCCTTCAGTTCATTGCCTTCGGGCTCCTCACCGCCTAACTCAAACACGCCCATATAATCTTCGCCACAGCCACACAACCAATGGTGTATCCAGGGCACGGATAAGGTTTCTCTGTCGGCTAAAAGAGCATGACTATAGTTGGTAGCGCTACTGCATACCCGTAGGTGCTGAGCGGTGGTTAGCTGCTCAATATACTGCCTGGTTGCTGCCGTTGGCGAGCGCCATGGGTATTCCAACAAAGGATTATTTCGCCCCAGCACAACGGGCACCCAATCAGCACTGTTGGTAGAGAGTACCCATAAGGTACACATAAATTCTTCGGGCATTCGCTGTTGCAGGGCATCAACCGCATATTGCAGCAGCGTAGTACTTTCGGTGTGACTACGGATGAGTCCAGCCCATTCATACGTCCAGTCAAAGCGATCTGTACTCATTGAAGCTCTTCCCTAGTCCGGATAGCGATTACGGATTTCCCAGAAGTCCTCGAAGTTATCGAGCAATAAATCAACCAGTCCCGGGTCAAAATGCTCGCCCCTTTCCTTCAGTAGCTCTTCACGAATGGTTTCTTTGGCCCATAGCTCCTTATAACAGCGTTTGGAACCGAGTGCGTCAAACACATCCGCCAATGCAGCAACCCGCCCGGCAATCGGAATGTCCGCGCCTTTTAAACCCAGTGGGTAGCCCTTGCCATTCCAACGCTCATGATGGGTCATACAAATCATGGCCGCGACTTTGAGGATGGGCTTGGTCGATTTTCTGAGGATATCGTGACCTACTGCGGCATGGGTTTTCATGGTTTCCCATTCTTCTAAATCCAGCTTGCCCGGTTTGTGCAGAATGCGATCAGGGATGGCCACTTTGCCAAAATCATGTAACGGTGCAGCCCGCTTTATAACCAGGCATTCCTCTTCAGGTAAACCGTATAACTGGGCCAGACGATAACTCACCAACGACACCCGTTTTACATGAGCCCCGGTTTCTTTGCTGCGCATCTCAACAGCATCCCCGAGCAGATAAACCAGCTCGCGCTGGGTGTCCAGTATTTCTTCGCCCTTAAGTAAGCTTGCGTAGGTAAGCGCAACATTAAAGCAATAGATATCGAGTAATTCCTGCTGCGCATCGGTGAGCTTGCCGTTGGTGTCAACATAGAGCAGTGACTGGTAACCACTTTCGGTTTCGGTGTAAAACACATAACCTTCCTCGCTATATAGCGACCGGCTTTCCTGCAGGGCTTTGTCGAATAAGCGCTGCACCGACTCCGGTAACCCTTCAGAGTCATCCCTGGCAATTACGTCGGCCATTGAGCCGGTGGCCGCCAGGATCCGTCGCTGACCATCAAAACCTCGCTCAGAAAAAGTTGTGCAATACACAGCGCTGGAGTCGAGCTGTAACAGGTTCATGATCTCTTTTAAAACCGCCGTCGCAAACTCGCTCATGGAACTCGGTTTGAGCATTTTACTGGTACTTTCAATTACCTGGCGTAGTCCTTTACGGTGGCTATCAATAGTCTGAATATCCCGGAAAGAGCGCAAGCCGCTATACATCAGGGTTTTAAGTTTCTGACTGGTTAATTCGGTTTTTTCTTTATAGTCGTTAATGTCATAACGTTCGATCACTTCATGTTCCGGGGCCTGCCCGGGCTGCCCGGTTCGCAGCACCAAGCGAACCAGGTGGTTACCCAGCTCATTCCGAACCTTATGTACCAAATCCAGCCCGGCATGATCGGTTTCCATCACTACATCAACCAATGCCAGTGCGATATCTTCATTGTCGGCAAAAATTTGCAGGGCTTCCCGGGCTGAGTAGGCATGTAAAAAACGGATCCGCTTGCCATCAAAACGAAACCGTTTAAGGGTTAAATCGGTAACCTTATGCACTTCGACTTCATCGTCAATGATCAACACGGTATAACCGTACTCCGCATCCGCCTGATCAGTTGGTACTTGTTCGGCCGATGATGTTTGCAATGCAAAAAGTGGGTTGGATATCACTGTTGACCTCTCACTTATTCAAGTCATGTAATTCAAAGGTCAACGCCAGACCTTCATCAACAAATATATTTAAGTCGCTGTCCAATTTACCTTTAACCAGGTTGTAAACTACGCTCAACCCCAGGCCGGCGTTGCCGGCACCACGGCAGGTGGTAAAGAACGGATCAACAATGCGTTCCAGCAAGGCTTTTTCTACGCCGGTGCCATTGTCTTTAAACAGCAGTAAATGGGTTTGACTATTTCCCTGGGTGTAGGGAAAAGTAATGCTTATCTCACAGTGCTTTTGCTCGGGCTTAAAGGCATGGCCTACCGCATTACTGGCGAGATAATTGAGAATGTCCAAAATGACATCCGGATAAGTGTAAACCATGGCACGCTTATCAATATTAGCGTTTAATTAGCGTTTATCTTTACCAGAGATCCCGGGTATTCATTGTAAAAACGTACAATAAACGAATCGACCAGCTCGGCTATAACCACGGGTTCAGGCGTCATGTTGGCATCGGAGCTGATTACATCGACTTTTTTAAACCGCGTAACCAGAGCCGATGCTTTATGCATATTACTCAGCGACAAGCTGACCATTTCATCCCCGGACTCCATAAACTCTTTAAAACGCTCAGCATCCAGGCAGCCCATATCGTAATCCTTACGCAAATCTCCCATCATTTCCTGTAAGTGAGACATGCTGGTGATACCTATCCCTAAAGGCGTATTCACTTCGTGAGCAACACCGGCAACAATACCGCCCATTGCTGATAGCTTTTCATTTTCCACCAGCCGCTGCTGGGCAAACTGAAGATCATCAAATGCCGCTTGCTTTTCGCGATTTGCCGACTTTAATCGCTGTGCCTGCACCACCAGATACACAACCAGTAAACTTAAAGTAAATGCCGCAACCGGGATAACTGAATAGGCAGCTTTGTGATGGAACAGATTGTTCTGATATGTCGACACCATCCATTGGCGATTAAAAAAATTCAGGGTAGCGACAAAGTCACCATTGGTGACATCTTCAGAACCGCTTATCACCTGATTGTGTTTACTGAACACCAGGCTGGGTAAACCTGATTCACGCTCAAACAAGGAGTAGCCATTATTTATCTGGTTATTCAGTGTTTGTTCAAGGGTGAAACCAACATCTATCAGTATGCCCACAAAACCCTGCTGCTCAGCTACCCGCTGTATAACAAACGTGTAATAGTGGTCATTGCTTTGAAGTTTAAATATAGGCGAGGCAACAACCCTGCGAGTATCCGAAAGACGTTTATACAGTTTATTAATGTCAGCCTTTTCGAGCAGGTCGTGAGAACTCAGCCCGGCCACAGAACTTGCTCCCTGCCAATAAGTTTGGGTTAACGACTGCTCTGATTGATTATCAGGTTCTGCCAGATAGGTCATGGCAACGATATTACCAAACTGCCCCATCACCAGATTGGTGTAACTGGCAAACTCATGGGCCTCTACCGACTGAGACGAGCGAAAAAGCTGTGCCAGTGAGCGCAGCGCATAAGCGTTGTAATCTAGCTACCTGCTTAATGTATCGATAAATTCCTGCATTGGGGCTTCGAAGCTGACTACCTGATCCTGTTTCAATAACGTTTGGCTAACTAAGGTACCCATTATGGTAATCACTACTACGAAAACTCCCCCCAAGCAAAAACGTGGTGAGCTGACTGGGCATTGATGATTTCCTGGATTTTTAATAACTATAGTTTAGTAATGTAAAGAGAGGTAATTTAACCGGGTAAAGAAACCTCACAACCAGGGCACTGCGGAGCTGTTACGACCAATAAAATTAAACGCTCAGACTTTAGCCGTTTTTTATTAAAGCTTAGTCTTTCACAAAACAAAACGACAAGACTCTGATGTTTAAAGACTTTTACAAAATAAGCGAAATGTAAAAGCGTTCATTATCAATATAAAGTTTGAGTGTAATCAATTTCGGTTAACAGCAAAATAGCAAAGATACACCTTTAGTATAATTTTTAATTTACGCTTGCCTGCACAATATTATTACCTGCTGAAGCTTGCAAAAAATGAGTCGGAGAACACAAAACTGGCCATTTTCTGTACTGCCGCTTTTCAGGAGAGATGAGTAGAGTAAAGGGGATGATTATCATCATTCACAACCTTTAGGAGCTACACATGAAATTATCCACTGTTCGTATCTGTATGATCGTGCTGGCGCTGTTCGCTGGCTTTAATAGCGCCGCTGCCGAGTCATTAAAAATGACCGACGAAGTTAGTCAGGTGGCAACCACTG
Organism: Alteromonadaceae bacterium; assembly: GCA_002691625.1. Taxonomy (GTDB): domain Bacteria; phylum Pseudomonadota; class Gammaproteobacteria; order Enterobacterales; family Alteromonadaceae; genus Alteromonas. The sequence continues at coordinate 37,221 of NZIK01000105.1, forward strand.
AAGCTTTACTAAACCTGAACACCGCCTCGCTGGAGCAACTGATGACGTTACCGGGAATAGGCAAAAGCAAAGCAGCTGCCATTATTAATTACCGGGAGTCCCAGGGGCCTTTCAGCTCAGTGGATGAGCTGACCCGGGTAAAAGGTATCGGGGTTAAAATGCTGGCAAAACTCACCGGCAGCATTGAAGTCCGCTAATGCTTTAAGAAATTGTTTTTCAAGACTGGCGGACTGGCTACAAAAAAGCCGCGGAAATTTCCGCGGCTTTCATTTAAGCTTAGATAGCTTGTCTGCCATTTACGGCATTGCGTCCAAATCTTCACCTTCTTTTTCAACCTGCGGCGGCATAAGATCTTCTTTACTGATCCCCAGTGCCAATGCCACAGAGCTGGCAATATAGATAGAAGAATAGGTACCAACTACCACACCAAATAACAGCGCCGTGGCAAAACCATGGATAAGCGCACCACCCTTAAAGAACAGCGCCAGCAATACCAGCACAGTGGTTAATGAGGTAATGATGGTTCGGTTAAGTGTTTGGGTCAGTGAAATATTGATAATTTCCACCGGCTCTCCTTTGCGGATCTTGCGAAAATTTTCGCGGATCCGATCCGATACCACAATGGTATCGTTCAGCGAGTAACCAATAACCGCCAGTACAGCTGCCAGTACCGTCAGGTCGAATTCCAGTTGTAGAAACGAGAACAGCCCCAAAGTCAGCAGCACATCGTGTATCAGTGCCGATACCGAGCCCAGCGCAAAACGCCATTCAAATCGTGCCGCTACGTAAATAAGGATACAGATAAGCGCTACCAGCATCGCCAGACCGCCCTGTTCTGTGAGCTCTTCACCTACGTTTGGTCCAACAAACTCGATACGGCGTTTTTCTACACTGCTATCAGCCTGTTGCAGGATATCGATCACCTGATCACCAATAGTAACGGCTTTTACCCCTTCACGCGGCGCAATTCGGATGAGTACATCAGTACTGCTACCAAAATTCTGCACTACGGCATCAGGGAAGTCGTTAGCTGCCAGGGACGAACGAATTTCACCCAGATCAGCGGCTTGCTCATAACCGACTTCAATCAGCGTACCGCCGGTAAAATCCAGCCCCCAATTCAGGCTGTTAGTTACCAGCGAGAATATCGAAGCAAGGATTAGCAGCGTTGACAATACCATTGCGGGTAACCGCAATTTCATAAAGTTAACAGTTTCGGATAATTTTAATAATTGCATGTCAGACGCTCCTATATCGCCAGTTTGCTAACACGGCGACCACCCCAGACGGCATTTACAATCACCCGGGTAACCAGAATCGCGGTAAACATAGAAGTGGCGATACCAATCATCAGCGTAATCGAGAAGCCTTTTATCGGACCAGTACCAACGGCAAACAAAATCAAACCAGCAATAAAGGTGGTAATATTGGCATCAAGAATGGTCGAGAAAGCGCTGTCGTAGCCCTGATGGATTGCCTGTTGCGGACTGCGTCCATCGCGAATTTCTTCGCGGATACGCTCAAAGATCAGCACGTTGGCATCAACCGCCATACCAACCGTAAGAACAATACCTGCCATACCAGGCAACGTCAGGGTTGCCCCCGGGATCATCGACATAATGCCCACAATCATAACCAGGTTAAGGCCCAGTGCAATGTCAGCCACAATGCCGAAGGCTTTGTAATAAACCAGCATAAACACCATTACCAGCGCCAGACCCCAGATGATCGCCTGCATACCTAAATCGATATTTTCCTGACCCAGGCTTGGGCCAACGGTACGTTCTTCGACAATCTGAATTGGCGCAATCAAAGCACCAGCGCGAAGTAACAGGCTCAAATCACGGGCTTCTTTAGGTGAATCAAGACCAGTGATCTGGAAGTTACTGGCAAACTGACCACGGATGGTCGCTACATTGATAACTTCTTCGTGACGTTCAAAAATCAGTTTATCGTTGGCGTCACGTTCGCCGGTTGCTTTGTATTCAATAAACACGGTGGCCATAGGTTTACCCACGTTCTCGCGGGTATTGCGCGACATTTTATTACCACCTTCACTGTCAAGCGATATGCTGACCTGCGGCAAACCGTATTCATCAACGCCACTGTTAGCATCAATAATGTGGTTGCCGGTTACTACCACACGCTTGTCCAGCAGCACCGGACGTTCACCTTCATACAGCAGTTGTGAACCCGGCGGTACACGCCCAGCTATGGCGTCACGAACGTCGTTATCCTGATCTACCATTCTGAATTCCAGCGTCGCGGTGGCGTTCAGAATTTCTTTAGCCTGGGCGGTATCCTGAATACCCGGCAGTTGCACCACAATGCGCTCTGCGCCTTGCTTTTGCACCACAGGTTCAGCAACACCCAGTTGATTTACCCGGTTACGGATGATGGTGATGTTCTGCTTAACCGCATAGTCTCTTATCTCGGCAAGCTTCTGCTCAGAGAAACGGGCCCGCAGTACCAGATCATCCATTTCCTGATAAGTCAGGTCACGATTACGGTTTTCGAGGAAAAACTCCGCTTTATCAAGCGTTTCTTCATCGCGGAACTGGATATCAATAAAGCCATCGCGCACATTCACCGAGCGATAACGCAGTTTTTCTTCACGCAGTGCAGTACGAAAATCACTTTCGGCATCTTCCAGTGATTTACCAATGGCTTCGTTCATGTCGACTTCCATCAGGAAGTGCACACCACCACGTAAATCCAGCCCCAGTTTCATCGGCATGCCACCGAGGCCTTCAAGCCACTCGGGCGTATCAGGCGCAAGGTTCATGGCCACTACATAGTCAGTGCCCAGTTCACGATCAAGGAAATCACGCGCTTTTAACTGGCTGTCGGAATCCGGCAGACGGATCAGCAACTGCTCGTTTTCAAACTCTACCGATTTAATCGGAATGTTTTGTTCAGCAAGCGCGGTGGTGATTCGAGATTCGAGTGCTGCGGTGACAGTGGCGTTGCGCGAACCGGAAATTTGCACGGCATTATCTTCACCGTACAAATTTGGCAACGCATACAGGCCGCACATCAGTACCATAAACAGTACGACCAGCACCTTAAAAAATGAGTTTTGGTTTAACACAAAAATTCCCTACGACGGGCTGCAGTGATCACCGAGCCCGTTTTAGCTGGTTACTTAGATAGACTTCATTGTGCCTTTTGGCAGCACGGCACTTACGGCAGATTTTTGCACCACGATGTTGGTTTGGTCATTCAGCGCTACTTCAATAAAATCCTTTTCGTCAGACACTTTGGTTACTTTACCGACCATGCCGCCCTGGGTCAGAATCTCATCACCTTTGGCCAGTGATGATACCAGTGCTTTATGCTCTTTAACGCGTTTTGCCTGCGGACGATACAGCAGGAAATAGAAAATCAGGCCAAACACGCCCAGCATGATCAGCATTTCTAAACCGCCGCCCTGGCCACCGCCACCAGCTGTTTGTGCGTGTGCTTCGGAAATAAATAAACTCATAATGTTCCCCGTTATAAATTGTTATAAAGCCGGTACCGGCATGTTTTTCTGTGCGTAAAATTCGCTGACAAATTGGTCGAGAGTATTACTCGCAATCGCGTCCCGCAATCCCTGCATAACCCGTTGATAATAACGCAGGTTATGGATGGTATTGAGTCTGGCGCCAAGTATCTCATTGCACTTGTCGAGATGATGTAAATATGACCGAGAATAGTTTTTGCAAGTGTAACAATCACAATTTTCGTCGAGCGGACCCGTGTCATGCTTATGTTTGGCGTTGCGGATTTTTATCACACCTTCGGTGACAAACAAATGACCGTTACGAGCATTTCGGGTTGGCATCACGCAATCGAACATGTCAATGCCGCGGCGAACCGCCTCTACGATATCTTCCGGCTTCCCTACGCCCATCAGGTAGCGGGGCTTATGCTCAGGAATTTTCGGCGCCGTATGTTCGATGATGCGTATCATGTCTTCTTTGGGCTCGCCCACCGACAATCCGCCAATGGCGTAACCGTCGAAGCCAATATCCTCAAGTCCAGCCAAAGAAATATCGCGCAGATCTTCGTACATGCCACCCTGAATAATACCAAACAGAGCTGAAGGGTTATCGCCGTGGGCATCTTTACTGCGTCGCGCCCAGCGCAGCGACAGCTCCATAGAAATTCGGGCTTCCTGCTGGGTAGCAGGGTACGGCGTACACTCATCGAAAATCATAACGATATCAGAGCCCAGATCACGCTGTACTTCCATGGATTTTTCCGGCGTCAACAAAATCTTTTCGCCATTGATTGGCGAGCGGAAGGTCACCCCTTCTTCAGTGATTTTGCGTAAATCCCCCAGGCTGAATACCTGAAAACCACCGGAATCGGTGAGAATTGGCTTTTGCCAGTGCATAAAATCGTGCAGATCACCGTGCTCTTTTATAATCCCGGTCCCCGGGCGCAACATCAGGTGAAAGGTGTTTCCCAGACAAATATGGGCACCGCTATCGGCCAGTTCTTCGGGGGTCATTCCTTTTACGGTACCGTAAGTACCTACCGGCATAAACGCCGGCGTTTCCACTTCGCCACGTTCAAACACCAGCTTTCCTCGTCTGGCGCGTCCGTCGGTATGGAGCAGTTCAAATTGCATGAGAAATTATATCCTGTCTGATCAAGAGGGCTATTTACGCACCCCCTTCGTCGATACTCAATTGAGGGCGGATTATACCAGCAATACAACAGAGATCATGTGTTAATGCTTTTTTCAATAAACATGCTGTCGCCGTAGCTATAAAAGCGGTATTCCTGTTCAATGGCTTCGGCGTAAGCCTTAAGCACATTGTCGCGCCCGGCAAAAGCACTGATCAGCATAATCAGCGTGGATTCAGGCAGGTGAAAGTTGGTGAACATGGCGTCCACTACCTTAAATTCGAAACCGGGATAAATAAAGATATCCGTGTCGGCCTGGAACGGCTCAATCACTTCGGCTTTATCGGCATGCAGCGCTGCAGACTCCAGTGAACGCACTGAAGTGGTTCCTACCGCAATCACGCGCTTACCAGCGGTTTTGGTGGCTCGTACTGCATCCACCACAGTTTGCGGCACAATGGCATATTCGCTGTGCATCTTGTGTTCAAGCACATTGTCGACCCGCACTGGCTGAAAAGTACCAGCACCTACGTGTAAAGTAACGTAAGCCAGATTAACCTGCTTTTCTGCCAGCGCGGCTAAAATGGTCTCGTCAAAATGCAATCCTGCCGTAGGTGCTGCTACGGCGCCGGGGGCCTGATTATAAACCGTTTGATAACGTTCTTTGTCGCTGTCTTCATCGGCTCTGTCTATATACGGTGGTAATGGCATATGGCCATGGGCTTCAAGCTGCTCAAGCACCGTACTCTCGCCGTCAAAAGACAGCTCAAACAACGCGTCCTGCCTGCCTGTTACGGTCACTTCAACCGCCCCTTCCAGGAGTAATTTAGTGCCGGGCTTCGGTGCTTTGCTGGCGCGCACATGGGCCAGCGCTTTATGCTCGTCCACAATGCGCTCAACCAGCACTTCCACTTTACCGCCAGAGGCCTTCTGCCCCAGCAGTCGAGCAGGTATGACCCGGGTATTATTAAATACCAGCAGATCCCCCGGCTCTACCAAATCAAGCATATCGCGGAACTGTTTATGCTCGACCGTGCCCGTTTTACCATCAAGATGTAACAAACGGCTGGCAGTGCGTTCGGCGGTAGGATGTTTAGCAATCAGGTGCTCGGGCAGTGTAAAACTAAAATCTGATAATTTCATGCAGCTCAAATGTCGTATCAAATTGCTTTTAAGTCGCGGAGAATAACCGCCCTAACGGGCTTTCCTTCGAGTCAAAAGGGTTTCTGTCAAAAATTGGCGGGAGTTTAACACATTTCGTCGAAAAAAGGCCGTGTCATCGGCTCAATTTCACGCTTTACAGCGGTATTTAAAAGCTCATTTAGCGGGTGGCAGTTTCAGGCCTGGCGACATTCTATTGAGCAACTGTAAAGCCTCAGTTCTCTTGCAATTCATTTACTTACAATTTCCCTGAATTTACCCTGCAAGTATCTCACCAACTTTAGGTATTTATATCCATACCAATGAATGCCGTATGATACACAGTTTTTCTTTTATTATTTTGGAATAAGACTATTATTTAATCAAAGCGATGATGTTCTCCCATCTTCCTTATTCGACCCAGTCATTTTGGCTGGGTTTTGTTTATGTACCACGCAATCCACGTATCTTCTGCCTTGTAGCAATTTAATCGCTGTCTCCGGCAGCCATTACCTCGGCCATCATCTCTGCCGATAACGGCCGTGCTTTGAGGACAAAAAGAATCTGTAACAGCAAATCGGCACCTAAAATGCCTTTATTCACTTTATTGCGCAAATTATCGGCCGTTTGCGAGACCCCTATTTCTGCCAGTTTGTCACTCAATCCCTGATATTTCACACCGCGCAGCGACATTTCCGAACGAATAATCCGCTGTACCACCATCCGCCATTGATTCTGACCTTTCAAAACAACCCCTTTTGTGAATTATAATTTACATTGACACACTTTTTTACACATATAGACATAATTATTATTGACTATTGCTACCTTAATTGTCTACACTTTTCCTCGTTCCGGCAGATATGCTCAAAAAAATCAGTCGGAACGGGCAATGAGAACAACACAGACTATCGGTTTAGAGACACTTTGTTGCACTAATTAACGTAAAGTCGTTGCAACAGTGTAGTAAATCTGACTAGAGTTAACGGCATTTAGCTGATTCGGTAAGGAGATATAGTATGGAATGGGATCTTGAACAACTTGAGGCCCTGTTTAAAGACATGGATGACCTGGTCGTCACCCGCGAGAAAGAATGTTTACTGATTGCAAATCAGGACGGGCTGGATGCCTGGCTGGCAATCAGCGGTGAGCAAATCATAGTTGAGAGTTTACTGTTTAACGCTTCGCAGGTTGCCGATAAAGCCGCTCTGGACCACGATATTCTGTCAACTCACATGCTTTTCCCACTCACAACGGTGGCCATATCCAACGTTAATGGAGAGGAATACTACACGGCATTCGGTGCGCTGAGCGCGCAGTCAAAAGCAGAGAGTATTCAAATTGAAGTGACTACGTTATTCCAGAACGTGGCAGCTTTCCTTGACGCTTATGAGTCACATTTGAAGTAATTTAAGGAGAAATTTATGTCTGTTTGGAAAAAACTGATCACAGCAGTGAAAGGTGGAGCCAACGAAGCGGCCCAGTCAGTGGTAGATAGTCAGGCAATCAGAATTCTTGAACAGGAAATTCGGGAAGCAAAAGAAGAGTTGCGCAAATCTGATCATGCCCGCACCCAGATTCTGGCTAAGTGCAAATTGTCACAGCAAAAAGTTGATGGATTTAACCAGTCGATTGCGGAGTATGAAGCCCATGCCCGTAAAGCTATCGACACCGACCGTGAACTGGCGCTTGATTGCGCACAAAAAGTTAGCGAACTGAAAGCTGAACGCGACCAGGAACAGCAATACCTCGACCAATTCAATGCGTCAGAGAAGCAGCTGGCTAAAAATATTCAGCAGGCAAAAGCCAACCTGCGTCGCCTGGAACAACAGGTTGATATGGTAAAAGCAACTGAAAGCGTGCAGAAGGCTCAGGTTGCAGTATCTTCCCGTCATATGGGCGCAAACAGCAAAATGAAGACGGCGACTGAGTCACTGTCGCGAATTCAGGAAAAGCAGAAAATGCGCACCGCGGAGCTNGAAGCAGCGGAAGAACTGGCTTCATCTGAATCGTCTGACGATTTAGAGAAGCGNCTGGCNGNGGCNGGCATCAAAGGCGGCCAGAGNTCGGCCGACGATGAGCTGGCGCGCATTTTAGGCAAGTAAATAAAATCAAGCGGTTAAGTCTCGGGCTTGCTCTCTGGCAGGTACTTGGACTAACCGCTATTTTTTTGCGAAGATGGCANNCAACTCAACAACAGGGATAGTCAGTGGCGCCAATATGTGGATAAANATCCGACGCGTAATGCTTAACTATTTTGCCGAATCACGATGGTANACCATCGTTCTGGCGACGCTGTTTTATGNCTTGTCGTCCTGGTTGTTACTTTATGCATTCGACGANCAGGCACTGACCGAAAGNGTTGANTTCATCTATTGGCTGGCAGTNACCGGCTCAACAGTTGGCTACGGTGATTTATCGCCGCAAACCCCTGCTGGCAAGCTTATTGTAGCCTTGTATGTTATCCCGCTAGGCTTAAGTATCTTTGCGATGATTGTTGGCCGGGTTGCCGCNTTTGTGGGAAATCAATGGAGAAAAGGTATTATGGGGTTATCCAGTCTCGATGTAAGCAANCATATTCTGGTCATTGGCTGGAATGAGCAACGCACGTTATTACTNCTCAANCTACTNCTGCAGGAACGTCANTCNCTGNCTGAAAAGCCNGANATCGTGCTNTGTGTNAGAGCCGACATNACCNATCCCATGCCCGNTAAAATAGAATTCGTNCGGGTTGAATCGTTTAATAAAGATGAAGACATGGACAANGCCTGTATCAGCNCNGCCTCCACCATTCTTATTGATAATCCCGAAGACGANTTAACCATGACCACCGCNCTTTATTGTGCNCAAAAGAATCCGTCGGCCCATCAGGTTGCNTATTTTAATGANGAAAGNCTGGTCCGGCTGCTGCAGATGCACTGNCCACAGGTAGAATGTACNCCCAGCGTGGCGGTTGAAATGCTCGCCAAAGCNGCTTTCGACCCCGGTTCCAGNACNCTGCACCACGATTTGTTGAGCGTGGATGACGATGGTCAGGCGCAATTTTCTCTGACTATNCCCCACTCGGTTGANCCNGTGAGCTACCAAACCTTATTTATGGCGTTTAAACGTCAGTATGATGCNACCTTAATAGGTTGTGCNGGCGCTGANCGNGGCCAATCCATTNCGCTCAACCCCGCACTNAATACGGTTATTTCNCCNCAGGATAAACTTTATTATATCGCCAAAGCCCGCATTACCGANATTAACTGGAATGCGCTCACGGAGCAGTGATATGTTTAAAAAATGGTTTAAATCAGATGCNCCCAAAAANCCTGCCGCACCGGAGGTGATGGGTCTGTANTTAGGCGGCTCCTTTGAACTGGATGCGCTTAANCTCAAATTACTCACGCCACANTTNTGTATTGAAGGNGCGGCCAGCAANCATCTTATTCAGGCNGTAGGCCAGGCAGAGCTGGACAGCGGCGGCACCCTGTTACGCTTTTANACCGACGACGATGCCTTNCTGCAGGTAGTGCTTGACGGTGGNATGAGCGAAAACCANATTACCGATGTNAAGCTCTGGTANTTCTACTCNACCACCACTGTCGGCAACCAGNCGCAATGGCAACAATGTCTGAACAACGANATTTCCCGCCCNACCTATGAACTNGAAGGCCANAGTTTTTCNCGNGTTTGGGATGCNGTNGGTGAAGAATCACCNCCGGTTGCNGTNACCGANAAAACCTGGGAAGAAGACGGCGATGTGAGTGAAACCGACCAGTTTATGATGCTTTACGAGCGCGAAATNGATAACGACCGNACNGAGTCTTTGCTGGTTGCCGGCGAAGANAAAATNGTCGGNGCNAATNCCGATCGCTGNCTGGTGATCAGTACCGGTTTTGACATNCAACCCTCAGATATTCGCATTAACGGCTAACAATAAGGAAAACGCATGGAAATTATCACTCAGTCGATGGCCGGACTTTTAAACTTCGCCCTGTATTTTGCGATCTCTATTATTTANCTGTTCATTTTTAANGTNGTGTACGCCATGGTTACGCCGCACGANGAATGGAAACTGGTNAAACAGGAAAAGAACGTNGCCGCNGCNATTGGNTTTGGTGGCGCCATGGTTGGNTTCAGTCTNGCNCTGGCAAGCGCNGCGTCAAACTCTCTGGGGNTNATNGATTTNACCCTGTGGGGCATTGTTGCNGTNATNGCNCAGAGNCTGGCNTTTGCCCTGTTGCGGTTTAGTTTTATGCCGAANATTGCCGAGCGCATNAATAACAATGAANTTTCTGCCGGTGTTATGCTTGCTGCCATGTCGATTGCCGTGGGTATTCTGAATGCCGCTTGCATGACTTATTAGGAGTTTTGCGATGAGCCATTCACAAAAACGTTCTAAAAGTATTCATCTGCATCAGTTACGCAAAGCTTTTGCATTAAAACCGCTGGCNGTGGGTGTAGCCGGNATCATGCTNACCGCCTGTGGNGGCANCCGCGAACAGTCAAACATTTANGTATCGCCGGAAGATTGCCAGCAGGATAANCCGGAAGCNACCGGCCANTGCCTGGCGGCATATGAGTCGGCGCTTGAGGAACATAATCGCACCGCGCCTAAATTCGACACGCAAAATGATTGCGAATACGAATTTGGTAATGACCGCTGTCAATATGTACAAACGTCATCAGGCAGCTTTTTTATGCCCTTTATGGCCGGTTACATGGTAAGTCAGTTGCTGCAGCCGCGGCCGTATTATTCGCAGCCTTTATACACCTCATTCTCCCCTTACTCGCCATTCCGTTCACGCTGGGTTACCTCAAACGGCTATGTATTTGATGGTGATATCAGAAGACGCTCATATAATGCACCCTCATCGGTATTTGAGAAAAAGCCAACCGTAAACCGCACTATTAAACGCGGCGGATTTGGCAGCAGCGTGCGGGCGAAATCGAGCTGGGGTAGTTCAAGCAGTAAATCCAAGGGCTGGGGCGGCTAGCATGTTCAGAATGGCCAGTCAGCCGCGCCACAACTGGCAACAGTTAGCGGCTGAATATGGTTTTCATTTTCATACCATGTACGGCGAACCCTACTGGGATGAAAGTGCTTACTATCAGTTTACCCTGCTTCAAATAGAACAGGACATTGAAGATCCCAGTGCCGAATTACACCAGATGTGTTTGCATGTGGTAGATAAAGTGGTTAATTCTGAGGCATTGCTAAGCCAGTGCCAGATCCCCCAACCACACTGGGATTTTATCGCCTCAAGCTGGCGTGAAAAACAACCTTCTCTGTATTCACGGCTGGATCTGGTTTACGACGGTCAATCTCCCGCCAAGCTGTTAGAAAACAATGCAGATACCCCCACTTCTCTGTACGAAACCGGTTTCTGGCAATGGCTATGGCTGGAAAACCTGGTGGATGCCGGTAAGATTGCCCGCCACGCCGATCAGTTTAACTCCTTGCAGGAAAAGCTCGTTTATCGGTTTGAGCAATTAAAGCAGCAATATGACTATCAGCGTATTCACTTTAGTTGCTGTGAAGATTCGGTGGAGGATCGCGGCACCGTGCAATATCTGCAGGATTGTGCCAGTGCAGCGGGCATAGACGCACCGTTTTTATTTATTGAAGATATAGGTCTCAGCGACACTGGCTATTTTACCGACTTGGACGATAATGCCATTACCCATTGCTTCAAACTTTATCCATGGGAGTTTATGCTCCGGGAAGAGTTTGGTGATGCGCTGAACGCGGCTGATGTAGGCTGGCTTGAACCGCCTTGGAAATCGGTGTTATCCAATAAGGCGCTGCTGCCGCTGTTGTGGCAGGAATTTCCCAATCATCCCAACCTGTTACCGGCATTTTTTGAGCAGGATAAACATCTGACTACCGGCGGCAAGTGGATTAAAAAGCCGTTGTTTTCCCGTGAAGGCGCTAATATCTCGCTGCTCAACGACGATAATTCACCCACCCCCTTATCGGATGGGCCTTACGGCGAAGAAGGGTTTATCCTGCAACAGTACCAACCCCTGCCCCGCTACGGCGACCAATATGTATTGATTGGCAGTTGGCTGGTAGATGACTTGCCGGCTGGCATCTCCATTCGCGAAGACCGTTCACTGATTACCCAGGACTTATCGCGCTATTTGCCGCACATTATTTTATGAAACAGTTTACTTTATCCCAGCAACTCAGAATTTTAGGCGTATTGGCCCTCGGCCTGCTCGGCACCGAGTTTATTAATTTATTGCTGTCTAACTGGTTAAATCAATTCGGCATCCGTCCGCGCGATCCGGGCAACCTGCCGGGAATTTTTCTTGCCCCCTGGCTACACGCTAACCTCACCCATTTTGCCAGTAACTTTTTGCCATTATTACTGTTTATGTGGCTGAGTATGCAATGGGGCAAACTGACTTTTCTGAAGTCTACGCTGCTGATTTGGCTGGGCGCCGGCTTGCTGGTGTGGTTATTTGGTCGTAATGCTATGCACATTGGCGCCAGCGGCATTGTTTATGGTTACCTTGGCTTTCTCATCCTCGGCGGCTTTTTTAGCAAAAAGTTACATTTATTGATTATTTCAGTAGTGATAGCCGTGCTATATGGCGGTATGATATTCGGTGTACTGCCCTTACAGCGATTTGTTTCCTTTGAATACCACCTGTTTGGTTTCATCATGGGCTTACTAAGTGCCCATCTGTGGGCGAAATCCTCATAAGCCGGGCTTGAAGCCTGCCATTGTAAGTAAAGAAGTTACCTTATGTCAGACCGCACACCGTCAACCGCTAAACCTCAGAATCAGGGGTTTCTGCCTAATCTGGCATTTAATATTGTCATCCCGGTGGTACTAATGAGCTATGCCAGCTCCGAAGAGTACTTAGGCCCGGCCTGGAGTATTGTGGCCGCACTGAGCTTTCCGCTGGGCTATGGTCTATGGGACTTAAAACAAAGCGGCAAGATTAACGGCTTTTCTGTACTCGGGATTGTCAGTGTGTTACTGACCGGAGGGATCAGTTTATTAAAGTTACCGGCAGAATATATTGCCATTAAAGAAGCCGCTATTCCGGCCCTGATAGGCATAGCTGTGCTGGTTACCCAGGCAACAGAAAAACCGCTGGTAAAGATGCTTATTCTTAACGATCAGATTATTAACTGGCCCAAATTGAATGAAGTGCTCGATCAGCAGAATAAACAACCGCTGTTTAAAGAAAAAATCAGGCACTGCTCTTACATTGTTGCCGGTTCGTTTTTCTTATCCTCTACACTTAACTATATTCTTGCCAAGGTCATTCTGGTGAGCGAACCGGGTACCACGGCCTATACAGAAGAGTTAGGACGGATGACTGCATTGAGCTACCCGGTCATAGTTATCCCCTCTATGGTGTTACTGATTGCTGCACTGTGGTATCTGTTCAGCCAGATTGGCAAAATTACCGGTGAAGATATCGAGAGCTTTATTAATCAGTAATAAAACGGTTAGGGTGCAACTAATTACCTGATAAGGGCAGTCTGTCACACCTTCATCGCGCAATGAATTACTGCTCGATACCTTGCCTCAGCATCGGTTAATACACCCGCTTTATTTTCACTATGGCTACTGGTCCCTGCCAGTCATACATCGCCTGACTCAAATCGGCCTCACCATGGATCCCGGCAGACGGGAAAATATAGCCCTCGCCTAAATCCGTATCGGAAAAGGCTTCACCGCCACAGGTCGGCCCTGGAATAAAGGCACATTCTTCTGAGTTAGTTTCGGTGCCGGCGTCATACGCCATGGCCAGATAGGTTGTTTGAGCCCGCATACCAGAAGGGAGGTCAATAGCCTGAGCAGCAACAATATTATCGTTGGTGGGTAATAACATAGACACCAGACTTAGTTTATTTTTGCCACCTCGGGCGTCTATAGAGAGTGTCACCGACTCACCAGGGCCTAACAAACCATCTGAGCTAACCGTTTGATAAACCCCATTCGATGCATCGAGCTCAGCCTGAAGCCCGGCAGTATCTCCACCTTCAGCCACCCGCCCAAGTGCCTCAGAAGCTGGCGCTCCCAGCTCAAATAAGCTCACCCGTTTGTTATGCGTGGCCAACAGGAATGGCGTAAAACTAATTCCAGAAGTGACATTCTGAATAGTCACCTCATAGGATTTTGCCGCGGCCATAGCCGGTGCGGTAAAGGCCAGTACTGCAGGTACTACTAATGAAAACACTATTTTTTTCATTTTCTTTTTCTCCGTAAAAGTCAGTAAATAGGGGGGTAGCCTGAAACCGCATTGACTCCTCCCCCCGCCAAGGAAAAGACTAGAAGCTTTGTTTCACACCAAAATCACGGAATTATCACGAAATGATCACGGCTCAATAGTCGTCAACTGAGGTCTTGATAGAACTGTAAGATGTTTTCCCTGACATTTTCAGAATGGACACAAAAACCGAAAAAACTAACAAAAATAGTAACTTGACACCTGGTGTCGTATTGGTAACGTAAGCGTTACGGGTGAATAACGTCAGGAAAACGGGCAACTCCTGTTAGCTTTAAATCGAGCCAACGGAGACCCTTAATGCAATTGAAAATTAACGCAAATAAACTTAAACAGCTCAGAGAAAGCCGCTGCTGGTCTCAGCAACAGCTTGCTGATATGTCGGGGTTAAGTTTAAGAACAGTTCAGAGAATTGAAGCAAAATCAGTGGCGTCACAGGAAAGCGTAAAATGCCTAGGCGCCGTGTTTGATATTGGCATTACTGACCTGTTTGCTGACGATGCGTTTACTGACAATCCTGCACCAGACTCTCCGCAACCCGATAAGGAAGCGCTCTCTGCTCCCTCGTCGATTGAAAATGACCACAATAAATCACCGCGAACTGAACAAGGCAAGCTGGAAATCAGGAAGTTACATATCGCATTTTGGATTGTACTCGCCAGTCACCTGTTCGGTTTTTACGGTATTTTTAGCGCCTTTGGCGAACAACGCATTGATGAATCCACATTTCAGCTGTTAAAAAATACGGTTTCCATTGCGCTGGTCATTTCCGCTATCGTTTATTTCTTTAAGCATAATCGCCTGAAGAAAAAATACGGGCTTGGCTCATCTTTACTTTAAACCACCATTAACAGGCAGATTGCGTATTGCTGCGCGCTTTGCCGTAGAAGGAAGAAAGATGAACACTCAACCACTCAGCGTAAAATCGTTAGTTATCGCATTTTTGATATATGTTGTTACCACTGTCATTCTGGCAGTGGTGCTGTCGGTATTCTGGCAATCCGGTATTGATACCACCGCCTACTCGCAGCAACAATTAATCGACATGGCTGCGCAGTCAAACCTGTTGACGATTGGCTCAATGATTATTGGCAGTTTGATGGCAGTAATTTGTGCTTATTTTATTACCCGGCGCACCGGTAGCGACGGCTATAAGCATGCTATGTATTTTGCCGGACTGCTAATCCTGTATGGCATCTTAGGCGTTTTCCTGCATCCCGAACACCACGTTATTCAACAGGCTGCCAAATTACTTGCACCTGCACCACTGTGTTTACTGGGTGCCTGGTTTGCATTAGCAAATATGAATAAAAAACACGATAAAATGTCGCACGGAGCGTGCGAATAAAGATAAATGACGAACAGGGGCCTGTTCGTCATCTTTTAACGGCTCAAAGATTCGCCTCTGAAATAACTATTGATTACTCACAGCGCCAGTCGGTTTCAAAATCGCACTGGCTTTTTTCTTCTTTGGGAGCTGGTGTGGTTTCTGTTTTCACCACTGGAGCGCGCTTAGGTAATAAACCAAACAGCTTTTTGGCGATATCGGTATTGTCGTACTGCCCGTAAAACTGACTGCTACCGGCCCCGAATGCAAATACTTCTACATCTACCCCGGTATGACCGGTGGTGGTCCAGCCTGTATTTGACCGGATATCGAGCAAAGCCTTAATACCAGCAAAGCGCGCTTTAAGGTCGCCCTGTTTTGCCAGTTCTACTACTTGCTGTTTTTCTTTGTCGTTTAGCTCAAAGCCCAGTGCATCGCTAACATACGCTACTGGCGAGTCCATCTCGACGATATTCTGAGCGATGGTCTCCGGCGATTGTTTTAGGTTTTGCAGCCATTCAGGTGCCCAGCGATATTCGCCGCGCGCACCAATAGTCAATCCGCCTGTACTGTGATCGGCAGTGAGGACCACCAGCGTATCCGGATGTTCTTCTACATAGCTGACCAGATACTCCAGAGCAAGGTTCAGATCATGCATTTCAGCCATTGCTGCGGCAATATCATTAGAGTGACCAGCCCAGTCTACCTGACTGGCTTCCACCAGCAGAAAGAAGCCCTTATCGTTCTCTAAGTGCTTGATCGCATGCTCAGTGAGATAAGCCAGACGATTTTTACNNANGTCATNGNNTGCCCAGGGCAGGCCTACTTCGGCAAAGAGTCCCAGCACATTTTCGCCGGCAGGTAGCGTGGCAAGTTTGTTGTAAGTATCTACATAGGCATAGCCAGCGTCGATAAATTCGCCGGTAACATTACGGTCTTGGCGCTCAAAGTATTTTGTACCGCCGCCAAGCATCACATCGGCTACAAACTCACCATTGATGCGATCGTCAAAAAAACTGTCGGCCAGTTCATTATAGTTCTGGCGGCTTTCATTGTGCGCAACATATGACGCTGGCGTGGCGTGAACAATTTGTGATGTTACGGCAACACCGGTGCGCATCCCCAGCTGTTTAGCCCGTTGCAGAATAGACGTCACCGGCTTTTTATTTTTATCAACGCCGATGGCACCGTTATAACTTTTCACACCAGAAGCCAGCGCTGTTGCTGAGGCGGCCGAATCGGTGACAAAACCAGAAACCTGATCAGGATACGTACTGGCATTACCCACAAAAATATCGTCCAGCACAACACCTTCCACCTCTGGCGTGTCGGGGTTGTCACGGAAATTACGATAAGCNGTGGTATANGCNGGCCCCATGCCNTCTGAAACNATCATAATNATATTTTTNGGCGTTGANGGGNNTTGTTTCTGGGTANNAGCGGTATCGGNAGTATTCACNCAAGCCGACAACGNAAANGTTGCGGCCACTGCCACAAGCAATTTCTGTCGCACGATAGGTTCCTTTTTGTAATCTTAATATATCGCAGTGTATCGCTGCTATCTTACATCCGCATGAAAAACAGATAAGATGTTAAAACAACAGGTTAATTTTATCTAATCCAGAGTATACCGATATCCGTACCGGATGCCCATGCACCGGCTAAGCGTTTACAGCAACTCCCGCATGCGTTGCTGAACCACGTCAACCAGCATGTCTGGCTGAAATTTAGAGATAAAACGGTTACAACCTACTTTTTCAACCATGGCCTGATTAAAGCTACCGCTGAGCGAAGTATTCAGTGCAATAAATAAGTCTGCCATGCGCGGATCGGCTCGGACTTCCGCAGTTAACCGATAGCCGTCCATTTCGGGCATCTCGGCATCGGTAAACATCATCAAAATTTCATCGGTAACGGTTTTGCCTAAATCCGCCCACTCCTTCAGCAACATGAGAGCTTCAGCTCCATTGTGACATTCAAGAATGTGCAATCCGAGTTGTTCAAGGGTATCGCGAATTTGTTTGCGGGCTGTTGATGAATCATCGACGATGAGCACTTTTCGTCCTTTCAGGTGATCGACAACCTCATGATCAAGGATTTCTTCGGAGATTGAGACATCATATTCAATGATTTCGGCCAGCACTTTTTCCACATCGATAATCTCGACTAACTCTCGTTTACCCTGAATATCAATCTGAGTGATGGCGGTAAGAAAGTTTGTCTTACCGATGGATTTGGGCGGCGGCTGGATATCTTCCCAGGATGTATTAACGATACTGACGACGTCACCAATCATAAAGCCCTGCACTGAGCGGTTGTATTCGGTGATGATAACATTGCGACCCGTGTTCCCATTCTCGGTGCTCACCGGGCGCATTCTAATGGCCTGCCGTAAGTCAATCACCGGGATCGTCAGCCCGCGGTAAATCGTTACCCCCCGCAGATTACCATGGGTTCCCGGCATCATATTCATCTTCGGCACCGTGATAACTTCCTTAACCTTAAACACGTTGATAGCGTAGGTATGACGGGTTCCTAACCTGAACAACAATAACTCCAGGCGGTTTTCACCTACCAGCTTAGTTCGCTGATCAACTGACGAAAGTATTTCACTCATGATAAATGGCCTAACGAATAACCTTTTTTAATAATAGATTTTTTTTACTCACTTTGCGCGGAAAATCCTTAGTAATCACACTGTTCAGAATTCAAACACCAAACATTCACACAGATTATTACGATAATGAGGATTATATATTTCTGTTATTGGGCTCGCCGCTCTAGGATGAAATGGAAGTCGATGACAACCCAAGGGTGTTATCAGCAAAAGATTCATTCTATTTTCGGGAAGGAGAGACAGTCATGTCAGAATACCAAAATGCAATCGATCAGGTTGCCACGCTTAAGAGTCAATACAACGGTACTTGGGATGCCATCAGTCCAGATTTTGCTGCACGTATGGTTGTTCAAAACCGCTTCAAAACCGGTTTAGACGTTGCTAANTATACGGCAAAAATTATGCGTCAGGACATGGCCGAGTACGATGCAGACTGTACTCAATACACGCAATCTTTAGGTTGCTGGCACGGGTTTGTTGGTCAGCANAAAATGCTGTCTGTGAAGAAACATCAGGGCACTACCAGTAAGAGCTATCTTTATCTGTCTGGCTGGATGGTTGCCGCACTGCGTTCTGAGTTCGGTCCTCTGCCGGATCAGTCAATGCACGAGAAAACCTCAGTTGCCTCATTAATCGAAGAACTNTACACCTTCCTGCGTCAGGCTGACGCACGTGAACTGGGTGACCTGTTCAAGCAGTTAGATGCTGCTAAAGCAAACGGTGGNGATGTAGCNGCNATCCAGGCGCAAATNGACAACTACGAAACACACGTTGTNCCAATCATTGCCGANATCGANGCCGGTTTCGGTAACGAAGAAGCCACNTANCTGNTNGCGAANAANATGATNGAAGCGGGNGCGTGCTGTATCCAAATCGAAAACCAGGTATCTGATGCCAAGCAGTGTGGTCACCAGGACGGTAANGTAACNGTTCCTCANGAAGACTTCCTGGCGAAAATCAACGCGGTTCGTTATGCNTTCTTAGAGCTGGGNGTAGACGACGGTGTNATNGTTGCNCGTACNGACTCNTTAGGTGCNGGCCTGACGCAGAAGATCCCGGTNTCTACCAGCGAAGGNGACCTGGCTTCTCAGTACAACGCNTTCCTGCAAACTACACCGGTTANNTCAGTAGNNGANCTNAACGAAGGTGACCTGGTACTGAAGCAAAACGGCGAACTGGTTAAGCCTGAGCGTCTGCCTAACGGNCTGTTCCGCTTNAANCCTGACACNGGNGTAGCGCGTTGTGTACTNGANTGTATCACCAGCCTGCAAAACGGTGCNGACCTGCTGTGGATTGAAACTGAAAAACCACACGTNNGTCAAATCGGTNANATGGTTNACCAAATCCGTGANGTTATCCCGAATGCGAAGCTGGTTTATAACAACTCACCTTCATTCAACTGGACACTGAGCTTCCGTCAACAGGTATTCGATGCATGGAGTGAAGCCGGTAAAGACGTATCTGCTTACGACCGCGCTAACCTGATGTCTGTTGAGTATGATGAAAGTGAACTGGCCGCCGAAGCAGATGCGAAAATCCAGAGCTTCCAGGCTGACGGTGCGCGTGAAGCAGGTATCTTCCACCACCTTATCACACTGCCGACTTACCACACTGCAGCGCTGTCTACTGACAACCTGGCGAAAGGTTACTTCGGTGAAGAAGGCATGCTGGCTTACGTTAAAGGCGTACAGCGTCAGGAAATCCGTCAGGGTCTGGCGTGCGTTAAGCACCAGGCAATGGCCGGTTCTGACTTAGGTGATACTCACAAAGAATACTTCTCTGGTGAGCAGGCACTGAAAGCCAGTGGTAAAGACAACACTATGAACCAGTTCGACTAATTCGACTCATTCCCAACTGAAACAAGTCGATTCGTGTTAAGCCTCCTTCGGGAGGCTTTTTTTATTCCCGTGTGGCCTGAAATATTGGTGGTTCTATCGGTTTTATTCACCATAATTATTTATTTTCAACCATTCACAAAACACATTCGCCCGCCCCAAAAAGCACATTTAGTCTTAATTTCAAGCAGTTAAACTAAAAACACTAAGAAAGCACTACGACCAAAGGCCTATCTGACAAGCACTCAGACTATGAGTATAATAGCGGCGTTTAATAAAACTAATACAGGCTATTACAGTTATGAATATTGCAAAGGTTGATTTGAATTTATTGGTGTATCTGGATGTCCTTTTGCGAGAAGGCAGTGTTACCCGCGCCGCAAATCAGCTTAGCATTACCCAGCCGGCAATGAGTAATGGTCTGAAACGCCTGCGAGATTTATTTAAGGATCCGCTGTTGGTTCGCACCAGTGACGGCATGACGCCCACAAAACGAGCGCTAGAACTGCAACCTGTGATCCGCGATGTGCTGAGCAAACTGGAAAGCTCTATCCAGCCGGAAACCGATTTTAACCCCGCCACCAGCAGCCGGACCTTCCGCATCATGACCAGTGATTATGCTGAATCGACGCTGCTACTGGAACTCCTTGGCAGATTAGCCGACTGTGCACCCAATATTACGTTGGATTTAATTACCCCCAGCGACGTGACCTTCCACGATGTGGAACAGGGCAAAGTGGATATGGCCATAAACCGCTTTGACGAATTGCCGCTGTCATTCCACCAGAAAGTGATTTGGTACGATAACTTCGCCTGTGTAATGAATAAAAAGCATCCCCTCGCCAGCCATTATGATTTAGAAACCTATCTGAAAGCGCAACATATCTGGGTCAGCAAAACCGGCTTTGGTGTGGGTGTCGGCATCGACCCCAATGAAGTACAAAAACTGGGCTGGGTTGATGCGGAGCTCACCAAACTCGGCAAACAACGTGATATCCGGGTATTCACCCGTCACTATCATGCCGCTTTGCAAATTGCCAAACGCCAGAGCCTGATCGCTACACTGCCCAGCAAAGCCGCTAAGATATTTACCGATGATCCGGATATCGTGTTGCGTGAGCCACCGTTTGATATACCGCCCATCGCTTTGAAAATGGCCTGGAGTGCCCTGCTCCATCATGATGCCGGCCATATCTGGCTGCGTCGCCTGATTGGTGATGTGGCGGCCGAAATGCAGTAAATACTATTTTACATCTACTTACCGGTGCAATGCCGGTAAGCTGCCCGCCCCCTGCCCACCCAACATTCACACTAATTATGACAGCAATAAAAACCATAAACTAAGAATTTACTCCGCATCCCTCTAGACTGTGGGTTACTAACCGTAGACAGGGGACTTCTATGCAGGATTATATTCAGCGCGGCCGTATGCAGGTTGCGACGATTTTAGACAAGTTTATCAATGAGCAAGCATTACCTGGCTCCGGCGTTGAGGAAACTGGCTTCTGGCAGGGTTTCGAGGCCATTCTGGATGAATTTGTTGGTCAGAACAAAGCTTTGCTGAACACACGTGACGAGCTGCAAGCCAAAATTGATGATTATCATAAAGCAGGCAATTCACCCACCGGCGCGCAGTACAAATTGTTTTTAAAGGAAATAGGCTATTTACAGCCTGAGCCTGAAGACTTCTCTATTGAAACTGACAACGTCGATGCCGAAATGGCCACCATGGCTGGTCCGCAGTTAGTGGTTCCCATTAACAATGCACGCTATGCGCTTAACGCGGCAAACGCCCGCTGGGGAAGCCTTTATGACGCCCTGTATGGTACTGATGTGATCAGCACCGAAGGCGGGGCTGAAATCAGCAAAACGTTTAATCCGGTACGTGGTGAGAAAGTGATTCAAACCGCCCGGGAATGGCTCAACACCATGCTGCCATTATCTACCGGCAGTCATCAACAGGCCGTTGGCTACGCTATAGATGGTAATAATATAGCTGTAAAATTAGCTGACGGTGATGTTGCCACCCTGGCTGATAGCAGTCAGTGGCTGGGGTATCAGGGTTCTGCTGATGCGCCTACAGCATTGTTATTTGTGCACAATGGCTTACATTTTGAAATCCAGATAGATAACTCTCATCCAATCGGAAAGACAGACCCGGCAGGTGTTAAGGATATTCTGGTTGAAGCAGCCCTAACCACCATTATGGACTGTGAAGACTCAGTTGCCGCGGTTGATGCTGAAGATAAAACCCTGGTCTATTCGAACTGGCTCGGACTAATGAAAGGCACGCTGAGCATCGAGATGCAAAAAGGCGATAAAACCTTTGAGCGTAAAATGAATCCGGACCGGGAATACACTTCACCAACCGGCGCCGGTTTAACGTTATCGGGCCGCAGCCTGATGTTTGTGCGTAATGTGGGGCATCTGATGACCAACGACGCCATTTTGTTCGACGGTGAGGAAGTACCAGAAGGCATTATGGATGGGGTAATCACCTCACTGATTGCGAAACATGACCTGTTAGGTAACAGCACCTTTAAGAATACCCGGACCGGCAGTATCTATATTGTTAAGCCTAAAATGCACGGTCCGGATGAAGTGGCGTTCAGCAATGCCTTGTTTGGCCGTATTGAGGAAGTGGTTGGTCTTGAGCCGTTTACTCTCAAAATGGGCATTATGGATGAAGAACGCCGCACCAGTGTAAACCTGAAAGCTTGTATTGCGGCGGCTAAACAGCGCACCGTGTTTATTAATACCGGCTTTTTAGACCGCACCGGTGACGAAATTCATACTTCGATGCTGGCCGGCCCTTTCGCCGATAAAGCCAGCCTGAAAACCATGAAGTGGATCCAGGCTTACGAAAAAGCGAACGTAAGTACCGGCCTGGCCTGTGGGTTATCCGGCAAAGCCCAGATTGGTAAAGGCATGTGGCCAATCCCGGATCAAATGGCGCAGATGATGGAAGCGAAAATTGGCCACCCGAAATCCGGCGCCAATACGGCCTGGGTTCCCTCACCTACCGCAGCTACTCTGCACGCCTTACATTACCATCAGGTAGATGTATTTGGCTTGCAAAAAGACATGGCCCACGAACGTTTTGACGGCATTGACGATATTATCCCCCTGCCGTTACTGGAAGACCCAACTTCGCTCACTCAGCAACAAATTCAGCGTGAAGTGGATAATAATGTTCAGGGTATTCTGGGCTACGTGGTCCGCTGGGTACACCAGGGCGTTGGGTGTTCAAAGGTACCGGATATCAATAATGTAGGCTTAATGGAAGACCGTGCAACACTGCGAATTTCCAGCCAGCACCTGGCTAACTGGCTGGCTCATGGGATCATTTCTGAAGAGATGGTTGAAGAATCGCTGGAGCGCATGGCGAAGCTGGTTGACGAACAAAACACCAGCGACCCTGAGTATATCCCAATGACGCCTGATACCGCTAACTCCATTGGCTTCCAGGCGGCCAGCGAGCTGATCTTCAAAGGCAAGGAACAACCCAGTGGTTACACTGAGCCCTTATTGCATCAAAAGCGTAAAGAAATGAAAGCGGCACTGCGCAACCGTTAAGCATTACTTATCTTCTTATGAGTAAAGCAGGCCTGAGGCCTGCTTTCTTTTTTTAAGCCGGCGGATAAGCGCTGGACTGGCTTATTTTATTCCTTAAAAAAGATTAAAAATCCAGCGTTATTAGTAAATTGGTATATGCTAATAACATCGGAAATTTTTAAAAGACGCTATGGCAACACAACAAATCGTGCCCATTTTTTCTGGTGGCGGTACCCGACTGCTTGCCCACATCGGTATTCTCAAAGCACTAGAGGAATTAGAAGTAAATTTTAATTCATTAGTCGGAATTTCCGGTGGCTCGATAGTGGCTTCGCTGCACAGTTATGGGATGACAAATAAAGCCCTGTACGATCTGGCTGTAAATACCGACTTCAGACAATTCCGTGACTTTTCAATCTTCAGGTTACTCCGCCATGGCGGCCTGTCATCCGGGATAAAATTTGAACAATGGATGGATCAGCAACTCGATGGCATGACATTTTCTGAAGCGCCCATCCCGCTCCATATTCTGGCCACCGACGTTAATGGCGGCGGACCAGTGATATTCAGCAAGGAAACCAGCCCGAATATGAAGGTTTCACATGCAGTGCGCTGCTCCATGTCTATTCCGCTTTTATTCAGTTACACCGTATATGAACAACACTTACTGGTGGATGGTGCGATATTATCTGAAGATGCGCTATTCAGGGACTGGCAGCAGGATGGAACCCCGAACATCTGTTTCCGACTCCGCAGTGAAGCCCGAGAACAGCCGTTTAATCCTAAACGGCGGTTTGTGTTACCGCAGTATATAGGCATGCTTATTCGCACTTTTATGACCGCGCTGTCACGCGAGTACGTTCACGCCGAGTACTGGCATAATACGCTGGTAATTAATACCGGTACAGCTTCCTCGGTAGACTTTGATATGTCTTACGAGGATAAACTGTGTTTATTTAAGCAAGGCTATGAAACAGCGATGAACTTCTTACCGGTCAAACTCAGCAAGCTCAATACATCTCAGCCGAGCGCCGGCTAAAACTTTCGGCCCGCCTCACACCTGATAATATTCACGATACCATTTAACGAATTCACCGATCCCATGTTCAATACCAATCGTTGGACGGTATCCGGTATCTTTCACCAGGCTTGCCACATCGGCATAAGTGTCGGGAACATCGCCTGGTTGCATGGGCAGTAATTCTTTATTGGCGGTCATTCCCAGCGCTTTCTCCAGAGTTTCGATGAAGTTAAGCAGGTTTACCGGGTTTTGCGCGCCAATATTATACACCCTCCAGGGCGCCTTACTGGTAGCCGGGTTGGGTGTCGTACCCTGCCAGTTTTCATCGGCCTGAGCGGGGCGGTCCAGCGTGCGGATAATGCCTTCTACGATATCATCGATGTAGGTGAAATCGCGGTGATGGTTACCGTAGTTGTATACCTGAATGGTTTCGCCGGCCAGTATGGCTTTAGTAAATTTAAACAGCGCCATATCCGGTCTTCCCCAGGGGCCATATACGGTGAAAAAGCGCAGGCCAGTAGTGGGCAATCCATACAGGTGGCTGTAGGTGTGAGCCATCAGTTCATTGGCTTTTTTGCTGGCCGCATAAAGACTTACCGGGTGATCAACATTGTGCTTCTCTGAAAATGGCATGGTTTCATTAGCGCCATATACTGAACTGGAAGATGCATAAACCAAATGCTCAACCTTATTATGCCGGCATCCCTCAAGTATATTCATAAAGCCAACCAGGTTGGCATCAACATAGGCATGAGGATTTTCGATGGAATAACGCACCCCGGCCTGGGCGGCAAGATGCACGACGCGGTCAAACTTTTCATTAGCAAAAAGTTCGGTACAAGTATCACGCTCCTCAACGCCCATTTTCTGAAAGCGAAAACTACCGGTGAATTCCGCAGACTCAAGCTGACTCAGGCGGCCATACTTAAGATTTATATCGTAATAGTCATTGATATTGTCGATGCCGACTACATCATCTCCACGTTGCGCCAGGTATCGGCTTACCGCTGAACCAATAAACCCGGCGGCACCGGTGACCAGAACTTTCATGTAATTCTCCGCTTGATAGTAAGTTTCGATTTAACGCTTGAATGCGGCGCCTAAATCGACCGGTTTCGCATCTGCCGTGGAGTCACCGCGAAGCCAGTTATGTATACCTAACCACAGTTTAATAGAAAAATGCTTAACGAGTACAGTAAACGGCATTTTAATACTGTGGCCGCGTACAAATACCATAAATCTCGCTAAACCCGAACGCACTGAGTGTAATGCAGGATGCGCTGGTATCAAAGCGTATTTATAGGTTCGTGTCAGTAGCTTTACTTTAATACGCTGAAACATTCCTTGTGGCTGGCCGATGGAATAAGTGGTTTTGAACCAGTGGTTTAGCAACGTCACTACCACCTTTAACTCTTTCTCGAAATGACTTGCAACGGCTAGCTGTTCAACCCGCAGCCAGAACGCATCACTATCATATTGCTGGGCCAGGCACTTTAAATCCACTATATCGCGGAAACCATACACGACTTCTTCATTTAGCATCAGGTGGATAATGCTATGCATAAACATTGCCGCGGGTTCAAGGGTATACAGCCCGCACTCCTGACGCCTCACTCCCAGCCAGAACTCCTCTAGCGGTGGCGCCTTGCCACTAACAGGCAAAAACAGATTGTGGTGCAGATCGAGCACCGTCCCTCGGGTAAGATGATAGAGAGGCGGAATTTCGTGAGCATATTCACGATAATATTTATCGTCGTAGTCAGTGATTATTTTGTGATACCAGAAGTTATCCAGCAGTACAGTCTCACTGGTTGCCAACGCCCCCTCTTTAACTAACAAATCAATATCCGAACATAACCGGCCCGGCGCATTATTGGTTGCCGCAACAATATAGGCTGCGCCTTTTAGGAAAACCGGCGTCACACCCTGGGCCATTAACACGTCATGGATTTCCTGCCCCTCATGGAACACCTGGTCATTTTGTCGTTGGGCATAAACCATGGCCGCGCTCAGATGAGCCTGAACCTGCCCGGGAATACTGTCCCAGGTCCCTGAGTCGCGTAAAACAAAGGCTAAATAAGCTTCAAGACGTGAAGTTTTCAGCACAAACAACATAGATTCCCACTCTTGAAGTGAGCGATGGGTAAGCTGCTCAGGCGAATTAATCGCCTGGACAAGGTCTTCAAAGCTGAATTTATGCGCCATGCCCGACCACCTCATCCAATAAAAACTCGTCCATAAAGTCCAGATTGCTATAGTGCACCTCAAACACCTTCACTTTATCAATCAAGCGCCAAACCGTGTCGAAGGCCTGGTACCCTAAGACATGATAATTAAAGGCATGCTGACATAGCTCTTCAAACACCTGCGATTTAGCAATGGTGTAGTACTGCTCTTCTGCCAAGTCACCATCGTACTTAGGAAACACTATCCCGGCTATTTCGACAGGCTGTAAGCGGGAATATTCCGTCCAGGTCTGAAACTTAGCATGAGCTACATCACCTTTAGCCGTATCACTGCAAACCTTCGTAATAGTTGCATCCGGCTGCCAACCTCTTACCAGTTCAATAGAACGGTTTTTAATACACGCTGGCCGGTAAAGTGGCTCTGCGGTAAGTGAATCGGTATTGATAACTGCCATTTCATCAGAATAGAGCTTCCAACCGTTAATCGCTAACCAGCAGGACAAGGTACTTTTTCCCGAACCAGGAAGTGCTGGAAATAACACCGCTTTATTGTTTTTTACCAATACCGCAGAATGCAGTAGCAGATGGTTAAAATCATGTGTAGCCAGACACCAGTTAAGCCCCCACTCTAGCAGCGCATAGGCCTGGGAAAAGGGTAAGGGTTTAAATGGAATTTGCGTATTACTTTCGAATACTATTTGCGGTCGGAAATATTTACGTACAATGCTTCCAGGGGCCAGACTTACTGTGAAATCAGACATTTCTTTTGGCTGACAGTCACCGTAAATTTGATTGAGAGCAGGGCTTATTGAAGAGGGATAGTCGTTTAATCTCGCCTGAAACAGGCCCATATTAATAAAAAATGGCTTCACACGCGTACCAATAAACCCCGTGCTTCGAGCTCATTAACTGTGGCTAGCTGCCCATCGTGAAAATGATCAATAAATTCATCGACTGACATTTCATTGGAGGGTTCAGCAAGGTTAATGGCGCGTTTTAAAGATTGGTGAACAAAGAAGGTTTCGCATGTCCGGGCAGAGAAAAAAGCTAACCCGGACATATCGCTAAAAGAGCGGCAACTTATGCCGTCTTTAAGACGGATATACAGCCCCTTACCTCCGGCTGTTGCCATTATTTCCGTTGTTGCCGCTGTTACCGTTACTACCAGAACTACTAGTTGAGCACGCAGCACTGAACACCTCGTCAAATTCAGATTCAAATGTAGATTGGATAATCTGACTATGACCATCAGTATAACCGAGTTGTGCATCACTCATATCTGTATCGCTTGTCTGCTTCAACTGAATTAATGCAGCCATTACAATTTCAGCCGTTTCCATTGCTGCGCTGTGATTTAGCGGCATGGAAACACCGTTATAGAGCCCAAAGTAAACGTTCATGTAAACAGTGGCGGAGTGACGCAAGATACTTTTTCTGCTATCCAGAGGAACAGGTGAACCCGTTCCAAAAATCGCATCGGTCAGCGAAACAGAGGTACTGTAATAGGTATCAGAATCAAAAATGTATTTTGCTGCAGCCTCAGGTAAGGTCAGGTGAGTGCTAACAATAAACTGGTTGATAATTGTTCGCATCTCTTCGATTCGAGTATCGAGCAAACAATTATCACCTGATTGAATCCCTACGTGAAGCTGAGGGAATACAGACGCAGGCGCGTCGCCGTTACTTCCGGGTGTCCATGTATTACCCTGGAACCATGAACCAGGTGAACGCCCACCATTTGGCATTTGCACAGTTCCACATGTATCACCTGTACCGCCACCTGTTTGCGACAAATTACCTGACATGACACCTGATACTGAACACGCTCCCCATACTGATTTCATGGGAAGTGACGATACCGCCACACCAGCACCGGCTTTTTTTATAAACTGACGACGTTTTGTCACTGATGATTGATTTTGTTCAATACCCATACTGATAACTTTTGTCTTCCATTGAAAAGCGGCCTGCTAAACATATGCAGACCAATTTTAAAGCATCATGAATAAATCATGCCAACTCTCTAACATCATGATAGTAAATGAATTTTATTATTTCAGGGTACTAATTACTGCCTTTTTGTAAAAATTACCGACAGTAACAATCCAGGCGCCCTCTCACTAAAGCGCTATATTAGACTTTGCTGCAAGCTTTCGCAAATGCATAACGGGAATAGCGTATGAGATTCCAGACGGTTTACTTAGTACTGACTCTTTCGTCTCGGCTACAAATACTTTGTTTATAACGCCAACTACAACTCCGGATTCACTGAGATACATCGGGCTACCACTGTTTCCTGGGTAGGCAGTCGCATCCAACTGATAGATTAGAAATACCTTTTGTAATCTGTCGAGCATATTAATAGATAGCTGATCGGAACGGCGCGCCGGAATAGCGTCGGGGGTTATCGCGGCAATCATGCCTCGATGAGTTGCAGGATACAGACCCAAAACAGCTCCAATAGGGAACCCGGTGAAGGCAATATGAGTGCCTTCTGGAACAAAGTCATCAGACGCTACTTTCAGTGGAGTCAATTTAGTGTCTATTTTCAGAATGGCCAGATCATGAGCAGGGTCAATATCAACTACCTCAGCACGGTACGTTCTCGTATTCTTCGCATTTCCTGCATAAACGGAACGATACTGCACTACGTCCGGATCCAAAGGCGTTGATACAACGTGATAGTTAGTAGCAATATAATGTCCATCGCCGATAACGAACCCCGTCCCCTGCAATTGATTTGCTGGCGAATTCATCGGCGTAGTTATACCCACCCCAACCACAGAAGGTTTCACTTTTTTTATCACCTCCACCATCGACTGATTCGCCTCAAGAGAGGTTGACAAAAAGATAAATAACAAAAACAGAAAGATATTCTTCATTGCAACTCGCTTTTAAATCATTGACTATATCATCCTGTTAATCAGGGAACGATAATTGTGGATATAGACACATTAAAATTTATTGTTAAGCAACTTATCTCGCCAGTCGTTCTCTTTTTCATTCTGCTGTTTGCCGCCCTGGCTTGCTATTATTCAAAGAGGTTCTCCAGATACACTTATCCGATATTTATAAGCGGTTGTACATGGTTGCTGCTTGCCAGTCAGTATACATTTAGTAACTGGTTACTTGCACCACTGGAATATGCCTACCCACCTTTAAAAAAATCAGATACAGCCTGGCATCAGGTGGAGTATATTTTCACTCCTGGTTGTTATTATTACGGTAAAGATTTACCTGAAGCCAGTAACTGGCATCAATGTTCATTAACCCGCTTAACTCAGACGGCCATAATGTCTGTTTACAAGAATAAACCGATCATTGTTACCGGAGGTAACTTTTTAAGGGATAGAAACATTGTGTATGCAGAGAAAGCCCAAAAATTTCTATCTCATCTGGTCACTTCTTCTGTTACTGCCCTGCCTCTTGGCCATAATACAAAACAGGAACTTCAAGCACTGTTTAACCTTACCGGTGATATTCCTATTGCGGTAGTGACTTCAGCCACGCATATGCGCAGGTTATTGTACCAGGCGAGACAAATTGGATTTAACCACCTTGTTCCAGTGCCGGTAGAACATCTGAGCCCGCCAACATACGAGGTAACATTGAATATTCCGTCTATTGCTAGTATCTATCATACTGAGAGAGCACTATATGAATACTTTGGGTTGCTTTATGAAACTGGAGGCTGGCAGATACAGCAACCTAGTAATTAGTGTAAATAGCGTTGAGTATGCATTTTTAGTGCTATTATTAGGGAACATAAAGAATAATAGATGCAGCGCATCCACATACGAAATATGAAGATTATCACAAGCCCGGACGGAAGAGGTGACGGTGTTTAAGAGTACGAGCGCAAAAATTTCCAAGCTATGGCAGTCTTACCAGCGCTTACGCGAGGCGACGGCTATCTCCAAGCATTTCTCTACTTTCTTAACGCCTGTCGTTGCGAATACCGGCGAATTGAAAGAAGAAGTCTATAAGATTCGCCATAATGTGTATTGTGAAGAGCTTGGCTTCGAACCATTAAGACCTGATCAAATGGAAATGGATGAGTTTGATGCATTTGCTCAGTATTGCCTTATTAAGCACATTGGGTCCGACGCCTTCGCAGGTACTGTCAGGTTAGTTACACCTTGTGAGGAAGGACAGCTTTTGCCTTTGGAGAAGTATTGTCTTCACTCCATATCTCATGACGAATTTACACCAAACCACTTTGAACGCCACGAAATCTGTGAAATATCGCGGCTTGCTGTTCCAGCTCACTTCAGACGACGGGCCATGGATAAGTTTGCCGGTGCCGCCACTGGTGCAATTAACGAATCGACTTACTCCGAAGCTGAACTACGATGCTTTCCGTTTATAGCCATCGGACTTTATCTTTCTGCCGCCTCACTAGCACTTACGCAAGGTATTCAGCACGCCTTTGTAATGATGGAGCCCCGTTTAGCCAGGAGCATGCGTTTTCTTGGGATTAAGTACATTAAGATTGGTCCGACGATCGAGTATCATGGCCAGCGCGCGCCTTATTATATCAACGCAGAGATCTTGCTCCGCGATCTCGCTCCAAGCTTTAAATATATGCTTCGTGATATTCAGATTCAGGTAAATAAACAGATAAAAGAAAATAGCTAAGGTATTTGCATTAGCCGTTCAATTTCTTAACAGTTGAAAGCGAACGGCTAATGAACAAAAAAACATGTCAAAAAATTTTACAAAGCGTACTTACCACACCCAACCAAAAACACGCAACCCCCTGATAAAAATAGACTTTTCATTTTTGGCATAGCCCATGCATTACCTTTGTCGTGGTAACTTTCTTAGTACAGAGGACAGTAATATGAACAAATTTTCTAAATTCACCAAAGCGTTGTCCTTAAGCGCAGTAATCGGCTTAGGCTTTGCTGGTGTATCTAACGCAGCAACAATCAATTTTAATAATGGCGTAGCGGCATCTGATGGCTCTGGTTTAACCAGCCAGTACATCGACCCAATCAACGGCGGTCTGCCAGATTATTTCATTGAAACATTCGACCAGGCAACCGGCGTACCAGGATTCCCTGGCACAACTGCATATACTATTCCAGGCTTTGAGGACGATTGTGCTGTAAACAGTGTCAATGGTAGTCCAATTGGCATCTCTGTTAATGGTAATGCTAGTGAAATCGGCATACGCCAAGGGTCTGTGTCTGGTGTAGCTGCTGCTCCTCTCAACGATTCTACTTGTTATGGCTATTTGTCGAACAACGGTTCAGGAACCGCGACAGTTGAGTTTGACTACACCAATTTGTTGGATTTTTATTCTGCTGCCGCCCCAGGTAACACTCAGCTTGGCATCACCTACTTAGGGTTTTACTGGGGATCAGTTGATACTTACAATGATTTTCAATTTTATTCTGGCGGTTCTTTAGTAACAACGATTACCGGTACGTCGCTGCTAAATCAGCTGAATGGTGACTCTGGTGACCAGAACGATCCAGCTTCAAATACCTATGTAGAGATTGAATTTTCTATTGCAGAACAGTTTGATACGTTAGTAATCAACACTTCGGGTATTGCTGGTGAGTTTGACAATATCGTAATCGGTCTGAGCTCTCGTGAATTGCCAGTACCGGCTCCAGCAGGACTTGCACTGTTCGCTTTCGGCCTGGTTGCGCTTGGCCTGAGATCTCGTTTAAAAAAATAAACGAAAGAGAAAGTTACCTCTAAGAAAAAGTCGGCTAAGTGCCGACTTTTTTTACACTTATAACTTTTGTTCGAAAGGTCATTTTTTAAGCTTGTGAATTTTTAAGTTTTTTTTATTGGTCTGAAAAATGCATTGCTCCGATAGTTGGTGACATTAATTAAGGAGCGACTCTATGAAACGTTTTTCCCCGGTCACTAAATCCCTTTTATTCAGTGTCGTACTGGTTTTTAGTGCCTCTAATCAATCTTCTGCAGCATCTATCAGCTTTGGTGGAGTAAGCGCCTCTGATGGTTCCGGCATAACAAGCACCTTTATGGACCCCATAAACGGCGGGCTGTCAGACTACTTCATTGAAACCTTTGATATTGCGACGGGCGATCCTCTTTATCCTGGCTCAACAGATTACACCGTCTCTGGATTCGAAAACAAATGTGCCGTAAATAGCCTAAATAATAGCCCGATTGGCGTAAGTATTACCGGCAACAGTAATGAAATAGCAGTTAGGCAAGGTTCAGTCTCTAGCGTTGCTGCGGCACCGGCAAACGATAACACTTGCTATGGCTACGCGACGAATAATGGTCAGGGTGTAGCTACCATATCTTTTGATTACACAAATCTATTAGACTATTACAGTAGCTTATACGGAGCTTCAACCCAGTTGGGAATTACTTACATTGGATTCTATTGGGGATCTGTCGATATATATAATGACTTCGAGTTTTATTCTGGAGGTTCTCTAGTATCGTTCATAACTGGCTCTTCGTTGCTTGCACAACTTGGCGGCAATTCGGGTAATCAGTCAGATCCAGACTCCAATGCTTACGTCAATATTGCGTTTTCAATCGCTGAACAGTTTGACACCCTGGTTATCAATACCAGTGACATTGCCGGAGAGTTCGACAACATAGTTATTGGTCTTAGCACCCGGGAGATTCCTGTCAACGCGCCGGGAGCAGCACTTTTACTGTTGTTTGGAACGGCTATGATAGCAAGTCGTCGGTTACGTAAAAAATAACCAGCTGTCTTCATTTCAGCAAGAAAGCCGGCTTTGTGTCGGCTTTTTGCTTTTTTCACGCTATAGTCTGGTAATATAAATCGACTAAACACTAACCAGATTTTTATGGATATTCACAGCCAACTCACGATTATTTGCCAGTCAGGCACTGCCACACTCATTGACTCAGAAAAAGCCGTAGAACTTTACGGCATCAATACTTTCGGTCAACCTCAGCGATTTGCCGGTGCCATAAAGGTGTTTGAAGAGTCGGTAATCCCCCAACTGCTTAAATTGGCAAACACAGCCGGCTTTAAACTTCATCCTGTCAGCACTAACAATAACTGGGGGTATGGCTCTATTCTGGTGAACAAGGATCCAGTCTATCTTCTGGACCTTTCCCCCCTTAACAGCATTACACCCACCAATAAACAATTGGGTCTAATTACTATCGGCCCTGGTGTTACCCAGCAACAGTTACATGATTATCTCGTTGAGGAAAACTGGCCACATATGGTGCCGGTGACCGGCGCGGGACCTTCATGTAGTCTGCTTAGTAATGCTCTGGAAAGAGGGTACGGTATCACGCCCTACACAGACCATTTTTATGCCTGTAATGCATTAAAAGCGTATCTTCCTCATCCCGAATTATGTGAGCAAAAACTTTCCTCTGCGGTCTCAGCGTTGGATCAAAGCGGCAATGATTTTATCGATAAAACCTTTAAATGGGGTCTCGGCCCGTATATTGACGGTTTATTTACGCAAAGTAACCTTGGCGTGGTTACAGAAATGACACTAAGACTGGCTAAAAAGCCTTCGTCTTTTAGTGCATTTTACATTCAGATTTTTGAGGGCGATGACTTTGCTGAAGCGGTTTCTTTTATTCGAGATTTACTTGAGTCTCAAAGTGGCATGGTCGGTTCAATCAATTTAATGGACAAGAGACGCCTGGTATCGATGACCTGTGAAAATCCCAACCTCGATAAGAATCCTATTGAGCCATTATCCGATGAACAGGTAAACAAACTCGCAGCATCCAAACGACTTCCCGAATGGATGATCGTCGGTTCAATTTATGGCGAAAAACCAGTCGTCAATTTTGTTAAAAAATATATAAAGCAAAAAGGTAAAAAACTGGGACGAATTCTTTTTTCTGATTCTTGGTTACTGAAATTCGCTCATCAGTTTGTACGTCTGCCGATGAATTTTGTGCCTGCTTTTAAAGACGTAAAAGGCCAGCTGACCTCCCTCAAAGAAGGGATAGATATCATGCTCGGCGAACCTAATCAGGTTGCCCTCCCCCTTCCCTACTGGCGCAATAAAACCACTCAAGGCAAAAAATCCCGCCCGCTTGATCCGGCCGCTGAAAACTGCGGTTTACTGTGGTATGCGCCGCTGCTCCCTATGGACCCTGATGCCTTAAAACAGTTTGTTTCATTTGTCCGCTCAACCATGCTCCAATATGGATTGGATCCATTAATCACCTTTACAAACTTAAAGCATGACTGCATCGATTCAACAGTTCCTCTTGTGTTTAATAAACAAAGTGAAGAAGATGAAATAAAAGCGTTCAATTGTCTGCACGAATTAATTACTGAGGGATGTAAACAAGGATTTGTCCCTTATCGGCTACCCATTCATGAACAGCAGCAACTCGACAAAACATCAGCATTCTGGCAAACCATAAATATCATAAAAAATGCTGTGGATCCGAATAATATTTTATCGCCTGGCAAATACGATTCACAGTAATCAGCCTATAGGGGTATAGTCAGAGTGATATCAAACTGTTATCTTTGCCTGTAGTATGAGGTATTAAGCCATAAGGAATGGACGCAAATGAAACTGGCCGCAGCATTATTATGTGTGTTGTTTATTACAGCTTGCACGCCGAAATCAGCAGAAGAGCAAATTGCAGAGGCAAAACGCCTGGTATTAGAGGGCGAGAGAAATGCAGCTATTGTAGAGTTAAAAAATGCGGTAGTAACAGAGCCCAATAATGCAAATGCTCGTTTCCAACTGGGCAAACTTGAATATCAACAAGGGTTGTGGGAAGAAGCTGAAAAAGAGCTGAGACGTTCCCTTGAATTAGGTTATGACAAGCTTCAGGCCTACCCCCTTTTAATCAAATCTATATTTTATCAAAATGACTTTCTCCGCGTGCTTACTGAATTAGAAAGTGCACCGGAAATCTCTGACCCGGAAATTACCAGCACCATCTCCTTATTCGAATATCTGGCAAAATTAAAAAGTGGTGAGCAAAACCCGGTTATTCCAGCCAAGCGCCTGCAAAGCGAAGAATTATTAATTGCCCAAGCCTATCAAACACTCGAATCAGGCAAGCCTCAGGTAGCTAAAAATATTACTGAGCAATTCATTAGTCCCGAAATAGAGCCTTTCGAAAAATACCTGTTGAAAGGGATGATTGAGTCTTTGATAGGCAATCATGTGGAAGCCATCATTGCTAACACCAAAGCGCTGGAGGTTTTCCCCACCTACCACGTAGCGCGATTTATGCTCGCCGAACAGCTTATTGAAGATAAGCAACTGAACCGCGCTGATGAAGAGATTGATAAGCTTCTCGCCCTCAACCCTAACAGCGGCCATGCAAATTACCTGAAGTCGCTGGTCAGGTTCTATCAGGAGGAGTACGAACAAGCTTATAATCTGGCCAACCTGGCTTTGCAACACAAGGCCAAACCCGCGCTTGCAAATTTTATTGCGGGTACCAGCGCTTACTATACTGGCCGACTTGAAAGTGCGCTAAGACTCTTGTCTACCGCAGCAACCACCCTGCCTCCGTCTCACCCCGTTCATCGGATGCTGGCACAGGTAAAACTGGAGTTAGGCTATGTAAATGAAGTAGCGGGTAACTTAGATGACCTGAATATTGAACCGGGCCAGGGTGCTGAAATATATAGTCTTGCCGCACTGCAGAAATTACAACAAGGTGAAAACGCTGAATCTCAGAACTTACTTAAAAGAGCAAAAGCACTTGATCCCAATAATCCGGTCAGTCTGTTAAGAGAAGGGTATATTCTGCTCGATGAAGGTAAAGAAGGAGCCTCTGACTCACTCTCACAAGCGCTTGAAATTGCTCCCGACCTTAGCGAGGCCTGGATCCTTTTAGCGCAGGCTAAATATGAGGAAGAAGGACTGAGTGCCGCTTTAAAGGTCGCCGATCAATGGGCCGAACTCAATGAACTCAATGGCGAACTATTGAGGGGTATCATCTATTTACGCCATGGCGATGAAAAAGCAGCGATAGAGCATTTCACTAATCTGGTAAAACGGGATCCTGATAACGCAGGAGCGATTCGCTACCTTATGATCGGCGAGGCTCGTTGGGAAAATTTTGATAAAGCAATAGACTACGGCGAGCGACTGTTAGACTTAACCCCAAACAATCTGCAAAACCTGATTGATGTGGTCAATATTAAACTCGCGATGGGACAAGAAGAGCAACTGGAAGCTTTTCTATCGAAACGTATAAAACAATTTCCTGAATCAGACGCCCCCAGCTCAGCATTAGCATTAATTTACCTTCGTTCCGGTCAACCGGAAAAAGCCATTAGTCTTCTTAGAGGGATTGCAGAGCCGCAAAGTTTTGGTGTGTACCAGGCGCTAGGCGACGCATATGTTTCTGTAAAAAACTTCGACAAGGCGATCGAAACCTATCGCGACTGGTCACAAAAGTTCCCCACCGACAGTCGCAGTTGGTATCGTTTGATTGCGACTTACCAACTGGCGAATAACTTCGACGGTGCATTAGAAGCGACGCAGAATGCACGCCGATATTTACCCAGAGACGAGCGACTTATTCTAGTTGAGGCCCACCTTGCCGCATCTACAGGCAGGTTTGCCCAATCTAAGCGTGCTATTGAGTTGCTCTCTGAAGACAGCAGCGAACTGGTAAATCTGACTCATACCAAAGGTTTACTGGCATTAAACGAAAAGCGTTTCAGCGATGCCGTTTCACTACTGTCTGCTTACTACGAAACCAATCCGGGTTTTGCAGTTGCCCGCTTACTGGCACTGGCGCATGCGGGTTTGGGACAGGCCGATAAGGGTCTTGAATACCTGCAAACAGAAGCTGCGAAAGAAAACGACACACTGGTGTTTAAACTGATTAGTGCAGATTATGCCTCTTCCTACGGGATGTATGAGGCATCAATTGAGCTATACAATCAGGTTTTAGCTCAAAAGCCGGACGACTTCGCATCTCTCAACAATCTGGCTTCAGTTTATACTCAGTCTGGCGACTTAACTAAAGCCGCTGAAATTGCCAAACGGGTTATTGAAATTGCTCCCGACTCACCCTATGCATTGGATACCTACGGTTACGTATTACTTAAACAAGGTAAGGTACAGGAAGGCCAGGCATTCGTTGAACGAGCTCTAGGCAAAGATCCCAATAACAAAGAAATACAGTTACATAACGTTGAAGCCCTGATCCTTAATAACGAATTAACCCAGGCGCGCTCAATGTTGTCACGGATACGCCCTGCTACGCCGTTACAGCTATCCTTACATAAGGAACTGAAAAGCCGTCTAGACGCGCAGAAATAGCCCTGGCGTTTTTTACAGTGCTGACTCTTGACGTAAGGGATAACTACACGCTGGATGAGGTGAGCTCAACACTCACCTCACTGGAAAATGCGATCCCATCGGTACCATTATTTCTGAGTCTATTCTGGCTCAGGCCCTGGCTCGAACAGTGCAAAAAGCGCCCCTTGTGGTTAACCTGTAGGGATAACGATCGGGTTGTGGGCAGCATCTTTTTATCTACCTCCGGCTACCGCTTACCAAAAGAACCCTTCGGCTCAGGCTGGTTTAATAAAACCGGTGAAGCTAAGCAGGATCAAATCTGGATAGAGTACAACGACATACTGGCACTCCCTGAGTACCGGCAGGAAGCTATCAGATGCTTACTGGATTGGTGCCAAACCCAGTCGCCGCAGAAGTGGATCCTCGAAATAACCGATAAACCGGCAGAGTGGCTGCAGCACCCGGCGTTTAGCGCTGAGGTGATGGATATCCCCGCATTTCGGATTAAACTCACAGACGTATTCTCCGATTACAATGCTTTTCTGTCTCAATGTTCCAGTAACAGCCGTAGCCGAATCCGCAGAGCAATGAAGTATATGCAGCAGCATTACGGTGAGCTCTCCCTGTGTTCACTTGGTTCACAACCAGATGCCGTGACATTGTCTAATATGATGTCACTTCATCGCCGCAAATGGGGAAAGACCAGCGAAGGCAGTGGTTTTGATAACCCCTACTTTGTTAACTTCCATAAAACGCTCATGGCCAATGAACAACAGCATGCTTGTCATTGTGAAGTGCTGGCATTTTATGCTGGCGATCTTTGCCTTGGCTACACCTATAACCTGCTGAATCACGACACAGTCTATTTTTACTTATCTGCTATTGAATATGCCGAAGAAAGCAACCGGTTTCAGCCGGGGCTGATAATGCATACCCTGGCAATCGCCTATTTTGCCGGTAAAAAATTTAAAACTTATGACTTTATGGGCGGCGACAGTCAGTACAAGCGCTCATTATCCAATGAGGAATATTCCTTAACTGCCATTCACCTGTTCAAGAAAACCTGGCTTACGCGATTGTTAAGTATAATAAAAACCATTGTTCGCAGGTTTCGCTAATAATAGCCGGGCAATACGTGTAATCCGAGATTAATGTTTGCTCTGCGGCGCAGTTTAACGGTACAGTTACACTCAGATTGACTCCCCATTAACGACAATAACTACAAATACCGACACATGCTGGAACCTAACTATTTTTCGCTACAAACGCCTGCTAAGGACAACAGTTCAGGGGCATTATTTTCTGTCGGTTTACCACTTCCCAAAGGCCGCTTTTCTGCTCTTCAGCAATTGATCTGCTGTCGTGATGATGGAGAAGAAGTCAGCGCTGCCGTCGTGCCTCAGGCATTCTGGCCGGATAACTCCCTGAAATGGGTTCAGGTACATGGCGAAACCAGCAATCAGGGGCTGGACAAAACCGGCTTTACAGTTTGTGAGGCCCCGCAGAACACCATCCTTTGTAAGCAGCAATCACCTGACATCACTACAACACAGAACAAAGTCGAAGTTCAATGCGCAAACACCACTTGGTTAATTAACACAGATCAGCTGTTCTCCGGCACCCTCACCGTTGCCGGAAAGCTATTTCAGTTTGGCGTGGAATCTCAGTTCAGGGCGCCCTATGATACCTTACAAACCAATTTAACAAACTGGCATATCACCCCGGCATACGATAACAATCGCAGCGGCGAAGCGGCTTTTATAGAGCTAACGCTACATTATCAGCTTATCGGCCAGTCGCCAGTTACCCTGCCTCTTGAATTTAATGTAGCGCTAAAATACTTTACCCACTTCGGCTACTGTGAATTACATAGCACGCTGCTGAATCCAAATCCGGCCGAACATGCCGGAGGCACCTGGGACCTCGGTGAACAACAAAGCCTGCTAATAGAAGAGCTTGCCTTTCTCATTAAAGCTGAATCAGTTACATCACACCTCAGTGAAGAGAGTGTATCAGTTACCGGTGAGGAGCCCATTCATACCCATAGCATCCTATGGCAGCGTTCCAGCAATGGTAAACACTGGGACAGCCCGGTACATGTTAATCATGAACGTAAGCTCAGCATATCAAACCCATTAAGTGTTATCGACGTTAATGGCGAAAAGTCCGAACAACCGGTTAGACTTGCACCTACCGGCAGCCTGAAACAGGATGAAACCTGCTTACGCATCGAGCCGCAAAAGTTCTGGCAGAATTTTCCTACAGCCTTCACTGCCAACTCAGCTCAATTATGCTGGCACTGGTTTAAAGCCGAAGCCAACCTCCCGGTTGAATTACAACCCGGAGAGCAGAAATCCCATTGTTGCGAACTGGCTTTTAGTGACAAGTCAGATAGCTATGTTAAAGCGAATGCCCGCCTCAACCCTGAGTGGATATCACACTGCGATGTCATCCCCTGGTTCTCTGAATCTCTGACTTCGGATCCGCTACAGTCTCTGATAAACCTGGGACAGAATGGCGAACAGAATTTTTTCGCCAAGCGGGAGCGTATCGATGAATATGGCTGGCGAAACTTTGGCGATCTCTATGCAGATCACGAAACCGCAGAACATCAGGGTGATGAACTGTTTCCTTCCCATTACAACAATCAGTACGACCCGTTGTACGGCTTTTTAAAGCAATGGCTATTAAGCGGTGAAGAAAAGTGGAAAGAGCTCGCAGACGACCTGGCCAGACACATTATCGATATTGACATTTATCACTGTGACCATGACAAGCCGGAATACAACAATGGTTTATTCTGGCATACCGACCATTACCTGCCGGCTGAAACGGCTTCACACCGTACTTATTCAAAGCATCATAAGAGTGATGCTTATCAGGACCATGCCGGCGGCGGTGGACCAGGCGGCCAGCACTGCTACACCAGCGGCCTGCAGTTGTATTATTTCCTAACGGGTTGCCTGCAGGCTAAAAAAGCGGTGCTCGGGTTAGCCAACTGGATAACTCAGGTTTACGAAAGTGATGGCACCCTTTTTGGCTTACTGTTGCAATTCAAAAATCGACACCGAAAGGATTTAAAGCAGTTCACTACAGGTCGTTATCCGCTGGACAGGGGCACTGCCAATTACATGGTTGCCCTGCTTGATAGCTACGAACTCACTGGCAATACTCACTTACTGGACAAAGTGGCCCATATTATCCGCCATACTGTCTCTCCTGACGATAATATCGATGGCGAGAGAAACCTTTCCAACGTTGAGGAGTGTTGGTTTTACACGGTATTCTTTCAAGCCTTGTGCCGCTACCTCAGGGTGCAACAATGCGTCGCAGAAAACAGTGATTTTAAATACGCCAAAGCGTGTCTGCTGCACTACGCTAACTGGATGGCCGATAACGAATATCCGTACCTGGAAAAGCCTGACATTCTGGAATATCCCAACCAGACATGGAGCGCCCAGGACCTTCGCAAAGTGCACGTTTTAGCCGTTGCAGCTACCTATGCAGACCACGACCAGGCCGACCGCTTTATGCAAAAGGGTAAAGCGCTGAAGGAGTACATCATCACCGCGCTATCCGACAGT
Source organism: Alteromonadaceae bacterium (assembly GCA_002691625.1). Classification (GTDB taxonomy): domain Bacteria; phylum Pseudomonadota; class Gammaproteobacteria; order Enterobacterales; family Alteromonadaceae; genus Alteromonas. Next base: position 78,572 of record NZIK01000105.1, read on the forward strand.
AAAGAGCGCGAATATACCCGAATTCTGGCCCTCGTAATGCAAAATTATGGCGTGGATACCGTGTTAGCATCATCCTCTAGCAACCAGGTTACACAGGCTTCGGCCAGCACGCTGGTAACTGAAGAGCTACATGTAACAGGCTGGCAAGCAGAGCTGCTGCGGGTTATAAAACAGTTCTCACCACAATATGAGTGGCAACAATTGCAAAAGCGTATTCCTAAATTACGCAGAAATCGGTGGCATTAAACATGGATAGCGTGTCGTTTATAATCCCCCACAAGGGGCGTGAAAACATGTTGATTGAAACTATTGATTCAATCGCCGCATTGGAATACCCCCACGAACAGCTTGAAATCGTGCTGGTGTCGCAGAATCCTGCCGTCTCTGAAGATGTTAAACAGGCTGCAGGCAACATAACACTACAAGTTATTGAAAGTACGCCGGACAACACTATTTCGACCTCACGAAATATCGGTGCCAGACAGGCTAAAGGCAACTACTTTGCTTTTCTCGATGCCGACATTGCCCTGTCCGCTAACTGGTTGAGCACGTGTTTACAGCTATTGCAAAGCCGCCCGGACACTAAACTGGTAAGTGCCATGCAATTGCCATCTGCAACGCCCACGCCTCTGGAGCACATCCGGGTTGCGCTGAGCAATGCAGACCTCGATTGTACGGTGAGCTTTTTACCCGGTCGAAATTTACTGCTAAGCAAAGAAACCTTTTATCAGGCCGGCCAGTTTCCGGACGACTTAGTGACCTGCGAAGACTACTATTTTACCGATAAGGTTAACCAATTGGGTGAGCTGTATTATACGAGTCAGGCGCAGTATGTGCATATTGGCGAGGATAAACAGCTCTCAACCATGTTCAGTAAGGAAATCTGGCGTGGTCAGTCAAACCTTGCCTCCACCCGGGATCGCCGCATCCCGCTCAGGGAATGGCCAAGCTTTATCGTACCGGTTGCAATACCAGGGCTGCTTTTCTGCGCCCTGTTACTGGCTATCGCCGGCTATAGCGGATTAAGCCTGATGGCTCTCGGTCTGGCTGTATTGCCGGTCATCCTTTACAGCCTGCGCTTGTTCAAACTGGTCGCCGGCACGACTTCCTTCTGGCAGGTCTTAAAATTTTACAGTGTTTATTTCCCGGCCCGGGCCATTGGCACCGTTGGCGGTATTATAAAAACCATCGGAACGTCTTCACATGGCAAATAAAAAAATAAAAATTCTGCAATTTATCTGTTCAACGGGTTTTTATGGTGCTGAACGCTGGGTGCTGGCTTTGGCCAGCCATTTACCCAAGGATAAAACCGTCTCGCTACTGGCTACCACACTGGAAGATAACTCCCAGGACCTTGAACTGGTGCGACAGTTTAAAGAACGTTGCGGAGAAACTTTCGAACTACCGATGAACCATAAATTCGATTTCTCAGTGGTGGATAAGTTGGTCGAACTCATCAGGCGTGAAGATATCGATATTCTCCACACTCATGGTTATAAGTCGGATATTATTGGTGTCTGGGCTGCCCGCAAGGCAGGAATTCCCTGCGTTGTAACACCACATGGCTTTGAGAATGCCAAGGACATTAAACTCCGTATGTTTATCTGGCTCGGCTGCCAGGCAATGAAATACGGTGATGCAATAGTGCCTTTATCCCGCCAGTTACTTGCCGACATGCAACGGCTTGGAGTTAAAGCAGAAAAAACGCACTATATTCAAAATGGCGTAGATTTGTCTGAAGTTGAGTCCGTGCGTACCGACGAGAATGTCCCGGCCAGCACCGAAAAACTCCGCGTAGGCTTTATTGGTCAAATGATTAGCCGCAAAAATATCGATGACATTCTGACCATTTTTGATGACCTGCATCAGGAAGGAATGAACATTGAACTGCTGTTCCTGGGTGATGGTGACGATCGTGCCCGACTGGAGCAAATCGCTGCTACTTTGCCAAGCAAAAGCGATATTCATTTTCTCGGTTTTCGCGACGACCGGCTGGCGCTGCTGAAAACCTTCGATTTGTTTGTCATGACTTCCACTCTTGAAGGGGTGCCCCGCTGCCTCATGGAAGCCTGTGCCATGGGTACCCCCGTAGCGGCCTATCAGATTCCTGGGATTGACCAGCTCATCACCCACCAGCAAACCGGTTTACTCGCGCCGCTTGGCGAGCGTGAAACCCTTAAAGGCTACTGGCGGGAGATGTTATCTGATACTATCAGAGCAAACGAATACGGCTTACAGGCAAAAGCCTATGTAGAAGAACACTTCTCGGCGCAACGCATGGCCAATGAGTATATGGTTCTTTTTGAGGACTTACTGAGCTAAGGAAATGGCATGGTAAACCAGCTTTCACCCAATACTACACTGTTTGTATTGACTATCGATACCGAAGAAGAATGGCATTGGGATGGTCCCTTTCCGCAACACAACTGTCAGGTCGAGAATATTCAGCGTATTCCTGAATTTCAGCAGTTTTGCGAAAACCTCGGCGTCAGGCCAACCTACTTTGTGGACTATGCTGTGGCTGATAATCAGCAGGCTGTAGACGCGATACAACAAGCCAGGCAGCACAACCAGTGTGAAATAGGCGCCCACCTGCACCCGTGGTGTAATCCGCCCTACTTTGGTAAAACCGGTGAGGCTGAATCTCACGTTGTAAATTTGCCGCTTGAGCAAATTGAAGCCAAACTGGATGCCCTTATAGAGTTGCTGGTTAAGCGCTTCAACATCCATCCGCGTTCGTTTCGAACCGGCCGTTGGGGGATTGACAGCAAAGTCTTGAAGCTTCTGGCCGACCGGGGATTTCGCGTCGACAGCAGTGTTTATCCCTATTATCGAAATGAGTTTTTCACCTGCGAAGGGTCACCCCTGACCCCTTACTGGCCTGATTTTAGCGCTCCGCTTAAGCCTGGTAACCAACGTCAGATAATGGAGCTACCAGTCACCGCTGGCTTTAATCGTCAGAATTACGAAACCGTGGATAAAATTCACCGTCTGGGCGAATCTGCGCCGCTTAAAATGCTCCACACCATTGGTTTAATGTGGCATACGCGCATATTGAGAAAACTTTATCTGAGTCCTGAGTTAAATGACAGCGAGAACCTTTGTTTGCTGATGGACTCTGCATTAGGTCGGGGACATAACGTCATTCATATGTATTTGCATAGTTCCAGTCTGATAGACGGTGTTACCGGATTATTTGATGAAAAAAACTCGCTTGACGTGATTTGTCAGCGGATTAAAACCACTGTAGAACACCTCAAAAAGTCGGGCCCTGTGCAGTTTTGTACTATCACAGAAGCCTGTGAAATACTGAATGTGAGAAATCCGGAGGAAGCCGTTCTTTTATGAACATCAGACGGGCAACACCCACCGATGCAGCAGCCTGGGATAACTATGTTGCACAGCATGCTGAAGCAACGCCATACCATAAATTTGGCTGGGGCATAGCCTGTGAACAGGCATACCATCAGTCAATGCACTACCTGCTGGCCGAAGATACCAACGGAAACTTAATCGGTGTACTGCCAGCTATCGATTTTAAACGCCCGCTTAAAGCCGGGCATCTGGTAGCCCTGCCTTTTTGTGATACCGGCTTTGCCCTGGCAGACAGCCAGGATATAAAAACAGCTCTGCTATCACATCTTAGTGAGCAAAGTGATTACCGGGATTTACGTCAGGAACCCGCGGATACCAGCACCCTGAGTCCCGGCCAGAAAGTAATTTTACGCTTACCATTGCCAGACAGCAGTGAAGCATTATTGAGCCAGTTTAAGTCCAAGTTACGCAGTCAGATCCGCAAAGCCGAAAAGAACGGCCTGACTATGAAAATGGCAGATAACTTTACTGAACATAAAGCGTTATTGGACGACTTTTACGACGTGTATAAACAAAATATGCGCCAGCTAGCCTCACCGGTTCACTCCCGCAGATGGTTTGAACGTATTTTAGCCAATTATGATGATGCCGCCCGGGTTTGTGTTGTTTACACCGGAGATTTAGCCATTGGCGCCGGCATTGTGTTAATCAACGGGCAAATGGCGGCCATTCCCTGGGCGTCGACTTTGAGCCAGCATAACCGACTGGCGCCAAATATGTTACTTTATTGGTCACTACTGGCTAACGTCACCGATAACGGCCAGCGTATGTTTGACTTTGGCCGCTCCTCTTTCGGTGAAGGTACTTACAAGTTTAAAACTCAGTGGGGCGCCGTTCCCTATGCTTTGCACTGGCATGACGGTGCCACATCTGAGCTGGCGGCAGCAGTTGAAACAGGACCTCCGGGTACAGTAAGGCAGTTAGCGGAAACAATCTGGCCCAGACTTCCGCTGGGTTTAACAGTTTCAATGGGGTCGGCTATACGACGCTATATTAGTTTATAAGGCAGGATTTATATGTGCGGGATTGCCGGCTTCAGCCGCTATCAGTTTGAATCGAGTGATGAGTCCCTTTTGTCAGGCATGGGTCAGGCCATTTATCACCGGGGGCCGGATGCGGGCGGTACTTATCTGGATGCCGGAGTGGGTTTGTGCCATCGCCGCCTGAGTATTCTGGATTTATCCGCAGCGGGCAACCAACCGATGTTCAGCCCGGACCACCGTTACGTAATTGTGTTTAATGGTGAAATTTACAATTTCCTCGATATTCGCGCATCGTTGGAAGCACAAGGCCATCAGTTTACGACCCATACCGATACCGAAGTTATCCTGACCCTCTATGCACTGGAGGGCCCGGATTGTCTTGATAAGCTCAATGGCATGTTTGCGCTGGCTATCTGGGATACCGCTGATCAAACCGTCTTTCTTGCCCGCGACCGGATTGGTAAAAAGCCACTATATTACACTCATCAGCACGGCAAGTTCGCTTTTGCCTCCGAAATAAAAGCGTTACTGCCATTACCTTTTATCAGCAAGTCTATCCGCGACGATGCTGTGTACGACTTTTTTGCTTACCAGTACGTCCCGGACCCAAAAACGATTTTCACCGATATTCAAAAGTGCCCTCCCGGTCATTATATGCTGTATAAAGGGGGCGAACTCACTATCAAACGCTACTGGGACGTTGATTTTAGTCGCACTAGCAACAATTCCGAAGAGGCTCTCACAAATCAGTTGAGAGAGCTTACCGCGCACTGTACTAAACAGCGCATGATAGCAGATGTACCACTTGGTGCATTTCTTAGTGGTGGTGTCGATTCCAGTGGTGTAGTCGCAATGATGGCGAATCAATCTGAGTCGCCGGTGAAAACCTGCTCTATCGGTTTTGATGAAAAGCGCTTCAATGAAACAGAATTTGCCAAGGCAGTGGCTGACCAGTATCACACCGAACATCATGAATTTATTGTTCATGACAATGTCAGCGACAACCTTGAGCATATTGTCAGCTTTTTTGACGAACCCTTTGCAGATCCGTCATTAGTGCCCACCTATTTTGTGTCTAAGCTGGCTCGTCAGGAAGTCACGGTTGCTATTGCCGGTGATGGTGGCGACGAAGTGTTTGCCGGCTATGAGAAATATAGTGTCGACGCAGTAGAGAATAATCTGCGCAATAAAGTGCCGGGCTGGATACGCAAGAATGTGTTGCCCAGGCTGGCTAACCTGCTAAGCGCCGGCTCGTCGATAACTTTACTGCGCAAGGCTAAATCCCTGTGTGACAGCTTATCCTGCGATCCGGCGATGGGTTTTTACCTGTCCAATGCACAAATCGACCAGCGCCACTGGCAACAGCTGGTAGCCCCGGATTTTGCCAATCGTTTGGGCGATTACCACCCCAGCCAAATAACCCTGGACGCTTATGCCAGAGCCAACGGACCGGATCACCTGGCCAAAATACTCTATACCGACCTTACGACGTTTTTGCCCGGCGGTATTCTGGTCAAGGTCGATCGCATGAGCATGGCCAATTCACTGGAAGTTCGCGCTCCAATTTTAGACCGCGAAGTCATAGAATTTGCAGCCACGGTTCCGTCCGCCTTCAAATTTAAAGACGGCGAGAAAAAACATATCCTCAAAGAAGCTTTTAAACCGCTGTTACCAGACGACATTCTGTACCGTAAAAAAATGGGCTTTTCAGTACCGCTGGACAGCTGGCTCAGAAATGAAATTAAAGCCATCGCCGAAAGCTACATCCTGAAAGACAACAACGGCCTGTGCCGGTACTTTAAACCGGCAGTAATCCGTCAGTTCTGGCAGCAGCATCAAAATGGCAGTTACCAACATGGTACCCTGCTATGGAGTATGCTGATGTTTGAAATGTGGTATCAGCGCTATATTGAAAGTGAGGCAGAGGCTGCGTGAGCGCAAGTATGAGGGTAATGCATATCACCTATGATATGCGTATTGGCGGTACCGAGATGGTCATTAAAAACCTGATAGAAGGTTTTGCTGCGACCTCAATTGAAATGTCTATATTCTGTATCGAGAATCCTTTAGGCCCCTGGGGGGAAGTGCTTAAACAAAACGGCATTCAAATTACCACGCATCCCCGCCAGCCTGGTTTTGACAAAGCGCTGATTAAAGCCATTCGGGCCCATATTCGCCAACACAAAATCGATATTATACACTGCCATCAGTACACCCCTTGGGTCTACGGTGTAATTGCTGCAGCAGGTCTTAAAACTAAGGTTATATTTACCGAACACGGCCGCTTCTACCCCGATTTTGGCACCTGGAAGCGTAAGTTAGTCAACCCTGTACTCCAGAGCCTGACAGACAGCATGACGGCCATTTCCGCCGCCACCAAGCAAGCGTTGGTCACCCACGAAAACCTAAACGAAAAAAAGATATCGGTAATCTACAATGGCATTCAGGCGCTGTTGCCGGCTGAGCAGTCATCACTGGACGCCTTGCGCGAGCAGTTAAAGATTCAGCCAGACACAATTGTGTTGGGCACCATTGCTCGTTTTGACCCCATTAAGAATCACCTGATGATGTTAAGCGCTTTCAAGGACTGCCTGGATACCGGATTAAATGCCGTATTGGTGATAGTGGGCGATGGCGAGATGCGCTCAGCTATTGAGCAACGAATCGCCGAGCTGGGTATTGCCGATGCGGTCAGACTTACCGGCTATCAGCCACAGCCATCGCAATATCTCTCTCTTATGGACATTTTTCTTCTGTCTTCCTTCAGCGAGGGAACTTCCATGACGCTGCTGGAAGCAATGTCTATCGGCAAACCCTGCGTCGTCACTGACGCCGGGGGTAATAAAGAAGTAATTGCCCACAATGAAAACGGCCTGGTGGTGGGCAATGACGATCAGACGGCCTTTGCCCTCGCGATTCAACAAATTGTCAGTGATAGAGCGCTGTATGATAAATTTGCCAGCGCGGCAAAAAGCCGGTTTGCCACACGCTTTAGCGTAACGTCTATGTGTGATGCGTTTAACAGCATCTACCAACGGCTAGCCTCGTAAACGACGAACAGTAAAACGGTCATTATTATGCCAAACCAATCTCCCACATCGGCAAACAAGCCAAGTAAGAAGCGCTTCTGGCGCAAAGGGCGGATCATCAAATACAGTGTAATTCTTATCCTGCTAGCGTTAATTTTTTCGTTTTCGCCATTGGTTATCCCCACTAGTAACCTGACGCCAAGCCAGGCTGCACAGGCGCGCTCAGGTGCCGCAAAGATTTTAAAGCCGTTAATGTCATCCCGGGAAGACGTCAGTATTTCGGTAACAGCCGACCACCTTGAAGCCATATCAAATGCGGTCAGTTATACCGTGCCGGCGGTGCAGTTACGTTTAAACAGCAGCAGCTATGGCATTCTTATCGCCTCTTCCCTGACCACTATCCCTGGTGTGGTGTATGTTAACTTCAGTTGCTGGCTGATGCCTGATTTCAATGGCACTATGACATTTTCGCAGTGTAAGCTGGGCAGCCTCCCGGTTCCCGGTAAACTTATTGAATACTTCGCGAAGGGCCTCGCCCGACTGCTTTTCGGTGAAGAAGCACTGACCACCCTGAATAATATTTTATCCAATACGCAGCTGGAAAATAACCAGGTCGTGGTACGTTTCAAAAAGCCCGGTAACCTTAAAGCAGCGGTTGAGCAACGACTCACTGACACCTTTAAGATGGTTCAGGATTTACGGCAGATCAATGGCGTAGAAACCGAGACCATTCAAACTTATCTGGACTACATTCAATCACATTCAGAGCGCACTGCAACGACAGCAGAGATGATCGGAAAAACCTTCTTGCTGGCAAAAACCCGTTCGGCATCTGAAGATCCCACCGACGAGAACTTCGCGGCCTTGTGGGCACTGGCGATGTCTTTTGGCGCTCCGGACTTTGCGCGAATTGTTGCTATGCCTGTGGATTACTCATTAATGCAGCCGAAAAAATATGTCCTGCGAGGTAGGATGGACCTTCGGCTGCACTTTTTTTACTCAGTAGCATTGCGGCTGGCCAGCGAAAAGCAAATGAGTATTAACATAGGCAAACTCAAAGAAGTGATGGACTCTGCCAAAGGCGGCTCAGGATACAGTTTCCGGGATCTTACTGCGGATAAAGCTGGTGTTGAACTGGCCGATTTCGCCATCTCCAGTGACTCCAACGCTCGCCGTGTGCAGGAAGTTTTAGCCGGTATCGACAGTGAAAGTCAGTTTATCCCGTTACTCCACGACCTGCCAGAGGGACTGAGTGAAGAAACCTTTGCCAGTGTATTTGGCAGTGAATCAGATCCAAGATATCAGGAAATGGAAGCGCGGATAGATAACCGCATTCAGGCTTTGCCCGTTTACGCCAATGATACGTCGCAACGCCAACAAGCGATTACGACTGCCACCTATGACAGACCTGTTAAAGCCGGTCAGATTACCCAAAGCGGTAACTGGTTTCAGGTAGATACGCACACCCATACCAGGTTTTCAGATGGTCGTTTCAGCATTACGCAGTTGGCAGAAAATGCCAGTAAATTTGGCTGTGACGCCGTTGCTATTACCGACCACGGCGATCATAACCTGAAAGGGGTATTTTCTGCAGAATACTGGCAGGATTTCGCCAATGCTTCGTCTCAGTTCAGTGATTTAACCCTGATTGCCGGTCTGGAGTGGAATATTCCACCGTTTGCCGGCCGCGAGCATATGACCTTACTGTTTCCTGAATCGGTGAACCATGACCGGCTTATCAGCCTGTTCAGAGACCGTTATGATCATTATGGCAAAACTAAATCCACTACTATTGATGAAAGTCAGGCATTGGAATGGTTGAATAGCCAGTTTAAAAGCAGCGAGACGCCGCCGGTTGTTATGTATAACCATCCCAGCCGCAAAGATTTAGAACCCGGCGAAAATGCTCATGACATGCAGAAATGGCGATCACAGACTCCTTACGTTATCGGCTTTTCCGGTGCGCCGGGCCATCAGAAAAAGCGTGGTGAAGATAACGGGTCCTATAATAATCGGTTTAAAACCCGCCATGGCTGGGATCCTGCCGTGGCTATTCCAGGCAATGATTGGGACACCCTGCTGCAGGCCGGCTTACAAACCTTTGCCGCTCGCGCACCATCCGATTTCCATAATACCCGTATGGACTACTGGCCATGCGAGTTTTCGACCACGCACGTCTACGCCAGCAGTCGCCGCACCAACGATCTACTTAACGGATTCGCCAGCGGTATTTACTGGGCCCAGCATGGTAAATTTGTCGCCTCATTGAGTGCGCAGGTACAAAATGACAACGGGCAGACACTCGCTCAGGCTGGAAACGTGATCGACAGTCCTCGTTTACCACTCACCGCCAAACTTAGCGTGACGCTGAATGAGAAAGACTGGCAGGGCTTTAAAACGTCACTGGACGAGGTTACGGCAGTGATAGTGACTGAGAATGGCGTGCAAACAGAAGTATTTTTCCCTGATTCACAGCGCCGGGAACATAGCTTTGAGATACGCCTGCCTGCCAATGCTAACATTACGGCGGTGCGTTGGTTTGGACGCAGCATTCAACCTGAGCAGCATCACTATCAGTTCTTTACCAACCCGGTGATGATCCACTGGCAGTAAACCTTGGTTAAAACCGGCTCACCGTCGTCCGGTTTTACGCCACATTACCATTGCGATGAGCAGCAGAGTAACAGGGAAAGCCCACTTGACCACATAAGCAACCTTCTCAAAGTAATATTTTTTGGTAATAAAGTGCGACGTGCCGTTCCAGTATTTGAACCCGTCTTTAATCAGGTTACCGGCAATCATAAGCTCACCATCATTCACTCGTCCTAATTGCTGTTGGTAAGCGCTAATCAGCGCCTGTGGGTTTTGCTCATAAAACATGATGCCCTGCTCCAGCACAACGCCAAAGTCAGCATCCAGTAGGAGTGGCTCACCATCAAAATAGGCTTCTACCATTACATGGCCAGGCACAGTAATAATCTTGTTGGCAATGCCCTGTTCATCAAGCAAGCCTGACAGCGTCATAGAAGCGTCACCACAAATACCAATACCACGTTCAATACTGCGATAAGGGTTTGCGTAATGGTAGCGCTGATACTCCGGAATGCTGGTCACAACGCCCATCAGATGGAGGATATAGTTTTCCCATACGGGCACGCGCTGGTGAAACAAATCGGGATCAAAAGCCTCCCACTCCACATGGGCTATACCGCCGGCTAGGTCGAGGGTCAGGCGCTTGGCATATTGTTTATCCGTTTCACCTGGCAAACGAAAGATTGCCTGCTCTAACTCAGGCGGTGTAAGGCTAAGATCCTGTTCACCAAACCTAAGGACTTCAGGTGTCAGCCCATCAGGCCTTAAATCCTGGGTAAAACCATAGAGATTCAGAGCTAGCAAGGCCAGGCCAAACAACCCCAAAACCGCTGCAAGCCATCTCGTTAGTTTATTTGTCGTTGTCATTCTATTCTCTGGACCAGTTTTTTAAGCCTGAATACTGATATTACCAAACTCGCTCTTTTACGCACTACCCACCATACGCCGGCATTTTTGCCAGGCAGGCATCATTAATTTAACTGTGTAGGCAAAACAATAGACCCTGCTTTGTAGCACTAAAATCAACATAAGCTGCATCATACCGAATAAAGCGGCCGTGATTAATGAATGCCCGGCCAGCGTCCAGAATGAATCAACGGTAGGTATTACCAAAAATGCCAGATGTCCGCTAAGTGATATTGTCAGAACAGACGGCACTAACGGAGCTACCAGCGCAAAGTACGCATGCTTGCCAACAAAAGCCCATATTACGATGGTGAAGAATAACACCACAGAAAAGACATCAAGCGCCACCTTATATTCCGCCAACTGGTTAACGCTGGTGAAATCAACTGTTGCAAACATTATCGCCTGGGCGATTGTGGAATATATGGAATAACCAAACAATAACCTCGTACGATCCTTTAACATCACGATTTGGCTGAGGATATTGTTAAGCGTCATCACAATGGTAAAGAAAGCAAATATTGCCAGCAAGTCCGAATACTCAACCCACTTTTGCCCCAGAATTAATTCCACGACATAAGCGGCATGGGCGTTCATTAGATAAATGATGGGCGCGGTGATCATCGACATGAAAAACAGTACAACCTGTAACTGCTTTTCAAAATAATTGGGATTGTTCTTGAATTGAGAGAACTGAGTCAGCAACGGACCACTGGCCGGATTGATAAACATCGTGGTAGGAATGTTAGCGTAGTAACGCATTGAGTTATATCCACCAACGATGGCCTTGTCAAAGGTGACTGTAACAAACATTGCGTCCAGTTGACTTCTGAAAAAATTAAGTATCGACTGAGGCAACACCCATTTTGAAAACTCCCACTGTGGACGAATATTTTTTAACGAGAATCTTGGCATCTTTGGCGCGATGACATAGCCTGATAAAAGTTGACTGACCGTTACCATGAACTGGCCCAGTACCAGCGCCCAATAGGTTTCATAGATAACCGCAATGCCAATTGTAATCCCAGTTGTTACAAACCGGGATATGATTTGCCATTTAGTGATAGCCCCCAGCTCTTGCTTTTTAATTTTATAAATCAGTCCCGGGCTGCCCAACTGGGCGATAAATGACTGTAAACTAAGCACCAGAATAACCGGCATCAAGCGAGGATCGTCATAATATTGGGCAATGGGATAACTGGAGAGTGCAAGTAATACAGCCAGACTACCTTTCAATATGAAGTTAAGTGTCCAATTGGTATAAACCAAATCGTCACTCAATTCTTCCCGGCTTAACAGGTAACTGTCTCCGCCAGTACTTGAAATAACATCTATAAAATTAAGGAACAACAGTGCAATAGCAACAAGACCATAGTCTTCGGGAGTCAGGATCCGAGCCAGAATAATCAGGCTTACAACACCAACCATGCGCCGCGTCACCTGTGTCAGGACAGACAATGCGCTGGCTATAATTCCGGAGCGGGCAGTTAGCATAGGGTAATAACTCGAACTAGGAACTCAATTAAACTAAAAAGAAAGCTAGGAATCAGAAGGTTAGGCTGAATTTCGTTTTTTATTCAATAAGCGTGTCAGGCGCTTTCTCACCATCCGCTTTTTAATCGGCCCCAGGTGCTTTGCCAACTGGTCGAAATCAGCTTCAATTTGTTCATTAATAGGGGTCATATCCCGTGGCCATTGTTCGCAAGGCAGTTGGTCAAGAAACACTTCCTGAATCTTACCTAGCTCATACCGGGCTATTCGGTTTTTATACAGGCGGATGTCGCTGAGCTTAAACACCGACAACTTTTCAAAGTCATATCCTACTCCCTCTAACCAAGTCGTTCTGTTAGGTAAGTTTTTCTTACCGAAAGCCAAATTGGTATTCGCAGCTTTTGTCAAAAACGAATCAATCCAATTCAATCCAATCGGCAGGTAAAACGGTTTTTCCCGAATCCGCTTTATGTAAGACCACTTCATGCCATAAAGATTACCAAAGAAACAAGCGCGTTCAATTACCAGGCTGCGATAAAAGTCCAGATTTCTGCCACTAAGGGGCATTCCCGCGATAATAACGGTTTGCTCCGGCGAGGCATGAAGTTTTTCCGCCATTTTGGGAAAACAGTCTGATGAGAAACGTACATCAGCATCTACGAAGAAATGCACTGCAACTTCATCTGCCAGTTCATGTACGTAGGTATTCCACGCATTACATTTATCGCCGAGCTCAATTTCATGGACTGTTAGCTCATTAAAATTGAGTTTTTGCTTTACCGCGTTAGCCACACTTACAGTGTTGTCAGTGCAACCATTGGCGATAACATAAAAGCGATGCAAATATTCATCGGTACTATTAAAGACACTTGTTATAGAAGTTTCAATATTATCCTGCTCGTTATAAGCGAACATGACTATATTGTATTTAAGTCCATTCATGCCGTGACCTTCTGAGTGTTACTGGCATCATCTTCACTGAGGTCTGCCATACGGATCCCCTCAATACCGGTGTTATTCTCTACCGCATTCTTAACCATGTAATAGTTAGCCGTGATTAGAATTAATAAAAAATAAAACGGTTCAAAGATAATTAAATCAAGGAAAAACGCCCCGACAAAGAAGCCAACTAAGCCTCCCATACAAGATAAATTTATGTAGTCGAACGTAGAGTTATCTTCGGCAAATCGTTTGACAAACTTGTATTGCTTATATGAAACCCAAAAGAAAGAAAGATAAATCAAACCGGCAATTAGTCCCGTATTTGCGGAAAAGTTAATTAGCGTATTGTGCGCTACATGAGGCGATTTACCCGGATAAAGTTGCTGTGATGCATATTGAAATCTCTGTGGCCCCGCTCCGAGCAGAGGATATTCGAAGGCTATACCTATGCCAACAGACCAGGAAACCAGGCGAGGATTCAGCGGCTCATCATCACTACTCGTAGACTGGGCCTGGCTAACGGTACTCGAGGTGCGCTGCACAAGCATACCCCCCTGATAAACCAGCATCGCAACAAAGCCAATTGCCATAACGAGATTAAGTGATTTGGACTTTACTACCAAAGCGAAAAACAGCGTCACAGAGGCAGCGCTTAATAATGCACCACGAGAAGCAAAAAGAATCAAAGCATGCCAGATAAAAGGCAACGTCATGATCAAGGCGTACTTGAGCCACTTTTGTTTGAAATAACGGATCCCAAACATGACAAAAGCCAGACCGCTGGTTAATACGATAGACGTTACGTTGCCATCTTTATAGGGACTGCGCCGAGGCCCTAGTAAGCGCCCTCCCTCAAATTGTGACCAATTGCCACTTAGATAGTGATCGTTTGCCCAATAGGCATAATAAACGGTAATGAAAATAAACATGAAGCCGAAAAACTTGATTGTGTTTTCCTGATTGATCAGCGGCAATACAAAAAAGTACATGATGGCTATGGTTGTAAATATGTCCACCACCAAGTCGCCGCTTACTAATGAAAAGTAACTTTCATAAGGCGTCAACATATTGGAGAGATGAAATATTATCGTGAGTGCAACAACACCTTTAAATTGGCCTGACTGGTAGACATCCCAGCGAATATTCCCGTTTAAAACATGCCATGCCCACGCAATGATAGTTATTCCAGCAGACACCTTAAAAGCAGAAAAATCTTCAAAAGCCCAAAACCATATGTACTGGGGCTGCATCACGGAAACGATGGAATAGACCAGCGCCGCAACCCAAGGGGCATTGAATATCATAAAGAAACTGACAATCAATGCTAAATAAAGCGCAATTTTTACCATACCACAACCTGAAAAACGGTGAGGGCTCTATGTTCACTCTGCAGTAAAGCTTAGTAACTCTCAGTAGTCCATTAAATATATTGCCAAACAGGATACGGCAAGTCCCGTTTAAATCCCATTTACATATTCAACCTCAGACAGAGTCAAGTAGCAACGAATTATTAGGTCAGAACGCGAATTTTAAATCTCACGCCCTACCTGTACGTATTATTCCCTATATTTATATGTGAAAATCACAGTCTTTACGTTTAATAATAGAGTGTTACACTACCCGCTCATAATTTGAGTTAATAAAAATGATTACATCTCCCCCTCACTTTATTGGTATTGGTGCGCAACGTTCGGGTACCAGTTGGATGTTCGAGTGCTTTCTCGAACACCCTGAAATATTTATGCCCCAAAAGGAAATGCAGTTTTTTAATAAGCGGCCATTAAGTGAGCTTGACAAATACCTTATTAAATTCACTGACAAATCAAAGGTTTGTGGTGAAATAACCCCCGATTATTTATCCTCCCGGCAAGCCATCGACGGCATATCCAAAGTTTGTCCGGATGCAAAATTAATAATAATTTTGCGTAACCCTGTTGAGCGCACGAGGAGCTCTTATTCTTTGTATAAAGAACGTGATGTCACCGATATCACCTCGTTTGATGACGTGTTCACCAGTCAATCCGTTATTTTTACCAAGAGTTTGTATGGTGAGCAGGTAGAATACTTATATAGTCAGTTTAACCCTGACAACATCAAAGTCGTTTTCTTCGATCGTATTAAGACCGAACCTTTAAAGCTCATTCAGGAAGTTTTCGATTTCATTGGCGTGGATCCATCATTTGCTCCACAAAGTGCTACTCGAAACTTTAATGCATCTTCAGTTGGCTTTGGCAGCAAAAAAGTCGCCAGAAGGCTGACTCTAATTCAAAATTACCTGCATAAACGTGCCTGGGGAAGGTCTATCCTGAACATTAAAAAAACCGCTTGGTTTAAAGCCTACAAGCATCGACTGGTCACTAAAAACCAGCCCTCGGCTAACGAAAATGCCAAATACTACCCGTACTTTGCTGAAGACATAGCCAAACTTGAAAAGCAAATTGGAACCAAAGTCCCTGATAGCTGGAAGTACGGCAACCTGTAACAGCTGTACTTCGCTAACTCGAAAAGCGCCCTGTTGAGCCGCCAAAAACCACTAAATCATGGTTTGCTTTTTATCGGTCGCTCGCCAGCCAATATAAGACTGTAAGCTCTCGAGTAAGGCTTTCACCCTCTTATTTAGCCCTATCGGCTTTTCGCTAGCCTCAATTGAGCTAATGCCAAATTGTGTAAGAAAACTTTTTGATAATGGCAGTCCGTATTTACCCGGATTTTGCGCGGAGTGATTTTCGCCGGTATTCAGAATCCACGCCACGGCAGGTACTAACAGCTCCCGCACCTGCAGACCTTTAGAGCGAAAGGTGTGAAGTTGATGACGATGATTGCCAAGTATCTGCTTTAGAAAGAAGGGGTCGACGGCTTCATAGATTCTCTCCTTATTCAATCCCTGCCTATACTCCAGTTGAGATAAGCCGGAAAGTTTCATGAGCACCGCAAAACTATAGATGTAAACCGAACCGCAATAGCGACAAAGGCCAAACTTTTTCAAAAAAGTCTTCTCTGCCAAATTAACTACATACCCTGAATTTGCATAGAACAAATCACTGGCTGAAGACTTATACACGTGTTCAATAGTATCAATATTAAACCAATCATCACCGTCTATTACATAGACATAATCGGGCGAAAAACGTTTTGCATAAAGCAATCCAATCGAAATTTTACATCCCTTATCATCTTTTACTAAATCTAAAGGTACCTGAGTGCCCTTATTCGTGTCAGGAGGTGGAAAATCGACTGCCACAAACTCAGTATTGTTAAAGGTTTCTGGCACTGGCGGTACCTCATTGCAGACAACAACGATTTTGTAAGGTCGGTTTGTATGTTGAGCATTTAAAGACTCAATAGTGTTATTTAAAAACGTCAGCACGCTGGCATAATCATTCGACGAAGCCGGATGACGAATTGGACAAACAAATACAAACATACTTAAACCTTAATTAAAGACAACGCAAAACGAATCATGAAAATATATGCTGAACTTTTTAAGTTGCATCATTTTAACCATCGGCTATTTCCCTCTTAATTTGCGAAGCATTTTTAAAGAAAACAGCGGGTGACCAAACAATTGCGATTTGAATAAGCGTATTTGCTCAGGTAAATTAAAGTTACGCTGCAAGTTGGAGTCCGCCGCCTTCCCGCCATGATGAATACAGGTTGCGGAACTTAAATGCTCGCAGGCTATCGCGGTTACTTTGAGCTCCAGTAATCTTGGCGCAAATTGATCATATGGTTTGGAGCCATACCACCCCCCGGAAAATAGCCATCGACCAACATGATACGCACCGGATTCATTAAAAAAATGCTTTAACATTTCAAAACTATTGGTTTCACAAAAAGCACGTTCTGCCTGTTGAAACACTCTGTGACATCCGGCAATAAATAAACTACTGGCAGACTCATTTAAATAAAATAAGGCAGATCTGACAAAATGTTTATGAGAGATCCCCATCACCACAGACTGGTACGGAAGTTTAACAGTTTCACCTAATTGAACAGGCTTTTCCAGCTTAGAATAACGCTCAATCTGACTCAGGAAATTGATGATTTTCCAATAAAACAACTTAAAATGACTAAAAACGGTGTCATTAAACAATACGAATGACTTAGCACCGTGCTCAGCAACAATGTACTCCATTCCTTCCACCCACGCAGAAAACTCTCCGTATTTATTAGAGCCACGTAGTTGCTGTACTTTCGAAGATAAACTAGTGAACTGATTGATTTCTGCTTTAAGCATCCCCGATGAATTATCAACTAAAACAATGCCCTCTACACCATTTCTCAGTAGTATTTCCAGTAGAGCTTCCAGCTTATGGTAGTTTCGCGTCACTCTTTCCTGTGAGTAAAGACAAAAAACCACCCAGGTATTACGAAAATTTGCGGGATTCAAATCGATTTCCTGCAGAACGGGATAAGATAGTTAAACATCCTTTATATCACTAACATATTACAGAGCCAATGAAATCAATCTCAAAAGCAGGTAAAACAACTGGACTGCCTGATAAATCGAATGATATGCAACTTTATTGCAACAACGTTGAAAGATTTACGCTAAAAAACCGATGCTTAATTTTTTATTGTCTGCAACAATAGGTCGATGATGGTATCAAGCCAGAACTAGTAAACTAAAGGGATATTCTCAATGCGGGTCGGCATTTTCGTTGAAGTAGTCAAAGCACAATTCCATACCGGAATATCCAGATATGTAAAAAAATTAGTCGAAACGCTGGTCAGTCAGCACCATTCTGATGTCACCTTTTACCTTTATTACCAACATCAGCCCGGAGAGCAAAAGCTTGACTGGCTAACCGATAATAAACAGGTCAAACACCGCCCGCTCTGGACACCGGTAAATCTACTTAGCGAACACCCCAGTGTCTGGTGGAAATATTATCTGCCGCTGGTAATGAAACTAGACAGATTAGATATATTCCACGGCCCTAATCATAATGTTCCGGTTAAAAGTAAAATACCATCGGTTTTAACCATTCATGATATTGCCTACTTTTACATGAAGGTGCATGGCGATGGTCTCGACAGAATGCTCAAACGAACTACTCTTGAGAATATGGCAAGCGCTACGCATATAGTCGCGGTCTCTCAATCTACTGCTAATGACATTATCAGGGAAGGCGCAGCAGCAGAAAAAACTTCGGTAATCTATCAGGGATATGAACCGAATCCAGGAGAGGCGACTGAATCCACCAATATCATAAACCAACCCATCGCTTCCATGTCCCCCTATTTACTGTTTATCGGGACCGTGCAACCACGCAAAAACGTTGAATATCTGGTTGATGAATTTGCCAAAATCAGTTCGAAGATACCGCACACACTTATTATCGCCGGCGCTCCTGGCGAATCGCAACGTACCGTTGAGCAAAAAATTGCTGAATATGGGTTGGGCGAAAAAGTCTTACTGACTGGCTTTATCTCTGATGAAGAGCGTCACACTTTATACAAACATGCCGACGCCTTCCTGTACCCGAGCCTTTATGAAGGCTTTGGCCTGGTTATCCTTGAAGCAATGTCCTATGGTGTGCCGGTTATCACTGGCAACAACAGCTCGCTGCCCGAGGCGGCAGGTGACGCTGGAATAAAAGTGGATATAACAATTCAAGGCGCATTTAGTGAGGCGATTCTCAAACTGATAAATGACCCACAGCTAAAAGAAGAGCTAATAGAAAAGGGACTCACTCACTGTCATTCATTTGGCTGGGAAGAGTCTGCCAGGCAGATGATGACACTGTATCGTCAACTCGCCCGGTCTTAGCCTTTAGCAAACACCGAGCGGGCGTTTATTGCCGCATTGTCCCAGTCAAAGGCCTCAACCGAATGTTTTCGACCTGCTTTCCCATAGGCTTCACAGCGAGCCGGGTCTTCTATAAATGAAGTGATAACGTCGACCAGGGCACTTACCTTGGTGGCATCCACAATTTCACCGGTTTCACCGGCAAGCAATGTTTCTTTAGTGCCACCTGAGTCACCGGCAATAACAGGTTTTGCACAGGCCTGCGCTTCCACCAGTACCATACCAAAACCTTCGATGTCCTGTCCTTCTGTTCGGTTGGGCAGAATAAACACATCGCATTGCTGATAGCATTTGATCATGGTTTCATCGTCACAATCCGTTAGCATTTGAACGTGATCCTGTAACGCCAGCGACTCAATCAAGTGCTCCAGATCAGTACGGCTCTCGCCATGTCCAATGATCACATAGTGAGCCTGTGGACAGCGCTTTAAAATCTCAGGCATGGCTTCAATCATTTTGTCCTGCCCTTTACGAGCCTGCAATCGACCAACCGTCAGAATGACACTTTTTCCATCCCACCCCATGGCAGAGAGAAAATCCTCATCTTTATTTTCTACCGGATAAAACTTGTTGGTATCAGCGCCCGGATGCATTACTGTCACTTTATGGTTAACACTATCATCCACGCGACTAACGATATTGGCGCTATTGTGACTGTTGCAGATTATCTTATCGGCACTGCGCATCACCAGTTTGGTCAGACTATTTAATTCGCGGGACAAAGCACTGGCTTCCAGATCTTCACCGTGCACGTAGCACAGGTAAGGTGTGCCCAGTGTTTTCTTCAGCATCCATGCCATCAATCCCTCAGGCAGCACTCGGCCACAATGGATGTAGCTGATGTCCTGCTCTTTCACTAACCGCCTGAGCGCTTTGAACGACTGCCAGTAATAGTTTAAACCCTGCAGATTAGCTACACCCCATTGGGGACTGTAGAGCGGCAGACGATGAATAGCCATTGGCGCGTTGGAATCAAATACCTCGGAATCGGCCATCTTATCGGCAGCAACAATGTAATCGTTGCCTAAACGTGAATAGAGTTCCCAGAACCAGCGACCGCTGCCTCCGGATGCAGGCGGGAAGTTCTGAGTTAGTACCAGCGTCTTCAATGATTACTCCGAAAAATGATTGAAATACCAACTCTCTGCAGAATAGCGTTGGCTCGGGAAAGTGTAAATAAGCATTTGCTTTGCAAAGGCATTTATAAACCGCTTGGGACGTAATCAGCAATCGTTCAGATACAGTCTGTGGCAGAAATCTGATTCACATGCCCTTATGGCTTTTTATTCATCAGAAAGCATAATACACTAATCAAAACATATGCCTATAACAACTAAACGAGATCACTCTTGCACTGTTTGTACCTTGCCCAGCGGATACCTTTTCCGCCAAATAAAGGAGAGAAACTACGCTCTTTCCATCAGATAAACTTTTTGCGCAAAAATGGCATAGAAGTGACGGTAGCTGCTCCTTTCGAACAGTCAGATGAACTCGAATATTTCAAAAGACTGGAGCAGGATTACGGCTGCCACACACTTAGTCAGCCACTTAGTCACAAACTGCTACGTTATTTGTCTGGTATCGCCGGCAACACCTCTTTGAGCGAAGCGCATTTTTATAACAGCGGATTACAGAAACAAATAGATGATTTACTAATGCGGCAAAATATTGATGCCATCGTTTGTACTGCTTCCAGCATGGCGAATTATGTTTTCCGCTCCACGGCATTAGCAAAAATAGCCAGGCGCCCCCGCCTTATCATGGATTTCATGGACATGGATTCTCACAAATGGCTTCAGTATTCATGCAACACCAAACCGCCAATGCGTTGGGTGTATCAACGGGAAGCCAGTTTGGTCAAACGCCTTGAAAATCGGATAGGAAGCCAGTTCGATGCTTGCTTTTTTGTTGCCGAACCAGAGACTAATTTGTACAAACAGCAAACGGGAAATCCTGCAGCCGAGGTGTTATCTATTGGCAATGGCATTGACCCTGCTGAATTTTACCCGACGACTCATCCCACAGAAGTAACAACGCCACATTTGTTGTTTGCCGGTGTGATGGATTATACGCCTAACGTAGATGCTATGCTGTGGTTTTATAACGAGGTCTGGCCGAGCGTGTTAACCCGTTGGCCCGATGCTACGCTAACTATCGCTGGCATGAACCCAACCCCGGCTATCGCCAGATTGCAAGGCGTAAACAATGTGAGAGTCACTGGATTTGTAGAAGACATATTACCCTACTTCCATGAGAGCAACATATTTGTTGCGCCATTTCGGATAGCCCGCGGCATTCAGAACAAAATCCTGCAGGCCTTTGCGTGCGGGTTACCTGTGGTCAGCACCTCAATGGGAGCTGAAGGTATAAAGTGCACGCCGGGGCAAAATATTGAGGTCGGTGACGAGCCAAATGATATGTTTGATGCCATCAAACGATTAATGGCAGCCCCTCACCACTACCAGTCTGTACGCAATAGTGCCCTGGCAACTATCGACGAACACTATTCCTGGGACGGCATTCTGACCCCTTTGTTACAACTGCTCGACAACGATAAGGCGACTGCTCAATGAAAGCCTTTGTCAAAATGCTCTTAAGGCTATTGTTCGTGATCCTTTCCCTGCCCTTTTATCTGTTGTTTAAGCTACAAAGTGCATTAATGGGGGCTGATCAGGCAACTACCAGTTGGTCACAGTTAATGAGTCTGTGGCCGGGAATGCTGGGCGTCTATTTAAGAGCTGCATTTTACTCACTCATCTTTAAGCACACCAGTCAGGAGCTGGTTATCGGTTTCGGTACCTTATTCTCCCAACATGACACACAAATCGGCGCAGGTACCTATATCGGACCGCAGTGCAATATAGGCAAATGCACCATAGGGAAAAACTGCTTATTAGGCAGCGCCGTGCATATTATGAGCGGCAAAGGTCAGCATAACTTCTCAGACCCGGAGACTCCACTACGTGAACAAGGAGGCGTTTTTACTCAGGTAACTATTGGCGAGGATAGCTGGCTGGGTAACGGGGCGTTGGTGATGGCCGACGTCGGTAAAAAATGTGTGATTGGTGCAGGGAGTGTGGTTATCAACCCCGTACCTGACTACGCCATTGTAGGTGGTAATCCGGCTAAAGTTCTCGGCAGCCGAAAGCCTGCCGGGGAGTCATAGAATGCAACGCTTAGTCCGCCTGGCTTTTCTAACGCTATTCGCTTCTTTATGCCAGGCTGATGAATTACCTATCTCTCAGCAATATCAATATACCGTCAAAGTTGATACTGTGCAGGGGCTTTACAAAGCCGTCAAACTAGCCAATCAGCGAGGCAATACACTTATCCTTATTGCCGATGGTATCTATCAGCTCAGTTCGACCCTCAATATCACTGGCAATCATGTTGCATTGAAGTCAGCTTCAGGCGATCCCGACACCACTATTCTGCGTGGCGCGGGAATGGTCCCATCCAAACGGGTTAAAAACCTTATCAGGGTAACCGGGCACCACTTTACATTTTCAGGCTTAACCGCGGAATCAGCTCCCCATCATATTATCCAGATCGTGGGGGAAGCCAATGCCGACTATGCCGTTATTGAACACTGTGTGTTACAGAATGCTTATGAACAACTACTTAAAGTCAGTCACCGGGCTAATAGCCCAACGGCGGCAGACCACGGCATTATCCGTCACTGCACCTTCGGCTATACTGAGGGTATTGGACCTCAGTATTATATTGGTGGTGTGGATTTACACCTTGGTCAGCACTGGTTAATTGATTCCAACCAGTTTTTTGGTATAGCCAGCCCTGCAGACAGAGTAGCTGAGCATGCGATTCACTTGTGGAATAATAGTGGTCACAATCAGGTAGTCGACAATATTGTTATCAACAGCGACCGCGGCATAGGTTTTGGTATGGGAGGCAGAGGTAATCAGGGCGGGTTGATTAGCGGCAACATAATTTATCACGCCGATAATAATCATCCTTATGCCGACGCCGGCATCATTCTTGAATCCTCCCCTGACACCACGGTCAAGCAAAACTGGGTGCTCCAACATCATGGGTATCCAAACGCCATTGAATACCGCTTTGAAGCAACCCAAGGCGTTTTGATTGCAGAAAACGGCACGAATAAAAAGATCCGCAAGCGTAGTAGCGGAAGTGCAGAATTAAAAGATAATTATCGCTTAACCGAACTGCCATCGGCCCTGAAAAGAACCATCATCGAACGCTTCCCCGCGCACTATCAACAACAGGTGTTTGACACGCTTTACCCGGCTCGTAATTAAAGCAAATGCTGCAGGGATGGAGTTAGTGCTATCACGTCGTATTGCTGCCCTGGAAACTGATTAAAAAAAGGTTGCTGTCTGTCAACCTTCCGCTGACCAAACATAGGCACAAACCAACTCACATCGAGTATCGTTTCAATTTCGCCAAACATATCTTCTGGCGTTTGCCCTTGGGAAGCCAGTACCTCAGGATGTATCTCCAGCAGGAACACTACGCCAGAAGCACGCTGAATACTCGCCAAAGCCCCTTTTACAGCAGGAATTTCCTGGCCTTCCACATCAATTTTGAGCACCAGAATATCCGCCAGGTTTATAACATTGTCAGCCAGAAAGCTATCAATTGAGGTTACTCTGGTATCTCCGGTAGAGCCCCGCACAATATGGCCTTCGTGATCACCGGTTTGACTATTTTCAGTGGTAAAACTCACCATGCCGTTAAAGTCAGAAACCGCCTGATTCACCGCCAGAGCAGGAACCTCGAGCCCGGCAAGGTTGTAACTAAGCATGGCGTAAGAGCCAGGATTGGGTTCAAAAGCCACGATATTCTGCAGCCGGGTGCAGTTTCTCGATACCAGAGCACTCACAGTGCCTATGTCAGCCCCCAAATCAAAAAAAGAAAAGGGACCCAGCTTATTGAGCAAATCGCAAAATGGGCCAAATTCATCCGGATAATAATTGTCCGGCCCACCCTCGAGCCAAAAGCACCACTCATCGACCGGCAGAACAAAACTGGCCTGGTCGAACTGATAACGCACATAGCAATCTGAGTAATGCTTACACATCCACCGATAAAAAGCATATTTGCCTTTAACGTTATGCAACTGGCTCCACACCACTAGCCGGTTTAACCAGCCAGGCAGGGCTCGCAGACTGCCAACGAGTTTGGACACAGTTAATTACCGGCCAGACGCGATTGCTGCGTGAGTTCAGGGTATGACTGAGACACCTTATCCATGAACCACTGTTGCTGTGCTTGCAGAAAGCGGCGTTCCACTTCCATAGACATAATTACGACTGCGCCATGGGCAGGCTCCCCACCCAATGTGGTAACGATTTGTTGAAGTTTGGTTTGTTGTTTACCGGCAAAGGTATCTTCAGCTAAAACATACCAACTGGCTATCAACCGCAAGTTACCGGCTGGTGAGGAAAGCAATTCCACAGCAAACGGATACTCCGCAGAAGTCGATACGTCAATCAACTCTACCCGGGTCCAACTGTCCTGATCATAAAGACGATTTAATGAGCTTACCAGTTCACCGTCTCCAGCAGCATAAAAAGCCTGGTAGACAGTGATGGGGGAATCATAAGGCGTAGTGAGTAGCAGATACTGCTCAACTGTGGGCGAGCGGAATTTCGCCTTCCATACTAACCAGTAAACTTCGTCCTCGCTGAGCGGTTTGGTTTGAGGGGTATTTGCGAACTCAAACTGCTGAACTTGCTTATCAGGAATAGCGCTGGCGATAAACTGATACCACCCAGCCGCAGCCATTAATAAGACAGCGACAGAAATCAAGCCACCTCTTGCAGCAGTTACGGGCGATCCAGGCTGAATAGTAAGCTCTGTATCATTGCGTTGCGGTGGCACTTTTTCACGTAGCAACTCACCGAGTCCAATTAAACATACAATCACAAAAGCAAAGAAAAACCAGCCATAGATAAGGTGATCCGCACCTACCGCATATTGCATGTCGGATAAGTGTGCGATCAGAATGATGCCATAAACCCGGATAATATTGGCAGCTACAGGAAATATCACCGACAGTAAAACAAAAACACAACGTCGCTTGGTGCTATATATATTGAGATAAGCATAAAGACAACCGATCACTAGCGATGCAATAAAAAAGCTGATCCCGGAGCAGGCTTCTGCCACCAGAAAGCGCCCTTTAGGTATCTCAATATAAAGCCCACTACGAAATACAGGGATCCCGGATAGCTCAAGCAAATCTACCGAGAATCTCGCAGCGATTTGTTGCAAGTAGGGAATCAACTCTTCCCCTACAGGAATACAGAAGAGGATAAACACCAATGGAAATAAAATTTGCCACGCCGCTTTATTACCAAGCACCATCCATATGAGTACCGGTAGCACACCAAACATAGCCGCATGCATAAACAGTTGCACTTCTCCAGCCAACCCTATGGCATAAAGTGCAATGGCAGGAAGGACTAGAATCGCCAGCCAATAATTTGGTTTAATTGGCTGTGTAAGCAATGCCTTACGTTTGAGGTAAATAAGGAAAAAAGTGCCGGGGATGACAAATAAACAATGATTAAATATATCAGAGTTGTACCAGATAGTAATGGCGGTAACCAATCCCTGATGAAATACCGCAGCCCAACCCAATAAGACCAGAATCACAGGTACCATTACGGCAGTAAAGGCCTTATTTATTTCCTTATCGCTGTTACCTGCGACTGCTTGCTCCTGCATGATTTACCACCGCGATATTATTTAAGTTCGTAAGCGTCTTGCATTGTACCCCAGCGATAATCAGCCAGAAGTTGTTTGAGTTTGCCTTCCATTTTGCTCAGGTTAATGTAATGGCGAACCCTGGACTTCAGTGGCGCCTCATTTATTCGAGGCTGATCGGGGTCAATTTCCCATGGATGGAAATAAAAACTGTAAGGCGCAGACTCGGTCTGCATAAATCGTTCAATTCGTTTTCTGGATAACCAATAGGGATACAAACGAAAATAACCACCTCCGCCGATCCCGACATTTTTACCTTTCTTGATAATCGTCGGCACCGGAATTTCAGTGATGCCTTCAGGTCTCTCATGCTTAAATCGTGGCCAGTCTGGAACGCCATACAGGTCATGTACAACCGGGTAGGTGCTTGAGGAATAGGTAAAGCCGAGTTCCACCAGGACTTCGTAAATCCATTGGTTCGTATCATTTACAGAAAAGCTGGGGGCCCGATAGCCTTTTATCGCTACGCCGCCGGCATCTTCTAAAATAGCCTTACTGGTTTGAACGTCATCAACAAAAGCCTGACGGTCCATGGTCGTCGCACGTCGGTGGTTTAAACCATGGCTAGCCAGCTCATGTCCTTCATCTACAATCCGTTTAATCAGGTTCGGGCAGCGCTTTCCCACCCAACCGAGGGTAAAGAAAGTCGACTTAACATTATTTTCGGCGAAAATATCCAGTAGTCTGTTGGTGTTATCCTCGACTCTCAGAGGAATATCCGGCCAGTCATCAGGCGTAAAAACCGACTCAAAGGCGGACACCTGGAAATAATCTTCCACATCTACTGTCATTGCATTTAAGCGAGAGTCTGCAACACTCACAACTAACGCCCTTTTCCGAACAAAACAATCTCAACAGTTCTTATCAAAATTAGGATATCCAACAGCAGACTTTGGTGTTTTACGTAATATAAATCAAATTTAAGCTTTTCCATGGAGTCTTCAACACTTGCCCCATAAGGATAATTAAGCTGCGCCCAGCCGGCTAAGCCGGGCTTAACGTTGTGGCGTTGGTTGTAATATGGCACTTCTTTGACCAGTTGCTCAACAAACTCCGGGCGCTCCGGACGTGGTCCGATGAAAGACATTTCGCCTTTGAATACGTTGATCAATTGAGGTAATTCGTCGATTCGGTATTTACGGATAAAAGCACCAATGCGGGTAACCCGATTGTCGTTCTTGGTTGCCCACTTTGCCCCGTCTTTTTCGGCATCGGGCCGCATACTGCGAAACTTGATAATTTTAAATAACCGCCCGTTTTGCCCAACACGCTCCTGTTTATAGAACACTGAGGTTTTCGTTCTGCGTCCATCATCAAGGTAGATGATCATCGCTGTAATAAGCATAAAGGGCCAGGTAAAGAACAAAACAAACAACGCAAGCACTGCGTTCATCGAATAGTCAAGCGCATCACGCAGATAGTTTTGCGAATGGAAACCGTTGGAATAGATGACCCAGCTCGGGTACATGAGGTTTACCGCAATCTGGCCGGTTTCCCGTTCCATAAAATCCAGCAAATCCGTGACTTCGATACCGCGTAAACGGCAATCGAACAGAATTTCTATTGGCAATGTACCCCGTCGTTGGTCGCAGGCGATTACAATTTCTTCAATGTCATTTTCAACCACAAAATTACGCAGACTTTCATCTACTTTAACGTGGATGATCTTTTCATTTTTTATCCCGTCTTCCCGGTTATCTCCCGGCACGGGCACAAAACCAAGTAGTTCGAAACCCAAACGGTCGACATCACGTCGCATCCGCTTTTCTATAATCGATGCCCGTTCTCCGGCTCCGAGTACAACCAAACGAACACGACCGAGTCCCAACAAACCAAGACGATTAGTAAAATATCGGAAAAAAACCAGCGCGATAATATTCAGACATATTGCGGTGGGCAGATAGTAAGAGTGCATGTCCAGCGAGGCAAACAGAGTGCCGGTGAGAATTTCGACAATAAAATAGCTCAGGCCCAAGCTCACAAAGATACGCCGGATAATCCCCCTGAAGGTCTCTCGGAGCTTTGCTTCATAAAGACCCACAGACAATGAGCAAAGCAGCACTGAAAGCGTGATCAGAAAGATATTAATTGTCAGATTTTCGATATCAGGTTCAGCAATCAGGTTTAGCTGAACCAAAATAAAGCTGGTAATGTAACCCACATACGAAACAAGCAAAGCTTCTGTGATAACCAACGCGTTAGAACGCTTATTCTGTCTGTTTTTTGCAACTGCCATATTGTCTTTTACCAGCCTGTTATTGACGTAATTTCCGCTGTCGGGATTTATGATATGACATTTTTTTTGAATGAGATAGACTAATTGCTCACTATCGCATTATATTAGTGACTAAATTTTAACAACAGACTCAAAAAGTCTGATAAGTTGAGACGTCACCCGTCAATTAATTTGTTAAGTACAGGATAGAAAAGCATGGAAAAGGTAAATACCAGGTTATTACTCGCTGCGGCTGCACTGGGAACTTTACTGACCGGATGTAGTGGAACCAGCAGTCTACCCCAGGCTACCACGCGTCCCTCACTCACCACGGATGTTAATGACTACAAATATCTGATTGGCCCGGGTGATAATGTGTCAATTTTTGTTTGGCGTAACCCTGAAATCTCAGGAAGCTTCGTGGTTCGTCCCGATGGTAAGGTTACTACTGCGCTGGTTGAAGATCTGGATGTTTCAGGTCGTACCCCAACAATGCTGGCAAGAGAAATCGAAGAAAA
The DNA here is from genome assembly GCA_002691625.1 of Alteromonadaceae bacterium. Taxonomy (GTDB): domain Bacteria; phylum Pseudomonadota; class Gammaproteobacteria; order Enterobacterales; family Alteromonadaceae; genus Alteromonas. Next base: position 107,185 of record NZIK01000105.1, read on the forward strand.
ATTATCGACTTACATCAACAACCCTCGAGTTACCGTGAGCGTAAACGGTTTTTCAGGTCCGTTAAGCGAACAGGTTCGCGTAATCGGTGAAGCGACCAACCCAACAGCAATTAACTACACAGAGCATATGACGCTGCTGGATTTAATGATCGCTGTGGGTGGTTTGACCGAATTCGCTGACGGCAACGATGCAAAGCTTATTCGAGTTGTGGATGGGCGCCAAAGTACATACAAAATCGCCATTGACGACTTAATTCGCGATGGCGATATTTCTAAAAATGTGGATATGTTACCTGGTGATATCGTTATTATTCCAGAAGCATGGTTCTAGAAATCAGAATCGTAATCACTGTGTCTAATTAGCGGTAAACGGACGAAATCATGCAGGAACTGCAACAAACTATTGAGATGGTCCTCGATTATATTCGTGGGATTTGGTTAAAAAAGCGCTACATTATGCTTTGCTCGTGGCTAATCTGCCCTATCGGATTTGGCTATGTGGCAATGATGCCCGATGTTTATAAGTCTCAAGCTGTTGTCTTTGTTGACACCCGCTCGATGCTTCAACCTTTGTTGAGTGGTTTAGCAATACAAACCAATCCTCAGCAAGAAATTGCGATGATGGCACAGACGCTGTTAAGTCGCTCCAACATCGAGATTATCGCCAGGGAGTCCGACCTCGACATTACAGTAAATACTGCTGAGGGCTACACCAATCTGATTAATACGCTTAGCAAAAATATCAGGCTGGACAGAACTGGCAGAAATAATATTTATAATATTTCCTACTCTAACCGCAATCCAGAACTTGCTAAACGTGTGGTTCAGGAAACACTGGATTTGTTCGTTGAGGGAAGCTTAGGTAACAACCGTAGGGATACCGATACTGCCAGTCGCTTTCTGGATGAGCAGATTTCAGAATATGAAACCCGCCTAATCGAAGCTGAACAACGCCTTGCTGATTTCCAGCGTCGCTACAATGATATATTACCGGTTTCGGGCTCATTCTACTCGACACTCCAGGGAGCAAACAGCAATCTGGAAAGCACTCAATTGCAAATCAGAGAATTACAGCAACAAGTTTCATCGCTTAAAAGCCAAATGACTTCAGGTCGGGCTACTGATGGATTTGATGTTCGTCAGGGCGATAACACGCCGGTGATTACAACCCGCTACGATAACAGAATCAAATCTCTGGAAGAGAAGATCGATCAGTTGAAGTTGCGATTTACCGATAAGCATCCCGATGTGATTGAAGCTAAGAGCTTGTTAGCTTCGCTCGAACAATCGCGCCAGGATGAACTGAAAGCTTACTTTAGCGAAACAGCCGAAGACGGAGACGATACAAACTTAAGTCCGCTTGCCACAGAATTAAAGCTTGAGATTAGCCGTCTCGAAGGTCAAATCGCGTCGCTGCGAGTCAGGGAGAGTGATTTTGAAGCTAAAATTCAGGAACTAAGAAACAAAATTGATCTGGTCCCGCAAATTGAAGCGGAGTCCACTGCTCTGAATCGTGATTACGGTATTACTAAGCAGAAATATGAAGAATTGTTACGTAGAAAAGAAGCGGCAGAGCTTTCACGTCGCGCCGATGTATCATCCGAAGAGTTGCAGTTTAGAATTATCGAACCACCGTTGGTGCCAGATACACCTACGGGGCCTAAACGACTCGTGTATTATACAGGTATTCTTGTTCTTGGTTTCGGTATGGGTGTTGCACTAGCATTCGCTATCAGTCAAATCAGGCCAGTGCTGGTCCGTGGCAGACAATTAACAGCCCTTACATCGTTCCCGGTTTTAGGTGCGGTGACGCATTTAAACCTGAAGCAGATCCAACGTAGAAACCGTTTACGAGTGTTCCTGTTTATCTTATCCTCCGGGGCAATTGTAACCATGTATGCTATCCTGCTGGCAGCAGAAGTAGCGCATGTTAACCTGGTAGAGAGGTTCCTATAATGGCTAATAACACAATAGAAAAAGCCTTGCAGCGCCAAAGAGAAGCTGCAGCCAGGCAGGCCGCTCAGCAAGCAGAGAGTGCTCAGGAAGACAAGAAATCATCTACCATTGAGCGTACCCTGGAAAAACAACAGGCGGCAAAAACTGATCTGCCTGTTGAAACACCAGTAACAGAGGGACAGGTCAAAACCAAGCCAACACCAGCAAAGTCAAAGCCTGGGGCTGCAGTTAATGCGGATAATGAGGCGTTGCGCCTGACCATAGACCTCGAAGAACTTGATGAAAGAGGCTTTGTTTCTGTCAGCAATGCTCGAAAATTAATTAACGAAGAATACCGGGAAATTAAGCGTAAGTTGCTAAGAAATGCTTTTGGCGCACTGTCGAAGACACTCAATAACAGCAACATCATTATGGTGAGCAGCGCGCGCCCATCAGAAGGTAAAACCTTTACAGCAATTAACTTAGCGTTAAGCTTTGCCGCAGAACAGGATAAAACCGTTCTATTAGTAGATGCTGATGTTCTTAAGCCAAATGTTACCAGAACCTTGAGGGTAAATCCCGGCGAAGGCCTTATGGAATATCTGTTGGATGAAAACAAGGATATCTCTGATGTGCTCTATCGTACTAACGTAGATAAACTGAGAATTATCCCTGCTGGTCAAACGCATCATTTGTCTACTGAGTTATTAGCCAGCGAACGAATGAACGAGACGATTGATGAGTTTTCCAATCGTTATCCTGATCGTATTGTCATTATCGATACCCCACCATTAATTGGTATTAATGAATCAGCAGTACTGGCGAGTTTTGCCGGTCAGGCGGTTATAGTTACTGAGGAGGGCCGAACCAAGTTAAACGATATTAATAATATCGTCGACAGGCTCAACCCTGATATGGCGGTGGGTTTCGTGGTTAACAAAGCTGTTAACGAAAGCGCCGATAATGGTAATTACTATGGCTACTACTACGGTAGTGGTCCCTCTGAATAGACAGCGATAAAGGACAGCTTGTGGAAAGGATTAATACATTTCGCCCGGCATTTATCGCGACAGCTGTGGCGGTAGCGTTTAGTGCTAACGTATATGCTGACATCCAATTTCGGGGTGCCGTAGATGCATCTCTGGTAAATCAATCTTTTGACACAGAGAGTGAAAATAGCCGCTACGAAGATAGAAACGCGTTACAGATTTCTCCTACTCTAACCGGGATTTATACCAGCAAAAAGGCCAGTGCTACCGTGTCCGCTACTCACCTTTATCAACGTTTCGAACTTGATGAAGGCAGTAGTTCGACTAATTTCACGGAATTCAACTATGCTGGCAATCTCAGTGTCATTGATAACGTATTTCAGATTTTCGGCAGCGGCTCTCAAGGATATCAGTCCTATCGTCCGGAAACTTACATTTCCTCCGATTATCTCCTAAATTCGGATGACTTGACCAAGATAACCACGCACAGTGCTGGAGCCAGGTTGAACGTACCTCGCGGTGACATTTGGGGTTTAAGCGTAACCGGCCAGTATATGGAAACGAAGTCTGATAACACACTTGAAGAAGTAGAAGGCGACAGTACTTCCCCCTTTAATCAGTTTATTGACTCTAAGGGCGTTTCGGCAAATGCTTCATTGGTGAATGGCGATTGGTTCAGAAACGCTTACTGGCGTGCTAATGCAACCTATCGTAAAACCGATCGGCAGGACCGAGGAGAATTTGAATCGTTATTCGTAAATGCTGAAGTTGGTTATAACCTTTACTATGATTTTGGGCTCTTGCTCACAGCTACCCACGAAGAAAATGACATTGCAGGTGAATTGCAGAACTTCTTTGCTCGTTTCAACAATCAGTTTTCAAAGTTTAATACTTACGGGGTCGGTTTAAACTATCGTCCCGCTGAAGGCCGCTTTTTCAATGTTACGCTCAATAAGATATCCACTGAAGGTGAAGACGATGGAAAAACCTTTGTAGGAATATCTACTAGTTGGCAATTTTCGCCGCGCACCAGTGTTCAGGCTCAGTATAATCGCCGCTATTATGGCGAAGCTGCGACATTTAGCCTCAACCACGGCACCAAACGAATACGTACATCAATCTCCTACCAGGAGCGAACCACAACATTTTCAACTATGATGTTCGATGTTGCCGATGCCGGAACTTTTGTTTGTCCCGCGGGTTCAGTCGATATTCTCGACTGTTTCCAGCCTGATACCCTGAATTACGAATTACAGCCAGGGGAACAGGTAGTTCAATTTAGCCAGTTAATCACGGAATTAACCGACCAGGTTATCTTACGTCGCCAGCTTGGTAGTAGTATTGGTTATCAACGGCGAAACTTAAAGCTATCATTGGATGGCAGATATATCGATACGGAATACAGTATTGACAACCGTCAGCAAATCCAGAAATTAATCGGATTGAACGCAAACCTTGAGGTTGGCTCAAGAACTTCCATTTATAGTCGTTTTCAGTTTTCACAGATTAACAATACAATCGACGACGCTGGGCGCGATACTGATGCAAGCATGTACTCCATCGGCATTCGCAACAGATTGTCGAGAAGCTTATCTGTGGGTGCTGATGTACGTTATTTGGATAATGAAAATACCAGCGGGATAGGCAGAGATGTGTTTGATTTCAATGAAACTCGCATATCACTTACCATGACCTACAACTTCCAAAGTAACAGACAGTAAAGAATCCACCTTCTAAAGAAGGTGGCTTTGCGTTAACCCCCTAAAAGGGGGCCTTCTATTCAAGGGCTAGCTGAGCTTGCTCTTGTCTTTCAA
>NZIK01000106.1 GCA_002691625.1 Alteromonadaceae bacterium
GTCTCGATGGCTTAATCCTACTTCGAATTTGAGACGCAGGACGTCTTTAATCTTTCTCATATCGGTTCTCTTTCTCGCCATGGCAGCTCGTTCCTTCAATAAAGTGATGAAGTTGAGCTTACCAATTGATTTAGTGAGAAAAAGAAGAAGATTTCGGGATTCCGATCAGTGATTTCGGAAAAACGTCATTTTTGATCGGATAACGCCGAAATAAGCGATCGGATTAGACCGAAATCACTGATCGGATTGAACCGAAATGGGTGATCGGAATGGGCCGGAACATGCACCAGTCTAGGTTGAAATGATTCCACCGTCAATTAATTGTTTAAAAATTGTTCGGTTTTCGAGAAGTAGAAAAAGCACCCCTCGTGGGGTGCTCAATATTATTTACTCTCCAATGTTCGCATACAAAAATACGCAGCTAGTGAAAAAATAACCCCTATTCCCACGCATCCAAACGAAATCAAAAATAACCTATATGACAATGCCTCGAAAGCAATGAAGTCGGGATAATCTAGCAATAGAAACAGTGTGTTCCAAAGTGTATTAATAATTGCGACATAGCTTACTGAATTAGCAAGTGATATCCATTTTCCAGAGAGTTTAATGCAAGCGTCGAAAACGCTTTCGTAGTTAGGCCTCATAATAAATTCCTCAGTTAGTCCTATGATTAACTAAGTTCTGCTCATGAGAACTCTGCTAGATAAACGGGATATTTTTACTTTAATTTGCGCAATGACTGCCTTCCGTACAGCAAGACAACAGTTTCAGTGTAGAAAAACGAGATGCTGATTTTACAAACGTTCGACTATTCAAGAGGGCGCGGGAAGACCTCGAAGTGATTCGATACAATCAAACTATAAATTAAAAAGGACGGTACGCCTTAGGGGATAAAGCAAACACTTTATCTATATGCCGAGGTTGTAAGACGCCTCCGCATCGTCTAGCCCACTAATTCATGGCAAGAGCCAACGCCAATCTACCAGGTAGGTTTAAGTCATATTAAGTCTCCTGTTGTATGAAGGGGGAGTTAATGGCGTACCGTCAAACCTGTTACCAGACTAATGCGTCGCGCTCACATTAATCAGTAACTATATTCAGTTTACTTCAATCGAAATTTCCATTGTCATGTAAATTATGCTGAAAATTTTTCGTAATCGGAGACTATGTAGTAATAGCTGAGCCGCAACCTTTCATAAACTCAATCTGCTTGAGTCTCATGAACTCGGGTGGGAACACTACTGATAGCACAGTAAACCTCGACAGTGCAATCCTCCTGCTGGCTCGACGCACATAGAGGNATGTGCGTTAAAGATGCTTTGTCTATCAACACGATATTCAATAATTCTTGAAGCTATCGTAAGCCATAAAAAAAGGGAGCGAACCGCTCCCTGAGGACAAGTCTACAACTAATTCAACAGCCCTAAAGCTCTTCCTCCGTCACGAAAACCTTCTAACCTTATTTCCACTATTCTGTCATTACTGCTTTTTGCGAGCGCTTCCAGTTTAGCGAGTTCGTTGAAAAACGCATCTCTGGAAATAGACTGTGACTTGTCATCTCCTAACGGTCTTTTACTGTTAAACATTAATTCGTATATGACATCACATTGGTTGTGCTGAAACTTGATTTGGCTCGTTAGTGTCGCTTGCTCACTTTCAGTAAAAGAAGAGCGGGTATTTGCGAATAGACGAGCGTGGGCCTTCTCAATCTGAGTAAGAAAACGCTGGCGGTGACTATACATGTATACAAATTCATATAGCCCGTTGGCACTTTCAAATTCCTGTAGATATTTGCTAAGTATTTTTGCGCGAAGGTCGCCATTAGATTTATTCTTGGCATTAGATGTTTCCATCTCAATAGCGATACGACAGCCAGTATTTGCATCCACGACCAGAGCATCAACCAGTCGAGGGTCATTTGCTCTATTCTCTAACTGAATAGCAATATCGCGCTCAGAAGCAAACCCCGTAATTTTCTTAGCCTTCACCAAGTCGAGAATCACAATTTGTGCCGAGAGATCATGCAACAAATTTCGTTCGTTCACTCTGCTAGCATCTGAGCGCAGGTGTAGTTCTCTGTTGAGCAAAAATTCCGCCTCCCGAATACCTGGGTTGGTTAGAACTATGAAGTTCCTGTCTTGGTTGGCAAAAGTAGGGTGTATAGCTACGATTTGTTTCTTTTTGAGTCTATTTACAAGTTTATTTACGGCTTCTCTAGATAGCTCTAGATGACGCTGAATTACGGNTTTACAGGTAACGCCAAATATTCCTGTTATCGCTATTGCGGCATTCTCTCGCTGTATGCCAAGTGACGCTGGGTCACTCTTATTAGCAATATATAGGTTGCGTGTAGAAGACTCGATTGCACGGTCTATGTAGTTCATTTCATTCTCCTGTTTTTAAATCATAACTACATAGAATCAAGCTCGGGAGAATCTTCGAATGAGCGCACAATGCTTTGCATTATGCTTAAGCTTCGCTCCGCTAAGCATACTGCTTAGCTACAACATTTTTTATTCTTAAAATGTTGTCTACTGCGTAGAAGTAAACCTTCTGCAAAGCAGAGCTGACGCGACTCGTCGCTGCTCTGCTACTTGTCACGTTGTGACTGCGGCAGAAGTTTTACTCGGAGTCAGCTACCGCTGATTTAGCCACATTCCACCAGGCTCTACTCAGGGAAAGCTGCGCTTTGAATACCCCATCGCAGAGTTCACACCGTTGGTGTTTCAGTTGCCTGCAATTACTTCGTAATTACAAGCAATTTTGCTTATGCAAAATGAAATCTGGCTAAATCTGCGATGCTGCCTCCGGCTCCGATAATTGTTCTGTTTCACAAAACTATTATCTGCGCAGTCGTTATTGAGCTTTGCTCAAGCTTTTTCACATAATCGTACCGATTACGTTGTTAACATCTTCGATAAGAGCGAAAAGCAAGTTGCGGGTGGCAATGGGCAAATAATTAGAAGAAAAAAGAGCACCCAGCGGGTGCTCCAAGATAGTTCTATTTTTTTCGCAACCTTGCACTTTGTAAGTGACAAGCAAGTGATAATAAATAGATAAGTAAAATTAGCAAATAGCCTTTCATTCCGGTAAACGGATAACTCTCTGCAACTTCGAATTGAGTTATTAGTTGCACAACAAAAATCACAAACAGAATGTCTCCGATAATCATAAGTTGTGAGCTAAGTACGTCAAATAATGCAATAAAAAATTGCCGCTTACATTTCATGAAGTTCTCCTTTTATGTCTTCAGCCTTAACAAGGGTCGCTCGTGGAGAACTTTCGGGATTGACGACGTAGGTGTAGATCTCAGTAGCCTTTCAAAATGACATTTGCTTTGCATTCTGGTACTTTTACAACTGACTAAGGCCGCGACCAGGCTCGATAAAAGAACAATAAATTAAGGATTGATAGTTCATACGTAAAGGACACGTGTTCCCACCTAGTTTAGATAAGTCTGAGCTAGTCCTTGGTATGAGTAGCATCGAGGTAACCATGAGTTCAGCGAACAAAAAAGCGCTATCAGGAACGGACATCATTTCTAAGTTCATTATGCCTACTGTGTCTACTCCATGTGATCAGCTGAGACTCGAAGGTATTAATGCAAAATACATCCAGCACTCCATAGCAGATCTAATCTCGTACTCGTTGGAGAGTTAACAGTGCTAACCAAAACGGACTTCCAAACAGCCAGAGTTTGCATAAAAAGACTATGGCATGAGAAAAAAGGAATCTGGACAAAGGAGCCGTCTGTCTCGGATTTAAAAAATTCGTTTGAAGGTAATCGTTTTAGTGAAGAGGTCAGGCAGTTTTACCCCCATGGAAAAATGATAGGCTGGCAACAAGGTAGTCTTGATGAAGTAATAGCCAAAACTAAACATGAGTTAGAAGTTTCTAATGTTACTTTGTTTGAAGCAGCCTTTGAGCACAAAGGTCTACTGTGCCTAGCCGATGTTGTCATCAAAGAAAACGGAACTCTAACTTTAATTGAAGCGAAATCTTCAAACTCCCCAAAGGTGTTGAAAAAAGACAACTATGAGCATGTTTACGATGCCGCATTCCAGCATTATGTGATGGGTAAATGTGGCTACACACCTGACAAAGTGCAATTGATGCATAGTAACGGGAACTGTATTTGGCCTGATAGACAAAACCTATTTTCATTTGAAGATATTACAGATTTGGTAAATGAGCGGCTAGGAGAGATAGCCGATGCTTCGCGCTTCTTTATGAAAAAGCTTGAACGTGATGTTGCCCCTTCTGTGCAAATTGGTAAGTTTTGTAAGAAGCCTAAAGACAAAGCTTGTCCACATATCAACGAGTGCTGGCTGAAGCAAACTGAAAAGACTATTTTTGACTTGCCAAGATTACCTATCAAGACAGAAGAACTTCTTCGAGGTAATGATATTCACCTAATTGAAGACATTCCCAGTCATATTGAGTTACCAGAGTCATTGCGACGTAAAGTTGAGCTTATCCAAAATAAAACGGAATATATCGATAAAACAAAAGCAAAAGACATACTGAAATCATTAGAGTCCCCCATTCACTTCTTTGACTTCGAAACTTACAACCCAGCCGTTCCAATGTGGGATAATTCAAGACCTTGGCAACAAGTCCCTTTCCAATACTCGTTACATATCTTGTATGAAGATGGGAACTTAGTTCACCATGAATATATACATGAGAGTCTAGATGAACCAAGAGAGCCTTTAATAAATGGGATGAAGCGACACTTTGAAAGCAGTGGCAGTATTGTTGTTTATTATGAGCCGTTTGAAAAATCTAGGTTAGAAGAAATGGGTAAAGACTTTCCACAGCACCAAAAATTTTTGAACGCTGTGAGTGACAGAATTTGGGATCAAATGCAAATTTTTAAGACATGCTTTGAAGATCATCGACTAGCTTTATCGACTTCAATAAAAGTTGTTTTACCAGCATTCGTGCCAAGTCTATCTTACAATAACTTGGCCGTGCAGAGAGGCGACCAAGCACAATTAGAATGGAGAAGAATGATAGACATAAAGTGTGAACTGACTAAGCGAGAAAAAATCACTGAATTAAGAACTTATTGCAAGTTTGATACTTTAGCGATGGCAAAGCTACATGAATACGTTACAAATGCTGTGACGAACAAGTAACAATAAAAGAGACGAGTAGATTATGTTTGAAAAGGGAAAACTGTCATTTTGGGATATTGGAACCTATTTAACCGTAGGCTGCTTTGCATCTTTCGTCGCCGCATTTTATCTATTTTATGGTTTTTCTTTTCCTTTTCCCAACTGGGCAAAAAACCTAAAAGATTTTTCTGGAAGCCTAGTAATTGTCGTTCCGATAGTATTCTTGTTAGTTGGTATGATTATTGAACCAATTGCAAATTGGTTAGTTAAGTATGTCGAAAAGCTTGGTTGGCTTAAGCCACGTGAAATAAGACACAAAGAATCTTTAGTTAATATAGTTAAAAAATACCTTCCTAATGATGAAATCGAATCAGCTAACGTGTATAGGTTTTGCAAAGCAGTTGTTGAGCTTAAATTTGAAAACTCAAATCATGATATATTTTTAGCTAGATTTGGCTTTTACCGAAGTATGTGTGTGTTACTGGCACTGATATTTATAGTTAACTTTTTTGTTTTTAAATGTAATGCTATAAATATCTTATTTAATGCTTTATTAGGCTTTTTCGCCTATAAATTTTTAAAGCGCTCCCAAGTGTTTAAAAACCATATGGAGGAGGCTGTTTACTATAACTATTTAGCATTAGCGGTGTCGAAGGACGAGCAAAAAAATAGAAATAAAGGGACTTTACATGTTGGATCAATCGATCTCTGAAAAAGCAATAAAGCTTTTGGGTATTAATACTTGGAAAAAATTTCAACCTGGTACTGAATATAACAACTTTGTTGCTGATACATATGAGAAAATAGAAGGGAAATTGACTTTCGACGACTACAAATTTTCTCAGTTCGTAAAAAAATCATTTAAGGGTAAAGATGGTTGGGCATTTGCGAGCGCCGCTGATGAACTAGTCGCTAAAAAGCTAAATGACAATATTCGCCGACTTTTTAAGGTTAGGCCATCTGATCGACATGCCATAGTAAAACAGACAATAGCTTTAGCTAAAGACTCTCAACCAATAACCATTGCTCGACTTGACATTAAAGACTTTTATGAATCATTGGATCGAACGTCCATTGTTAAATTCATTACTGAAGAGTGGCTGGTATCACACCAAAACAGAATGGTACTCAAACAATGGGATAAACAGCTTGCTAGTCAAGGAATTCAAGGGTTACCCAGAGGGATGTCACTTAGTTCCACACTATCTGAGGTTAGGATTCGTCATTTTGATAAGCAAATGAAGCTTGATAGCAAAGTTTACTTTTATGCTAGGTATGTTGACGACATCATAGTCTTTTATTCAGGTGAACAAGCTCAGCTTGAGTCTGTGATGAAGGAAAGGTTAAAGGCTTCTGCGAAAGAGCTTACACTAAACACGGATAAAAGTTTTTACACTGTACTTAATGACCCTACCAATGGAGCGTCAGCTGATATTGATTATCTTGGCTACAAATTAAGGATACAAAATTGCTCTTCTAAGCCTGGAATCGAAAGAAAAGTTCAAGTATTCATTAGTAATAAAAAAGTGAACAAAGTAAAAGATCGAGTTCGCAGAGCCTTTCGCGCCTATTCCAAAGATAGAAAATACAACCTTCTGTTAGCAAGACTGAAGTTTTTAAGCGCAAACCAATATATTATCGGTGATATTGAAAGAACTAAATTAAAATCTGGTATTTACTATAATTATCCGTTAATAAATTGCCATTCTCAGTTGAAAGAACTTGACGCTTTTTATCAGAAGTTTATTAATTCAAGAAAAGAGCCTGCTTATTCAGCAATGAAATTAATTAAAAATCACGGTGGTAATATCAGCGACGCTAGGCTCAGACAAATTCAAGCAATATCTTTTCAATTTGGCTTTAGAAAAAGAGTGATGAATAGTTTTACCAATGACCTAAATAAAAAAATAAAGAGGTGTTGGTAATGGGTAAAATTAAAATTGATAAACATGACCACCTTAGAGTTGTGCTGACAGAGACTTTACCATATGAAGTTCCTATAAATTTTCTAAATGAAGGTGTCTATCATTATTTGAAAAGCCAAGAGCTTTCTTCATCTAAAGTCAATAAACCAATCGCTGACTTTATAAATAAATTTTTCAACTATGATGGTTATACAAAGCCTTATAATTATAGAATCCATAAAAACTCGAAGAGTAAAAGGCTATTGTCTGTACCGCATCCTTCCGTTCAACTTGAAATTTCAAATGTATACAGAGACTATGACTCATTAATTACAGAGCTTTGTTCGCGAAGCCCCATTAGCTTAAGAGCGCCCAGTCGAGTTGCATCGAGATTTTACGAAAAGGAATTCGTCAACTATTCAGAACCGGAAACCCGCGAAGGTGTTGAGGTTGAGAGAGAGGGATTCGAGAATGAAACTAATTTCGCTAGCTCTTATTTTACCTATAAAAAATACAATTTTTTATATAAGTTTTATGATTCTTATGAATCTCACAGGATCGAAAAAAAGTTTGAGCATTTGACGCGCTTTGATATCTCTAAGTGCTTCCATAACATCTTTGTTCCGAGCTTTGGTTGGGCAGTAAAGGGAAGAGAGTTTGCAAAGAGATATTCCGATTATTTTTCAGTAGAGTCTAAGTTTGAAAGTCTTATGCTCAAAGCTAATGAAAATGAAGATAGTGGAATTATAATTGGCCCTGAGTTTTCAAGGATATTCGCGGAAGTAATTTTACAACGTATTGATCTTAGTATAATCGATAAAGTCAAGAATAAGTTAAAGCTTCGATTCGACAGTGACTATACAATAAGACGCTATGTAGATGATTATTTTTTATACACGAAAAACTTAGTTACGGCAAAGAAAATCTTAGATGTTGTTCTGGCTGAATTGGAAGATTTTAAGTTATTTGTTAATGAATCAAAAACTGAGTTTGTTGAAGTGCCATTTATAACGGGGCTAACTATTGCAAAAATGGATGCAAAAGATTTAGTTTCTGACACATTCAAAAACCTCTTAAAGGATGATCATGATAAAAATGAAAATGTTTCATTCATTAAGTCAATTAACTCATCCAGAGAAGCAAACCGATTTATCAAAAACTTGAAGAGACTAGTTAAAGACAACGGAGTGAGTTACGAAAGCCTAAGTGGTTACACTCTCGGAGAAATAAGGCGAAAGCTCTATCGAATACTAGAGGACGAGAGTGTTAAGTCTTCAATAACTGAAAATAAGACTGATCAGTTACTCAAGTTGTTGTTATTTGTGTTGGAAGTTTCATTTTTTATATACAGTATGGATATCAGAGTTAGAACAACTTACATTATCACTCAGATTGTTGTTAGGTTGAATACTATTACCGAAGTGTCTCATGCGTCGTTTAAGGATAATGTTCGTAAAAAAATATATGATGAATCTGTACTATTACTTTCGAAAATGAAAGATAAGGGTAAGGCTAATTCAATAGAAACCTTAAATTTGTTAGTTTCAATAAGAACTAATTTTGATGATTACCCTATATCAGAGGGTCAACTTATTGATTTGTTTGATCTAGAAAGAACTGATAAGGATGACCCAATAGTAAAGAAGGATGGTGCACAGCTTGGCTATTTTCAATTGATGGTTTTGTCGAGTTTTATTGAGGATAAAGAGGAGCATAAGGATATAAATGCTTTTATTGAGAATGAAATATCACGTTTGTTTTCAGTTAGAGATGGTGAGCAAATAAGAAATTCGACAGAAATGACATGTTTGATGTTTGATAGCCTAGCTAATCCATATTTTAGTAAAGATTTCAAGCAATCTTTATTTACTGATATATGTTCAAAGTTGGAATTATTGCCGTCGGTAGATTTGGTATTGGAATTCATCAAAAACAGAGAATGGTTCTTTACTTGGCAAAGAGATAATTTGGCTCAAATACTAATGAAAAAGGAATTGCGAAGCCCTTACTAAATAGCATATTATTGACTTTCAGGTTACTCACATCGCATACTTTTGAGTATCACTGTTTGAGACATTCTTTGATGTTTTCAAATACCTTCCGCCAGGAGCGGATCACACGCTAAGGTGTGAGTGACCTGAAACCTATGAGCTGATTGCATCAGCATCCTGCCACTCTCAGTAGCTTTCGTCTTCTGCACTATATATCGGTTATTGATTCGACGGGGTCAAATAGGGGTCAAAGGTTAAGTAATAATGAGCAATGAAAACCATGTCCAAAACGCTACATCCCGCTAAATATAAAACATCAGCACTCATCAGCAACGAAGCCTCATTTGGCTTCAAAATGCCGTTTTATATATTTCCAAAACGTTGTCATTAGGTCTTATTCTTTTACTACCTGACATATTGAGGATATTAAAATGGTCTAGTAAGGTTCCCCAATTTTTTGGACTCTTTTAACTTATAACGTTTATGATATCAATGGTCTTTTGAGGCTGTAGCACGGGTAATTTGTTATTGCTTGCAATCACTAATCGTCTCAAAAAAGCTCAATCTTCAACAAATTAACTAAACTATAAGTCCGCTAGAAAAAATCAAAAAACACGTTGTAAATGGAGAAACGCAGTATGGTAAAGGATTACGACTCTCAGCCTAGTTTTGATAATATTAAACAAGAACCACCTGGAGCGAGAACTGATAATAACGAAGCCAAGATTTCACAAAACCAAAACGAGCAGGAACTTAAGACCTTTAAACTGAGTGATTTAGAATCTAAATTCATTCTGAAAGCCAGAAAAAAAATAAGGTTGTTTGACCCCGAAGGTATCTATCAATTTAAAGGAAGCGCGATACCTTATTATCACTCTTTTCTTCACCTGATTTCGCTGCTGGTCTCGTTATATTTAATCGCCTATTACTTCGCGGTTATTGTATTTTCAGAGCTTGAGCATCTGGATGGAGTGGGTAACACATCTAATTTAACAGCGATAGACAAGCTATTCATGATAGCCCTCGCAGCGCTAACCGTCTTGAAGCTAAAGAAACTGATAGCTGTGAAGGTTACTCACTATGACGTCAGATATAAATTGGCGCTAGCGGCTAACGGGTTCAATCGCATCGTTATAAATTTAGTAAAGTTCTCAATTTACTTTTTAGCACTCGCTTTATTCATAATAGGTTTAGACCACCCAAATGAAACAATATTAGGCGCTTTCGAGAGGCTAGAAAACGGTGTGATGGCAGATTCACTCGCGTTTTTTTCATGGATAGTGACAGCGCTTATTTTTGTGAAAGCGTTTAAGCGTTTTGGCAAGGAGTAAGCCGATGAAGTATCTTATTATATTAGCCATTTTAGTTTTCTCTTCACAATCTTTTGCGAAAGAACGTTTACCTTCCAACTGTTCCCACCTAAGTGAAGTGTCAAAGGCTTCCTTTGTAGTATTCAACAAGAAAGAATTTATGCAACTAGGAGAGTGCTTAGCAATCGCAGCGCTTAAAAACCAAAAGAAGCTTGACCTTGTGCGATCTTGCAATGAAGTAGATGAGGATAGACGGAACTTTTTAGGGATACTTTCTCTGTCTAAGCTGGAGTCAATTCTGCTAGGGCAATGTATGGGAACAATCAACTATATCTATGAACACTATAATAAAGAAAGAGTAAGTGACAATAGGTATCGTTCAAGTAACCGCATAGTTTACCGCTGCAACAAAGGTGTGAAAGCGGTAGATATTCTTAGGAATATTAAGACGGAAGAAATAGGGCGGGAGGATATACGTGAGCTACTTTGTGACGAGGTGTATTACTGATGGAAAACGTAGAAGTTCAATCGTTCCTAGAGTTAGCTCGCATCTGCCTGAAAACTAGGGATTTACCAGATAGTATTCGAATTCCATTGAATACCATATTTGCTAAAAAAAGAGGTGCAAACCTATATAGACCGAAAATAGTTTGCGAAAAAACAGAAGGTATTCCACAAAACAAACATCCTATTCTTAAAGGTAGGCGAAACTCTGTTAGGAATATTCTGTGTATTTGGTATCTATTAAATGGAGATACCAAAAAGACGAAGGAATTTCTGCAAAGCTATGCGAAGTCAGGGATGACTGAAAAATACGACCAAGAGTTGTTAGAGCTTGCTAATCAGCAGTATTTAGAGTTTTTTTGCCTAGGCGTAGTTAGAGAAAATGTCTATGAAATTATTGAAGCGCTTAATTCATCTGAGTTCGATTTGTTCAGGGATAAACTGCCATCCCCGTTTTTTTCTAATCAGAATGATCCTTCTGACATATCGCCAATTTTAACAGCGTATTCTCAAGTCATTCCCTGGGAAGATTACATGGGACGATATGAGGAAGCAGAACGTTTCTTTGGTGACAAGCAGTATGAAAAAGCTAAAGAGGTACTGCAAAAACTTGAAGAAGACGCTGTCATTCGCCTACCCGTTGTAGAAGCACTGAATAAAAAAATAAAGGCTATCGAGGCAGAAGCAAACGAAGCCTGGGAATATTTTCAAAAAATGTTGAATTAATGCTTGTTTGTGCCGAGCACAAATAAAAACTGGCTATCGTCGAAACAAAGGAGATAGCCATGACAACATTACGCAAACTTTTCAAGCAATACGAATCGGCTGAGTGCCGTAAGTACATTTCTAAAGCTGAGCAGATAGAGGAAGGCCTTAAGTCTGGTAAAAGCTATGCCGAACTTGGCGGACGTCAATTGAGCTTAGCGAAAGGCTTGATACGATTTAAACTAGGCAACTACCGCCTTATATTCAAAAAAGCTCGTGAAGAGTTCATTCCTGACAGTCTAATTCAACGAAAGCACTTAGAGCGTTTCCTTAAGCGAAGGTGATACGTGTTTGTATCGCACTTTCAACTTTTAAAAAGGAAACAAAGATATGTCTCAAAAGAAAAAAATTAAGCCAACGGACAATTCTGCAAACCAGAAAAATCCTAACAAAGGAACACCTGGAACTAACAAGCAGTATGACCAGAAACACGGCAATCGTAGTAAGCAAATTCAACAGGGAGGTAAATAATATGAATACTGTAATGGCACAAGTTGTAAATAAGGCGTTCGAACAAAACATAGGGGCTGATGTCGGCAAGTACAGTGAGCAGCGCGTGGCAATAAATTCGCTAAACTTGGATAAGTTGAAATGGAAGCTATCAAAGTCATCTGAGGCAACATGGACTGAAGAGTTGATAGACTTCGCAGAGGAAGAATACAAAAAGTTTCTTTTCTTGAAGCTGATTTATCCTAAAGTTGCCTTAGTGCCTAATAAGCTTGTAGACAAGTTTTGGCATGAGCATATCCTTGATACGGTGGCGTACCAAAAGGATTGCGAAGCAATATTTGGCTACTTCATTCACCATTACCCGTACTTTGGTATTTACGGTGATGACGACCAACGTTCATTGCAAAACGCCTTTGACGAAACTGTTGCGTTGTATGAAAAGCACTTTGGAAAATATCCAACAGATGTGCTTTACGGTGTGAACAATAACAAAGCTGCGCGTTGTGGGGATGAACATGCGTGTCACGCACCATCTTCATGTGCCTGTCGTGTACCTGGTGCATGTAAATAGTCGCTCGTATCAGGAAGACGTTAGAGCACCCTAGGGTGCTCTAATCATCATACTGAATAAGGAATTTTTTTCGCAAAACTTCGCAATTTAACGCTGTAGCTTAAAGCAAAAAAATAATAGCCTAGCCTTTCAAGCCCACAAATGGATAAGAGTTGTGGACTTCAAACTGCGTTATAAATTGTATGAGCCATACGGCAAACAAAACATCTCCAAGCATCATTCCCCATTCCGTCACCCAAAACAACGCTGAGTAGAGCGCACGGCGACTACCTTTCATATTTCACCTTCATAATTTTTCTGAATTGACCTCTGAAGTAATAGGGATCTTAATTAGGAAATTTATTAGGGATAGGGGGATTAGCGCTAATATCTCGGAAAAACTGAACGTTTTTATATGAACTTGATGTCACTTAGGAGGCAATTACATTGTTGCTGACTATGCAGTCAATGAAATTGAAAATGCCATAAATTTCATTAAATTTCTAGTGACCAAATCAAGATTTCAGGAATTAATATGACATTGTTAAGCCATAAACTATTTGATCACTGCGACATCTCGCTTGAGACCTCTGAATCATCTACCGAGATAGTAGAGACACCGCATGTAAACCCTGGCTCAGGCCTTCCATTGATGAAAAATAGCAGTATTGATATTGGAGGATATGTTATTGGTGATGGCCCACTCACTCATGAAGACAGCGCTTCGTTATCTGAGGTAGACGCAAGCATTGATATTTTTGAGTCACCACTTGAGATGGAATGTTTCTCCGACTCAGTTTCATTGATTGACTGTGATGATTTTATCATCGATGACCTCTGTAGTTTCGATGACGACTGGCTTTGAAAGGTAAGTCTGGCGTAAGAAATCAATGTGATTATTGAACACTCAGCGATGCATTAATCGCAAAAGTACCGTCTCATTAGTTTCATTAAAGAGCTTGTTGCTAATGACTAGCCGAGGTGTGACAGCGTTAAATGGGATAATTGTGCTATTACGCCTTGCTACGCTAACAACCTTCTGTCTTTGTTCATTATAAACTGCATTCCTTGGTCAAAAATTAGACTTTCTTATTTACACCGAAAAGTCATTCAAACAATTTTTATGACGAAAAATAAAGTTCTGAAAAACTTTTGAATTATTTTTTCCAGCATATTCATGTAGATAGCTTTCCAATACACAAAAGCACGTAAATTTGCATCGGATTTTTTAAGTTTTTTTATAGCATTCCCTTATTGCCACAGCACAGAGAGAGAGCGATTCAACAGCTGCTTACAACGATAGTCATTTTTTAAGAGTTATCATGGCGGATAACATCGTACGAGTATAGGGAAACTAATAGTAACAGTCAGTTCGATAAGATTTTTAGGCTGGCTGACAGAATATAAAGGTTAAAGAGACATATGTTAACAACGGTTCCATTAAGCCAGTATTGCGTTATTTCTGGAGAGTCGATTAAGGCAGTTGAGCGCCGTATAGAGCGTGGTTATTGGGTGAAGGGTAGTCATTATTTTACTCCAGCAAATGTTCGCGAACGCTGGGTAGATCTTGTGGCGATAAGTGACTGGGCGCGTAATAGCGGTTCTAATTCTTAAATAGGAAAAATTAAATATGTTGTTAAAGAAAAATGCTGAGAAACTGAAAACAGTGCGCGGTGTGTCAATTCGTTATGATAAGCACGAGCGTGCAACGGGTATCCAACTGGCGTTTACCTACAAGAATATTCAGTGTCGTGAGCCTGCTGGCTATGAAATTACACAGGCAGGCCTCAATGCGGCAGCTAATAAATTGGGAACCATCAAGCATGAAATCGCTAAAGGAACGTTTTTCTACGCCGATTTTTTCCCTAAATCTACAAAGCTAAAGTTGTTTGGTGGGGCAACGAAGTCAATTACGGTTAAAACTTATTTAGACAGGTATATTGATAAAGCAGAGGAGCGAGGACTTTCCATATCTACAATCGTTGGCTACAAAAAAGACGTGAAAGGTCTTGAGCCATTGTGGAGCATACCTGTAGCAGAACTGGAGCGTATAACTATTGTCAACTTCGTTGAGAATGCTACCGTTTCTTCAAAAACGTTAGGTAATCGGCTATCAGTTTTACGGTCTGCCCTAAATGCAGCAATCACTGATAAGGTGATCAGACTGAACCCACTTATCGGCTTTAAGTTAAAAGAACATATTAAGATCGCAAAGAAAACCGATAACAGGAAAAAGCATAAAGATGTTCTACCTTTTACTCCGAACGAATTGACTAAAATCATAAAAGAGACCGAGGGCACCGAAAAAGCCATTGTGACTT
This sequence comes from Alteromonadaceae bacterium, assembly GCA_002691625.1. Lineage (GTDB taxonomy): Bacteria > Pseudomonadota > Gammaproteobacteria > Enterobacterales > Alteromonadaceae > Alteromonas. The sequence goes on from NZIK01000106.1 coordinate 14,916, forward strand.
TTTGGAGCGAGACAGGGGTGAGACCTAGTGAATGGATTGCTCTTAAGAAGGAAGATGTTTGCCTCATAACACTAGAAGTTACTATATACGATGCTGTAGTGCATAAAGTGACGAAGAGTACGAAAACTGTTGCTGGTCAACGCACTATACCCATATCCCAAGAACTCGCCGACTTACTAGAGCTTGAAATGAATAAGCATGATGAGGAGTACGTATTTGTTAATGACCAAGGAAAACGGTGGATCGCTGAGTCTTTCAGAAAACACAGATGGTCAAAAATCATTAAACGGGCGGGGGTAGGATATCGCTATCCTTATCAACTTCGACACACCTTCGCCACAAAGCTAATATCTCAAGGTGAAAACTTTTGGAAAATATCGAAGCTAATGGGACACAAAAGCCCCCAGCAACTGTTTGAACACTATGGTAACTATATTGAAGCTTTTGAAAAGCAGTCTAAACGACAGGAAGTTCGTAGCCGATAGCTAAGTAATAGCAGCATTCAGAAAGCCAAAAGCCACTGACTAATTTAGACAGTGGCTTTTGGCTTTCTGATTTAAAATACCTATAAATAAGATACTTTAGTTTTAGCGCGACATTGCTAAGATAGAGAAATAAAGTAATACGAACGCTTTTAAAGCGTTAAAAGCCTGTCTAATAGGGAAAAATGGAATTTTCAAAACGCTATAAATTTTCTGAATGGCCTAACTCTGATATACCCAAGATATCTGCTGGGATTTATGCAATATGGAAGAGTGACGAACTTCTTTATTGCGGCATGTCAGGTCGTCAAATTGAAAATCACAAATCTGACAGAAAGTTTGGGCTGATAACAAGACTTAATAGCCATGCATCGGGTCGGTTGAGTGGAGACCAGTTTTGCGTTTACGTTGCAAACAGGCTCGTTATCCCTTCACTACGAGCTGACGACCTGCCTAAATTTGCTAGCGGTGAACTAAAGCTAGATACAATGACAAAGCGCTATATTCATGAACACTTAGACTACCAGTATATCTTGGTAAATAGTAGTTCTGAGGCCTATAAGGCTGAAGTAAATGCTCGAAATGGTAGTCTTTTGGGAAAGAAGCCTCTTCTGAATCCGCTTTAGAGATTTTAGCTATAACTCGATAGCATGATCTATATTTTTACTAACTGACCGACTCATAATACAAAACTGGAGCTATTTAGTGAAAGAAGCAAACAAGAAAATTTTAAGAAACAGCAAATTCTTAAAAGAAACTATTGAAGAGCTTTGTTCATACAGATTAAACGAAAAAGCTCACTCATTTCCTACATATGGCCCAATAAGCATCGGAGAATCAGTAGAAAGATCTTTAGATAGTTTCAAAAGTAGGCGAGGAAAAAATGCTGCAATTACTCTTTTATCAGTAATACTCGCTGCCAACAGAAACTATAACAAGGTCGTAGAACCTAATATTAAGAGAATCAAGAATGAATATCCAAAACTCAAGTCATTAGAAGACCTTCAAGAACTCGTTAAAAAAATGAGTAAAAGGGAGTTTTTCTCATTCTGGGGGCACAAAGATAAGAAAAAGTATGCAACTCTTAAATTAGTTCTCAATGCATATTCGGAATTGAAAAAAATCTACTCAGCAAAAAATAGTTTTTCGATAATGCGTAAGTGGGCTGAAAATGCGGATGTTGAGCACTTGAGCGATGATATAATTGGACGTATTCCAAATATTGGTATTGCTACTTTCCAACATCTGCGAATGGCTTATGGTGTCGATACGGTTAAACCTGACTTGAGAGTTAAGCAAGTGCTAAGAAAGAGATTTGGCTTTCAAAAAGTAACAGACAAAAACGCAATCAGGATCGTTGAAGAAATGTCTAAAAACACTCGCTGGAGTGTTTTTGAACTAGACCAGATTTTTGTTAGATACGGCTCAGGATACATAGATGGTGGCAAAAAAATTGAATTCCCTAATCAATTCGACCAAAAAAATATCATCAGACGCCTTTTAGCCGAAGGTGTAAAAAGAGATGTAATCAGCAGAGTATTTGAGATAGACGTTGATGTGATCGAAGCAAAGTAAGAACTCCATTTTTTGATGTAAGCTAAATCTGTAGCTGTAGATCGCTATTGCCAAGAAGATTGCGGTTCAGCACTGTCTCATTAAAGAGGAAGTGGACACTGGCACGGCCATCCACGCAATGTGAAGTAAGATTAAATGCCGACTTATTGTTTTTGTTATACTAGAAACTTTTTAATATAGGCATATAGATCGACGCCTTTCTTTAATAATTTCCAACAATTTCTATTGTCATTATGCAGGGATAAGGCAGCGTACAAGCCGGAAGGGTTTTTGAGATTCTCGTCTTTTATTTTTGATAAAGCACTACAAGAAAATTCTAGTTGCTCTCTTATTGAACTGTATGCACTATCTTTACTAGTATCGTCGAGTTTTAGCTCTATTTTTAAAAACTTGCCGTCAAACTCAGTAAACAGTAATAACATCGGGATATTTTTGGTGTCTTCGAGTTCAAACAATTCTATCAGCTTTTTATTCTCGGCAGGCTCTTGCCATATTTCAACCATGAGTCCGAAGGAACCACTTGGGAACGATGGAAGTTCATACTTTCCTTTTGCAGGTTTCACCGAAAATACACAAAACCGATCACCTGTAATTTCATCCAAAGACTTCCAATAATCATCATCTCTTAAGGCTTTTTTTAAATGAGGATGTTCATCAGTATAAAGCAAAACCCCAAATAGCTGAGCTACACCTTCTTTACCTTTGTACTCTTCAACTAATGTTCGAAACGAATCCAAAGCAAACTCCTTCTTGCTATAACACTAAATTTTATGACCCAACTATGGGGCTGAAATCTGGAAGTGGTCCTTTCTTCTCGCCCTTAAGGTAACACAATATTTGAGGGTGAAAGTTAAAACAATCATCACCACTTGTGGCGGAATCAAATAAGCCTGTATATTTAACCTACTAAAACAAAGATAAAGCAGTTTCGTGCGAAATGCTAGATGTATTTAAAAGGGGGAAATAGATTTTAATGGGTGAATCTAGAAAACAAGGAATATTGAGTGATTACTTGACAAAAATAAACTTTTTTGTTCGATCCATTCAAAAAATTAAGAGATATTTCTTATGCTTGAAATTTTTCCAATAGCACGGAGAGCTGCAAGTGAAAAGTAAGACTAACACACCAGAAGGGTACTTATACTATATTCGGTTAAAGACTGAAAAATGTACGTTTTATAAGATAGGTTATACAAAAAAGAAAAGTGTTAAAGAACGATTTTCATGTGGGGGATCATTAAATTACAAATTGATAGATAAGATTTTAGTTTTCAAACCTCACGTTGTTAATGGGCTTTTAATTTAAATTACTGCTAATCAGTTCTGACAGCACTAATAACTGCTTCACGTTTAAAACAGCTTCATATTGCAGTATGCCTTAGGCTCAGTTCTAGATACAAAAACTACACATAGAGAAAAAGTTTCACCCCTAACCCAAAAGGAAATTCGAAAAAATCTACGTGTAGTAATGGTGTATTTTTATCTTAATTCAAATAAAAGCCGAAAACTTCAAATTAGCCTGAAACCCTTTAAATACAGTGCGTGCAGAACAAGTGTACTTTGTTGTTGGTTGCTAGTGGGCTATTAGTGGGGGATTCCGCTACAGCCCCCGTCGTAGTGGGGCTGTAGCGGTTTTAAAGTGGTGGAGCTGGCGGGATTTGAACCCGCGTCCAGAAAATGTCTACCTTTGGTACTACATGCTTAGTTTGTCATTTATTTAACTGCTTGGAACTCCGACAAACAGGATTTCCTTGCAGCTGGCCTAATACTGTTTCGCGGTTCACCCTTAGACAAGGTTCCCTCGCTATCCTACTTGGATGACCTTCCGAATCCCCGCTAGCAGGAAAAGACTAGGGTGGAAGGGCCTATGCCGGTTATTAAGCGGCTAGTGCGTATGTTTCGTCGTTTGCGACTATTTAAATGCGGCTTTTTTAAGAGGCCAACCGCTCCTCTGCATGCACCTCCGGCTTCCTAGAT
>NZIK01000107.1 GCA_002691625.1 Alteromonadaceae bacterium
AACATTACCTTGGTTGGTTCAGGTTTATGGATAACCCAGAAAACCTTAACGGAAACAGGCTCTTTTCGATTCAACAACAGTTAATCCGAACATAGCCATATTAAAACCGCTGCATGTTTCTGAAGCACTTGGAAAATCCCGGGAGCTGGTAGAATTAATGGAGCATGAAAATATCAACGAATCCGAGGTATTTTCTGCCTTGGACCGCCTGGAGCAGGAGTTTGGCTTAACCTTTTTTATTGCCAGCGATCTGGCCCGCATGCAATACAACTCTGATGGTACCAAGCTCGCACTGATTGAAGGCGAGGTGTCGTGGTATTTTAAATATCGTGACAGAGAAGCCGATGCAGTAGCGGATATTGGTAAGTGGGAAAACCCACATTTTTATATCGATATCAAGATTTATGACGATGCCGGTAAGTTTTTAGGCTTTTTTGGTGTAGGAAAAAGCTTAAAAAGCTTTGTTTCGGTTTTTGAAACCTACAAACGCCAGTATGGCTACGACTTTTTGTTCGTAGATGGTTCAGGCGACATTATGCTGTCATCGGATCAAACGCTGGTTGCCACCTATTCCGAATTTACCAACTTATCAGAGCTACCCTGGTACGCCAGCCTGCCGGAACCTATCCGCGCCGAAGACGCTCTTAACAACCAGCTGATCACCATTGATGGTAAAGACCACCTCATTGCTGAAGTGAGTCTGCCTCAGTTTGGCTGGACGGTTTACCTGTTGAGTCCGCTTGACGCCAGACAAGCAGAGATTTCCCAGGGCTTTATTTTCAGCGTGGTTACCATGCTGGTAATTATTTTTGCGCTGTTTCTGCTTATCTATAATTTGCTGTACTACTTCCGCCGCGATATGCAGCCGGAGTTGATTATTCGCAATACTCACCGTTTGCCGGATCGCAATCAGCTGGAAGAAACCTACCAGTCGCTTTCGGAACAAAATGCGTCACTGAGTATTATTATGGTCGACATAGATCACTTTATGGATATCAACGACCAGTTTGGCCGCAATGCCGGTGATGACGTGCTCGACAAAGTCTCTGGTTTTATTTCCAGTCACCTGCGGGAACAGGACGTACTGGGGCGTTGGAGCAGTGAGGAGTTTATTATTCTGCTCCCCGAAATGGGCCCTCGTGAGGCGCAGGGACTGGCACAGACGCTGCGCCATGGCATTGCTATTCTGCCACCGCCGAGCGACTATCCGGAAATGCACTTAACCGCCAGTTTTGGTGTGTCGTTTACCGCCTCAAAACGAAACCTTAATGAGCTAACCGCACACGCTGAAGATGCGTTATATCAGGCTCGTCGTGATGGCCGTAATCTGGTACGCGTGCAGTTAATTGACGACTAACCGCTGTTTTGCCCAGTGCGCAACGCGCTGGGCGACCCCCGTGGTAAAACTTATCCCCAGCAAGATCAGCAGTCCGCCGCAGAAGTCCCACACACTTAGCATCTCATTCAAAAATATCACGCCCCAGGCAATGCCAAATAACGGCACCAGATAGCCCACCATCACCGCTTTGGCCGGGCCGGCAGAAGCTATCAAATAGAAATACAGCAAATAAGCCAAACCAGTCCCCACCAGAGCCAGCGCCAGAGCGTTCATCCATGCCAGCGACGAAGGCCAGGCCTGGGGAAGCTGCATTAATGCAAACGGGGTAAGTAACAGCGAGGCCCAGAATTGACTGCCCGCAGCCACGGCCACCGGTTTTACCCCCGCCAGCGATTTCTTCATCATACAGGCGCCCCAGCCGTAACAACCGGCAGCGCCGAGCACCGCCAGTACCGGCACAATGCTAAGCTGACTGCCCAGGGTTTTATCCAGGCTGATCACCACCACGCCAACAAATCCACACATCAGGCCAGCTATAGCGAGCTTACTGAGGCGTTCGCGCAACCAGATAAAGGCAAACATAGCAGCAAACATCGGCGCAGTAGCATTAAGAATAGCCAGTACCCCACTTTGTAATTGCAAACTGGCAAAGTTGAATAACGCAAAAGGCACCGCAGTATTTATTGCCCCCAACAGACACATTGGCTTCCACAGTTTGACCATTTGCCGGCCCCCGCCGGTGAGAAATAGAAAGGGTAAAAACACCAGGGTTGCCAGTGACGTTCTCAGGACCACCAGCGGCACTATGCCAAATTCAGGCGCGGCCACGCGCATAAAGATAAACGAGGCTCCCCAAATCGCGCCAAGGAGTAATAATGCGCCCAGCTCTCGCGATGTCACCTAAATTGCTCCTTCCAAAGCCAATAAAAACTGCTTTCTGGTTAACCCGCCCGCATAGCCGGTTAATTTGCCATTACTGCCAATCACCCGATGACAGGGCACAATAATGGTTAACGGATTTTTGCCGTTAGCCATGCCCACCGCGCGCGAAGCCGTGGGCTTACCGATGCCATTGGCAATAGCGCCGTAGCTTACCGTTTGACCATAGGGTATTGCCTGCAGTTGGCGCCAGACCTGCTGCTGAAAGGCTGTACCCGAAGGGTTTAGCGGCACGCTAAAAGTGGTCAGGTGACCGTCGAAGTAAGCGTCGAGCTGCTCGCAACAGGCCTGAGTAAGATCTGAGGGGGTTGCCTCAGCGGCCGGTTCTGACACAAACCGAATGCTGGTGATGCCCTGTTTATCCGCGCTGATTGCCATAAGTCCGCAAGGGCTTTGCCAGTAACTGAGTGCCATTAAGATTCTCCGGTGTGCTGATTGGCCAGTAACCATAGCTGGATGGTAAGGTAGCTGCGCCATGGTGCCCCCAGCGATGCCTTAATGGCAAAGCGCTGTGCCTGACGAGCAACAATAAGATCTTTTTCCAGATAGATATCCGGCTCACTGCCGCCTCGCAGTTTAATATATTGTAGGGTCCAGGGGCCAATGCCTTTAATTGCCAGAATGTCACTGTCGCTGAGTTCCTTACCCGGATTTGCTGCCACCAGCGCGGCAAAATCGCGGATAGCCTGCTTTCTGGCTCCAGGCATTTTAAGCATATCCAGCGACGACGATGCCACTTGCTGCGGGGTTGGAAAAGTATGGCCATATGGCTGCTTTTCACCCAGCTCGTTGCTCAAACGCTGCAACTGCGTGATTGCCGCTTTGATACTGATTTGCTGACCTATAATCGCCCGACAGCCGGCTTCAAATACACTCCACACGCCGGGTAAACGCACGCCGTTGGCCTGCAGCTCAGGCGGTACGCCAGCATTGCTTAATGCCTGCCCGACACTATGCGGATCAGTGTCCATATCCAGTACCCGGCGCAAAGTGCTCAGCAACGGCTGCAAGTGCTGTGGTCGGGTGAGCTGCGCTTTTATGTGAAAGCCGCCTTGTTGTTCATCGAAGGTAGCGCAAACAAAACCCGGCTCATTATCAACACTAAAGGCACGGCTATAACTTCGCGCATCCACACTCTCGATATCCGTCAGTGCTCTTAATTGCAGAAAGTCCCGGATCTGGGGCCAGTTGTAGGGTAAACGAACCGGCATAAAAAGCACTAGTTCCGATGCCAAGGCCTGCCGCCCGCCAGCCTTGCGAATATCACCGGCGGTTAAGGCAAAATCCTTTTTTAAGTGGCTTTGCAGGCTGCGACTCGATTGAAACCCGCAGGCCAATGCCACGTCCTCCACTGGCAGAGACGTTTGCTGCAGTAGGCGTTTAGCCAGCAATAAACGGCTGTGAAGCTGAAACCGTTTGGGAGACATACCCACTTCCCGGTTGATCAACTGCCCAAGGTAGCGCTCACTGATCCCTAACCGCTCAGCGATGGCCTGCACCGTTTCATCCAGCGCTTCACTCAATAAGCGCATGGCACGCTGGGTGGTGGTACTCACGCCGCGCCAGGCAAATGAGCCCGGAGCGCTGTCTGGCCGACACCGCAAACAAGGCCGATAGCCCTGTTCAATAGCCTGCTGGGCATAATGATAATAATCGACGTTTTTTTCATCCGGCAGACGGGCAGGACAGACAGGCCGACAAAAAATGCCGGTAGTTTTTACTGCCACAAAAAACCGCCCGTCAAACCGGCGATCCCTCGATTTTCGGGCCTCAGAGTACTGTTGTTGCAGAGCGGGGGTGAGCATCGCAGTCTCGCGGTTGATTTACATATGGCCATTGTAGCCTGCTTTGCTGAACAGGTTGCGAAGAAATCGGAACTGACAGTCAGCGATGGATTAATCAGCACTTACTTTCAATGAGTTGATCACTGTGCGGTCACCCCGCATAATAGCGTCGATCATTTGCCACAATAATATTCAATCCCATATTCCGGAGTTTTTTGTTTGCCTTATTTGGACTTGCTGCGTCGGTACTGTTTTATCGCGCTGTGTGTAATGCCTGGATGCATTGTTAGTAACACCACGATCGCCGCCGACCAGTGGTTTGAAGACTATGCTGCCCAGGTAAAGCGCGACGCACGCAAATACAATGTGCCCGGTTACGCCATGGTATTTTATCAGCAGGGCAAATCACCGGTTATCAAGGTTTACGGCAGAACTCACAGTGGCGGGAAGCCTGTTGACGAGAATACGGTGTTCCGCCTGGCATCGGTATCGAAGACCTTTACCGCTGTACTGATGGCCAAGCTGGTGCGGCAGAATCAACTCGACTGGACGACCCCCGTGACCGAAATGAGCCCTACGCTGGGCGCCGCAGGCACATTGAACCCAGGCATGACACTGGGCCATATTGTTGGCCAGTCCAGTGGCTTTATGCCTAACGCTTACGACAATCTTATTGAAGCGAATTACCCATTAAAGCGGGTCCTCAATCAACTCGCCGGACTCGAACCCTTGTGTCAGCCCGGCGAGTGTTACACTTATCAGAACGCGCTGTTTGGCGTGATCCAGGAGTATTTTGTCAGTCGCAATACCTCTTATCAGCGCCAGTTGCAGGAGCAATTACTCACACCGCTGGGAATGGATACTGCCAGTGCCGGCAAAGGTGGCTTGCTGGCTTCCGGGCAGTGGGCCCGTCCGCACATTGCTATTGCGCGAAACCGCTGGCGCGAAGGCAAGGTGGAAAGTAACTACTATAGGTTTACGCCGGCGGCCGGTGTTAATGCCAGCATCAACGACATGACCCGCTGGTTGCAGGCCATGTTACTGGAGTTTCCCACTGTTGTGCCGGAAGATGTTGTGGCGGCAGTTACCACTCCGCGGGTACGCACCACGCGTGAAGTTTACCGCCGCGGCTGGCGTGACGATCTTAGCGATGCCCATTATGGTCTTGGCTGGCGAATCTACGATTATGCCGGCGAAGTACTCAACTATCATGGCGGATGGGTAAAAGGCTATCGTGCTGATGTGTCGTTTTCGCCGAAATACAAAGCCGGCTATGTGATGCTGATGAACGCTGAGTCTAACCTCATAAACACCACTACAGCGGACTTCTGGGAAGCTTACTTTGAGCAGGCAAAGCGTCGCTCGCCTGAGTAGTTTCCCGCCCACAGAATGGCGGGCGGGACTGGTGTTATTTGCCGGTTTTTAAATAGGTATAACCGCTCAGACAGGCTTCATAAAAGTCTGTCCAACGTACTCCTTCACGGGGTTTGATATTGCCCGCAGAAACCTGCTTGTCGATTAAACGCTTCACATCGTAAGCCATAGCTTTCGGGTTATACTGCATGATGCTCAGTACGTCTTCCACTGAGGTTCCTTTCACCACTTCTTCGATGTAAAAATCTTCCGGATCGTCATCGTAACTGAAAATGTGCACTTCGTTCAGACGGCCAAACAAATTGTGCATATCACCCATTACGTCCTGATACGCGCCGGTCAGGAACAGACCAATATAGTAGGGCTCATCAGGCTTCAGCTTGTGCATTGGCAACACATCGGTGATTTCACGGCCGACAGTGAACTGATCGATTTTACCGTCGCTATCGCAGGTAATGTCTACCAGCGAACAGTTTACCTCCGGACGTTCATTCATGCGTGTGATCGGCACAACCGGCAATAACTGGTCGATAGCCCAGGTATCAGCCGCAGACTGAAACACCGAGAAATTACACAGGTACTGTGATGACAAGCTGTAATCAAGCTCCTGGAGCTCTTCAGGTACATAGTCAGCGTGAGCATAATACTCCTGCAACCGTTCCATGATTTCCCAGTACAGCGTTTCGATTTTTGCCAATTCTTCTAACGAAAGTACCCGTAACTTGAAGGCATCCAACGCTTGCTCTTTATATTGGGAGGCGTCGTTATACACTTCCTGCATATTGGTTTGCTGGTCGAAGGTGCTGGCCATTTCCCGCATGTTCTTAACGAAATAATGCTCACCTTCAGCCTCGCCGGTATCTACTCCTGCGCTATTAGAGCGAATTTCACCCACGATCTGAGTAATTACGCAGCTGTGGTGGGCGGTAATCGCGCGGCCACTTTCGCTAACCAGATGAGGATGCGGAACACCTTCCAGATCGCACACCTCTTTCATACCATAAACCACGTCGGCCACGTACTCCTGCATGGAGTAATTGCGCGAGGATTCACTGGTTGAAGCAGTACCGTCGTAGTCGATACCCAGGCCACCACCCACATCAACATAATCGAGCGGGAAACCCATCTTATGCATTTCAGCATAAATGCGACCACCTTCAGAAATCGCCTCTTTTACCGAGCGGATATCGGTAAGCTGACTACCAATATGAAAATGCAATAACTTAAGGCAATGCGCCATGCCCTGCTCTTTGAGATAACGGGCGGTATTAATGATTTCGGCAAAGCTCAAGCCAAATTTGGCTCGTTCGCCACCGGAGCTCTCCCATTTACCACGGCCTTTTACTGTCATTTTGGCGCGTACACCAATTAACGGTTCAATGCCCAGTTCTTTGGAGATTTTAACCAGAAGCAGTAGTTCTGAGTATTTCTCAACAACCACAACCATGCGCCGACCGAGTTTGCGACCGAGCAATGCCAAACGCATAAACTCTTCATCTTTATAGCCATTAAGAATGGTCAATGAGTCTTCATTGGTGTTAAGTGCCAACACGGTAATGAGCTCAGCCTTAGAACCGGCCTCAAGACCATAGTTGTAGTGTTCACCCACATCAACGATCTCTTCCACCACTTCACGCATCTGGTTAACTTTCACCGGATACACGCCCTGATATTCGCCGCTGTATTCAGCCTCTGCAATGGTATTGCGGAAGATAGTATTCAGATTAGCAACCTGAGAACGCAAAATATCATGAAAACGTACTACAACTGGCAGTTGCACGCCTTCCTGATGGATCTCTTCAATGACCGCTTTGAAATCGATTTGAATTGATGGATCTGAAGGGTTGGGTGTGACCTTGATATTGCCGTTTTCACCAATGTGAAAATAGCCACCGCCCCAACGGGAAACGCCGTATACGCGTTCTGCCTCTTCAACAGACCACTCCTGAGAAGTTCCATCCATCGCTAACACCTTAAATATTTTGCGTGCTGGTAAAAATGATTTGCAGCTGACATGCTCATGGCGCGTATTATAACGGTCTTTACAATCAGCGCTATGACAATTTACGCACCTGGCACTGACCCGGATTACTGCTTTTTTACGTATTAAGTCAATATGATAGAAATTTGTTGACTATTTTTTACTCACCACAGTACCATAAAGTAGTACAAATTCATGACGTTAACATATTATCTGTGAGCATTTCATGGTGCCGGGATAAGTCCACGGAAAGGAGTATGAGGGAATGCAACGTGTATTAGGAGAATTTGCCGTTGAGTTAACCCCACAGCAGGACGAGCTGGACATGGGCAGAATGCTATTCACAAAATCCTTTACCGGCGAGCTTGCCGGTACTTCCAGTGGACAGATGCTCAGTAAGCGCAGCACCGTGCCAGGTTCAGCAGGTTACGTAGCCATCGAAACCTTTGAAGGCGAACTGCAAGGTAAAAAAGGCAGCTTCTCTTTGCAACATCTGGGCATTATGAGCCGGGGCGAGCAAAAGCTAACCATCGTAGTGGTACCAGATACAGCCACCGACGGCCTGGAAGGTTTATACGGAAATATGCAAATTCAAATAGTCGATGGTAAGCACTACTACGACTTTGAATTCGATTTTACCTGAGGCCCCCGCGGTAGTAAGCCACTAAGCAGTTAACAATAATGATTTACCATTGCAGGAATGGTTCCTGCAATGCTCTTCCGTAAAGTGTTAAACACCCTCTATTTTAACGTGTTGTGCTGTAGTTATTGCAGGTCGGGCGCGTAGGGTGTGAATAATTTTCATTGCGGAGGACTTCATGAATAAAACAGCCGAGCTTTATCGCATGGTGACATCACAACATATTTGCCCTTTTGGCCTGCGCTCTAAAGATTTACTGGAGCGGGAAGGGTTTGAGGTGGAAGATCATCAGTTATCTTCCCGCGAAGAAACCGATGCGTTTAAACAGCAATACGATGTTAAAACTACCCCTCAAACCTTTATTGATGGCCAGCGGATTGGCGGTTACGACGACCTCCGCGAGTATTTCGGTAAAGGCGAGGCGGGCCAGACAGGGACTACCTACACTCCGGTTATCGCCATCTTTTCGGTAGCAGCATTAATGACCGTCGGTTGGCAGTTTGCCTCATCCAGCAGCCTGCTGAGTTTATCTTCATTATTGCTGTTTATTGCCGTCAGCATGTGTTTTCTGGCAGTGCAGAAACTGCAGGATTTATACAGCTTTACGCAGTCTTTTATTACCTATGACCTGCTTGCCATGCGCTGGCTGCGCTACGGTTATTGGTATCCATTTCTGGAGGCCTATGCGGGTATCGGCATGATAACGGGTTTGCCAGCCCTGTGGGTTGCTCCGGTATCGCTGTTTATCGGCACCGTTGGTGCCGTATCAGTATTTAAAGCGGTGTATGTAGACAAGCGAGAACTCAAATGTGCCTGCGTGGGCGGCGACAGCAATGTGCCTTTGGGCTTTATTTCACTGTCGGAAAACCTGTTTATGATTGGCGGTGGTTTACTGATGCTACTGAGCTAATTCGTGTCATTAAAAAGGCTGCCAGATGGCAGCCTTAGCTATTTACTGGTCAATCACACTGGTTTTTCTGAACTGCCAGCGGTTAGCAAACTGATGAAGCCAGCGAGTGAATCGCATTCGCCCCGCTCTTTCATCATAAAACGGATTTTCTCCCGGCGCGGTGAGATAAGTATTCGTAAGCACTGTGTGTGCATCACCTGCGCCAATAAAATATTGATAATTCGGCACATACTCATTCAGGAAAGCATAAGAGCCTGTCATTGCTGCGCTCCACTCCATAAACAACAGGTAGTCATCTTCAGTAAGGCCCCAGGTAAACGGATCCATATTACCGGCGTCAATCTCTGAGGAAATTTTGTAGAACAGCACCTGTACTGCATCCAGTTGCGTGGAATACTGAGCAAAACGAACCTGGGGATAGCTGGCCGCCAGCACGCCCATCATATCCTGATTTAACGTAGCTGCCTGATAAGCTCCCATAAACTGAGCAAACATAGGCGCCAGGCTATTTTCTACGCCCCAGGTATGACCGAAGGAGAAGGTCGATTCCACGAAGCCCGCAGACAAGACGCCGGCTGCACCATCGCTTAACAAAGCGGTACGGGCTCTTGGGAACGCAGCTTGCAGGTATGGGAAATTGATAGTGGCACCATAACCACCAGCACTGGAACCGGCGACCAGCATTCTGCGGGGCTTAACCGTGCTGTGAGCATAGTAGTCTTTTAACCANTCNCGNACNGCCATAAANTTATCNAAGCCGCGNTGGCGNACCGGNACCGGNGCGGCNGGCACNCCNGTGATNATGCCNGTGGTATCTTCATANACCACATCNTTTGANCCAATGTGGATATCGCCNGTGCAATAAGGAATAAANACNTTNCTCCAGTTGGNAAAGGGNTTACGCGGATTATCATCATCNAATATGCCCCCGGCATNGACCGGCGAGTTTTCNGTGTACATAGACGGGTTATAAGTAGGACGGCCACCAGGTACACCGCTCAGAGCCAGCGATGTCACGCAGGTTGCGTCGTTCCAACAGGCACCACCACCATTAAAAAAGACCACNAATTTACCGGCATTGCCCGGTTTAAAATAAAANTGGAAATCGTTTGGAATANCAGCCCCGGTAGCAGGGTCNGTGATTGTCTCCAGAGCACAGGCTGGCGACAGCGTTTGCGGTTGCCCCTCATCATTGATGATTTCTACTGNGGCTGGCACNGGGATNTGTTGCCATTCTTCAGCGNTAACATTGNTATGCANAGCACAGGAANANAGNGCTATAAAAGCACTTAAGCAGCGAAAGCGAGTCATATTTCATCCTTGAGTNNTNAAAGNTNGTTNANTAANAAACCGCTGATGCNGCAGGTAGGAGCGGGTNAAGCTTATTAATATAAGTCTTAANTTACATTAANGTAAAAATCGCAGNCAGCAAAGCAATAAATTNNCNTAACNCANAATTATTNCGNCATNNNGCGNGCNATAGNCAGCNGNCTGGCGTTCCGCTTTTATCCCGTTAAACTACANCATTATAACTAATTNNAAAATGAGNNACGTATGCCTGCTGCAACCGGTAANTCTGCCTACCTGGCCATCGACCAGGGAACCACNTCTTCCAGGGCCATTTTATTTAACCAACAGTTTGANATNNTTTACACGGCNCAGCGGGAATTNCCGCAGTACTACCCNAAAAACGGNTGGGTAGAGCAGGATCCCGAGGANCTTTGGCAGTCGGTACTGAATGTNGCCCGTGANGCGCTAACNGTTGCCAGCGATCTCAAACTGTCAGTCAAACATGTGGGGATCACCAATCAACGGGAAACCACGCTGGTCTGGAACAAAGAATCCGGCCAGCCAGTGTATAACGCTATCGTCTGGCAGGACCGGCGCACCAGCGGCTATTGCAGCANCTTATCNGTGCANGAANACCTGGTACAACANAAAACCGGCCTNAAACTGGACCCGTATTTTTCGGCCAGCAAGATNCGCTGGATCCTCGACAATGTGGAAGGCGCNGCNGANCTNGCCGCAAATAACAANNTGCTGTTNGGCACCGTTGATACGTTTTTNANCTGGCGCTTAACCAACGGCAANGTGCACGCNACCGACGTNACCAATGCCAGTCGCACCAGTTTGTTTAATATTCACAGCCAGCAGTGGGATGAGGAACTTCTGGCGCTGTTTGATATTCCGGCCGGCCTGCTGCCAGAGGTAAAAGATTGTGCCGACGANTTTGGCCGNACNCAGNCAGGNCTGTTNCCNGTGGTGCTAAACATCAGCGGNGTGGCNGGCGANCAACAGGCTGCCATGGTNGGCCAGGGCTGNGTTACNCANGGCAGTGTTAAAGCNACCTATGGCACNGGCTGNTTTGCTCTGGTTAATACCGGNNGCCNTTGCGANATCAACCACACCGGTCTGCTTACCACCATTGCTTATCGGCTTAACGGCATTACTCATTATGCGGTAGAAGGCTCCATTTTTGTTGCTGGCGCGGCGGTACAATGGCTGCGCGACGGGCTGGGNTTAATTGAAAAAGCCGCCGATTCCGAAGCCATTGCCGGACANGTGGGTAACGAACACGGCCTGGTGGTAGTGCCCGCTTTTACCGGTCTTGGTGCACCGCACTGGGATCCTGATGCCCGTGGGGCAGTCTTCGGCATCACCCGTGCCACTACTGCCAATGATATTGTGCGCGCTACCCTCGAATCGATTTGTTTTCAAACCCACGACTTAGTCACTGCCATGAGCAGCGGCGGTAATCCACCAACTATTTTAAAGGTAGATGGTGGTATGGTGGCCAACGAGTGGTTTTGCCAGTATCTGGCCGATACGTTGAATGTGCCGGTAGTCAGGCCAAAAGTGATGGAAACCACCGCACTGGGCGCTGCACTACTGGCCGCTTTTCAGGCCGGAGATATCACCGAATTAAACCAACTGGCCGAAGCGAATCCCTGCCAGCGTGAGTTTGAAGCCAATGCCACCGACAGCGCCCGCGAGCAGCGTTTAACCCAGTGGCATAAAGCGGTAAAAGCAACCCTGCTGATGACCTCTTAAATACCAAATTCTGCACAGCCAGGGGCCATTTAGGCTCCTTGTCGAGACAAAACTGTACCAGTAGTTTAACCACCCTGCTCTTTTTACGGGAGATTGAAACCAGAGGATGATCCAGAACAAACATTGGTAAAGTTGCCTTAGTTAGTGCATTGCGCCACACTTTTTAGTGCCGTAAAGTAAAACAAANACCGCATGGTTTGTNCTGTCGTCTTATGCAATCCCAACCAGCCATGTCATAACAAAGTAAAACNTAACNNTTACATTCAATCACTCAGGCCATCTTTCCCTGCNNGCAGGGAACCCGACTTTCAGGGAGAAAGTGCTGTGNTGTTCAANAANCCGCTATCCAGCCCCCGCGGCCCCGCTGTAATGGACATGCTGCAAAGTGTCAGCGGNNTCATTCTGGCNCTNTTCATGTGGGCGCACATGTTTATGGTGTCGAGCATTCTGNTGGGCAANGATGCCATGTACTGGGTGACCAAGATGTTTGAGGGCGAGCCAATCTTTGGTAAGGGCTACCCCATTCTGGTGAGCCTGTTTGCGCTGTTTATTCTGTCGTTAGTTGTGCTTCACGCGTTTCTGGCGATGCGTAAGTTTCCGGCCACTCACCGCCAGTACCGTACCCTGCACAATCATCTTGGCGGTATACGCCATACCGACAGTTACCTGTGGTATGTGCAGGTGNTCACCGGTTTCGCCTTATTCTTTCTGGCCTCTGTTCATTTATACCAGTTAATCATGCATCCGGCGGATATCGGCCCGTACGCCTCATCCGACAGAGTATGGACTGGGCGCATGTGGCCGCTGTATTTAATGCTGCTGTTTGTGGTTGAGCTCCACGGCGGCATTGGCCTGTACCGGGTGCTCGTCAAGTGGGGCTGGTTTATGGGCAAGGATCCAAAAGTTGGCCGCAAACGCCTGACCATAGCCAAATGGGTACTCACTTTATTCTTTCTGGTACTGGGATCACTGACGCTCGCCGCCTATATGAAAGTAGGCTACGAGCATCAGGATAGCGCCGGAGAGCGTTATCAACCCGCCGAATATTCGCAGCTGCACAGCGCCTCGCAAGGAGAGAATGACTAATGCAAACTATAGTAACCGATGCGCTGATTATTGGTGGTGGTCTGGCGGGTTTACGAACCGCTATTGGGGTTAAACGCCGCGGCTTTACGCCGCTCATTTTAAGCCTTGTACCGCCTAAACGCTCCCACAGTGCCGCCGCCCAGGGTGGCATGCAAGCCAGCTTAGGCAACAGTGCCAAAGGCTGGGGCGATAACGAAGACGTGCATTTTGCCGATACCATTCGCGGCAGCGACTGGGGCGCCGATCAGGTGGTTGCCCGCATGTTTGTGCATACCGCGCCTAAAGCCGTGCGCGAACTGGCTGCCTGGGGTGTCCCCTGGAACCGGGTACAAAAAGGCGATCATAAAAGCGTGATCAACGGCGAAGAAGTGACGATTACAGAACGGGATGAGTCACACGGGTTGATTACCGCGCGCAACTTTGGTGGCACGGCCAAATGGCGNACTAACTATGTGGCNGACGGCACCGGCCANTCCATGCTGTATACCATGAGTAATCAGGCCATAGCCGAAGGCATTGAAGTCCACGAGCGCATGGAGGCCATTGCTCTGCTCCACGAAGACGGCCGCTGTCAGGGTGCGATTGTACGAAACCTCATTACCGGCGAACTGATTGTTTACCTGGCTAAGGTCACCTGTATTGCTACCGGCGGCTTCGGCCGTATTTACCGGGTATCCACCAACGCCGTAATTAATCAGGGCATTGGTACTGCTATCGCACTTGAAACCGGCATTGCCAAACTGGGCAATATGGAAGCGGTGCAGTTTCATCCCACCGGAATTTTCCCGGCGGGTATACTGGTTACTGAGGGCTGTCGCGGCGATGGCGGCCTGTTGCTGGATGCAAAAGAGCACCGCTTTATGCCGGATTATGAACCCGAGAAGCGCGAGCTTGCCTCCCGCGATGTGGTGTCGCGCTGGATGGAAACCCATATTCGCAACGGCCACGGCGTAAAGTCACGTTTTGGTGAACACTTGTGGCTGGATATCCGTTTGCTGGGCAAAAAGCATATCAACAGCAAACTGCGCGAAGTAAAAGAAATCTGCCAGTATTTCTTAGGTGTCGACCCTACCGAGTCGCTTATTCCGGTGCGCCCGGCTCAACATTATTCTATGGGCGGTATCCGTACCGATTACCGCGGCGAATCACCTACGCTGAAAGGCTTATTCGCCGCCGGCGAGGCAGCCTGCTGGGATATGCACGGCTTCAATCGCCTTGGCGGTAATTCAGTAGCAGAAACCGTGGTGGCTGGCATGATTGTAGGCGAGTTTATGGCCGACAGCCTGCTGACTGAAGCGTCACTGGCGATCAGTTCTACGGCCATTGATAGCCAGGTTAGTGCGGTTCGTGATGAACTGGCGTCGTTTCAGCGCAGCGAGAATAACGAAAACGCCTGGCACATTATTGAGGCCATGCAATCAGTGATGACCGAAAAGGTAGGGATTTTTCGCCATGGCGAGCAGTTGGCTGAGGCGGTTACTGAATTGCAATCGCTGTATGAGCGTGCCGGACGAATAAAAGTCAGCGACACCAGCCGTGGTGTAAACCCGGAACTCTGCGCGGCTTATCGCGCCAAAAAGATGCTTAAGCTAAGCCTGTGTGTGGCCAGTGGTGCATTAGCCAGGGAAGAAAGCCGCGGCGCGCATTGCCGTGAAGACTTCCCGCTTAGAAACGACAAAGACTGGCTCAAGCGTACGCTGACCAGCTGGTCACCTGAGGCAGCCTCGCCTGCCATAGACTATGAGCCGCTCGATGTAATGAGCATGGAATTGCCGCCCGGCTGGCGCGGTTATGGTGGCAAAGAGCGCATTGATCACCCTGATACGCCTACTCGTCAGGCCGAAGTAGATGGCGTACAAGCAGGCGATGCAGACCGTTTTGCCAAACAACAGCAACTGATGCCCTTTACAGGCTGCTTGCCCGAACCCTTCCGTGGCCGCAACGCCCGTTTATCCGAGGAGCTTGATGCATGAACGCCAGCACAGAAAAAACCATTCCGGTAAAGGTGAGCACCGCGAGAACCATTGAGTTTGCGATTTTTCGGCATAACCCTTTCGATGAGGCCAGCGAGCCGCATTTTGAAACCTACCAGTTAGAAGAAGCAGACAGCATGACGCTGTTTATCGCGTTAAATGAAATTCGCGCTAAACAGGCCCCCTCTTTGCAGTTTGATTTTGTGTGCCGGGCCGGTATTTGCGGTAGTTGCGCCATGCTCATAAATGGTCGCCCGGGCCTTGCCTGCCGGACCTTGATAAGCCAGCTTCCGACCAAAGTGACGTTAATGCCATTACCCGGCTTTGAGCTGATCGGCGACTTATCGGTGAACACGGGTAAGTGGATGCGCGGCATGAGTGAGCATTTACAAACCTGGATTCACAGCGCAGAAGTAAGTAACTTTGATGCGATGGAAGAAAAAATGGCACCAGAGCAGGCCGAACAGATTTACGAGCTGGAGCGTTGTATTGAGTGCGGTTGCTGTATCGCCGGCTGTGGTACTGCCCAAATGCGGCCGGAATTTGTTGGCGCAGTAGGCTTAAATCAATTAGCTCGTTTTAAAATTGATCCCCGGGACAATCGTACCGATGCGAAATTCTACGACGTTATCGGTAACGAAGACGGTGTATTTGGTTGTATGACTATGCTGGGGTGTGAAGACTTCTGCCCCAAAGAACTCCCCCTAGCACAACAAATTGCTTATATGCGCCGTGCTATGGCGGTTGCCGGGGTAAGTTAGCCGTTAACCCATTTCCTCAAAGAAAAACGCGGCTAATTCATGGCGGCCGGTGCAGTCTGACTTTTTATAGACTGCTGACGCCTGGTGGCGAATGGTTTTCTCGGACGTTTGCCGCAACTCTGCAATTTCGTTCAGGCTGAGACCTTTGAGCAAAAATAACCCCACTTCCTTTTCACTGGGGGTGAGTTGCCAGCGTTCAAACTGCTCTTGAACAGCAGCGAAGAAATCCCGTTTGGAACGCTTGAGTTCTTCACTCATCTGGCTGACCTTGGAATTAGAAAGCTCCAGATCTGCCCGCAGTGCTTTTAAGGCAGTGGAACGTTGACGAATATCGAAAATCAAAAAGAGAAACAATCCCGAAGAAATAAGGATTAATAAAGACTCCTGTACAATATGTATCAGTTCAAGGTCCTCGGAAAAATCGATGTACAGGTCCATACACTTAAGCGCAATAATACACACCAGTGCAACTGACAGGACTTTATCTTTCACCGCATACTCCAATAATCGTCTGCCGGATAGAGTGATTTATATTATCAGTCAAAACAAAAAATGGCCTGCACAATTGGGTTATGCAGGCCATTTTTACGATGATTGACTAAAAGTGATGGCTAGTCGTCACCAAATTCGCGAACGATGTTATTGATTGTTTCTTTGGCATCGCCCAATACCATGCGGGTGTTGTCTTTAAAGAACAACGGATTATCTACACCAGCAAAACCAGCATTGGCGGAACGCTTGAGCACAAATACCGTTTTAGCGCGATACACTTCGATAACCGGCATACCGTAAATCGGGCTGCCTTTCATTTCTTTCGCTGCCGGGTTAACCACGTCGTTAGCCCCGATAACGATAACCACATCGTAGTTTTCCATACGCGGGTTAACATCATCCATTTCACACAGCAGATCGTAGGGTACATCGGCTTCGGCTAACAGTACGTTCATATGGCCAGGCATACGTCCCGCTACCGGGTGAATGGCATATTCTACCGTACAGTTGTTTTCTTCCAGCAGCGACTGCATTTCNCGCACNGCNTGCTGNGCNTGTGCTACCGCCATACCGTAACCCGGCACNACCAGNACAGACTGNGCNGCTTCCAGNACNTAGAANGCATCCTGGGCAGACATGATTTTNACNTCACCTTCNATGGCTTCNCCCATNTCNACCGGCTTGGCAAANCCNGATANCAGCACATTCATCANNGANCGGTTCATGGCNTTACACATGATGTTGGTCAGGATNAGNCCNGANGCNCCCACCANCAGNCCNGTNACAATCAAAATNGTGTTNGCTACCGCCAGACCNGCNGCNCAGGCNGCNACACCTGANTANGAGTTAAGCAGCGCAATAACNACCGGCATATCAGCACCNCCAATGGANATGGTNGCCCAGATACCAAANCTTAANGCCAGCGCAATNGNNACNTANANCCACANNGGATTACCCGGNTCNGTGGCAAATAAGTAACCCACCACAAAAAACGCAATCAGNTGCAGAATNCTCAGNTCNCGCAAACCNGTAAAGATAAACGCTTTCGANGACATCTTGCCNGANAGCTTACCCCAGGCAATCACAGAGCCCGAGAAGGTGACACCACCAATTANAATAGTCAGAAACACGGTGACAAAAACCAGTGAGTCGGTAGTGGCCAGCGTAATAGCACTCATACCGGAAACGGTTGCCCAGCCCAGCAGCAGTGATGCTGCGCCGCCATAACCGTTAAACAGCGACACCATTTCTGGCATCGAAGTCATCTCTACGCTTTTGGCTTTCCATGCACCNTACGCNCCGCCAATCACAAAACCCGCCAGGATCCAGTGATAGCTGATAATCTGCTGGTCGATTAAGGTAACGACCACGGCGATAAACATACCTATAGCCGATACCAGGTTGCCTTTTTTGGCCGATGACGGATGACTCAGTAATTTAAGGCCAACAATGAATAACGTGGTTGCCAGTACGTAGGCAAGATTAATGATCAATGCATTATCACTCACAGCATAATCTCCTTACTTGCCTTGTTTTTTCTTGAACATGCTGAGCATACGGTCGGTAACCATATACCCGCCCACCACGTTGATACTCGCCAGCGCTACGGCTGCCGTACCTAAAATAGTGGTTAGCGTATCGTTGTCAGAGCCTGAGGCTACCAACGCCCCCACCAGGGTGATCCCGGAGATTGCGTTAGAGCCGGACATTAACGGCGTGTGNAGTGTAGCCGGTACCTTACGGATAAGTTCGAACCCTAAAAAGGCAGCCAGCAGAACAATAAAGATCAGGTAAATAGTTTCCATGNGTTAGCCCCCTTTGTATGCGTTTTTGAGCATGTCATTGGTGATCTCGCCAGCGTGGGTAATTACGCTACTTGCGAGGATTTCGTCTTCCAGATCCAGCGTGAACTGCTTGGATTCCTTATCGAAAAACTCATCAATGAGATTGATCAGGTTATTGGCATACATATCGGTAGCATCGCGAGCCACGCGCTGGCTCCAGTTGCCGTCACCAATCACGGTAACGCCCTCAACCACCGCTGTTTCGCCAGGCACAGAGCCTTCAACGTTACCGCCCGATAGCGCAGCCATGTCCACCACAACACTTCCGGGCTTCATTAACGCCAGAGTTTGTTTGGAAATCAGCACCGGGGGTTTACGTCCAAACAGCTGGGCCGTGGTGATAACGATATCCGAGTCGGCAATCGCATCGCGCTGCGCTTCCTGCTGCTTGGCTTTTTGCTCGTCGGTAAGCTCTTTGGCATAACCGTCTTTGGTCTGACCGGTTTCACCAATATCAATTTTGAGAAACTTGCCGCCTAAAGATTCTACCTGCTCGGCCACTACCGGGCGGGTATCGTAAGCCAGCACGTTAGCGCCTAAACGCTTAGCAGTCGCAATGGCTTGCAGGCCAGCTACACCAGCACCAATAATAAACACCTTGGCCGGTTTAATGGTACCGGAGGGTGTCATCATCATGGGCAGGATGCTTGGCAGGGCATTCGCGGCCTGCATCATCATCACATAACCCGCCAGACTCGCCTGAGAACTCAGGGCATCCATTTTCTGGGCACGGGAGGAACGCGGGATCATCTCAACAGAAANCGTNGACAANCCTTTNNCNGCCATNCTCTCNACCANTTCCTGCTGGAAGAACGGNTCGATATGNCCAATNACNAGNGCATTNGCTTTNAGNTGNNCNAGCTGNCTNCTNANNGGGCGNTTAACNTAGAGCACAATATCNGCATCACCNAGCACNTCGGCNGTGGNTTCTACNATANTGGCACCTTGTTCGGTGTAGGCGGCATCGGGATAGCCTGATAACGCGCCAGCGTCTTGTTCAAGCATGACGGTAAAGCCCATTCGGGTAAACCGCATCACTGTGGCAGGCGTTACAGCGCAGCGCTGTTCGACAAAACTATCATCAATAGCGTGCCTTGCTTCGTTTAGAACTAAGAGTTTCAAGAGTATCCTCCTTTCCTCCGGGCAAAATTAACCTAACCGCCGTTTTTAAGGAGCGATTAAGCGGTATCTGTTTGTTGCCACAAGGTGCTTTTGATCCATTTACTACAAAATTGTAAAGCTCTTGCTTTATAAAACTGGTTTATATCTACAATTTTGTAATCTTCCATTTTTATTGGAGTTTTAGGAAAGGATTACAGCGAGNAGCCAATAATGCATAAATAAAATCGAAATTGAAAGAGAAAATTTACCCTTAAACACGTAAATACCACTTATGAAACGTTTAAGCCTTATAACTNTTACTTATAATACAATTCAAAGAAGTAGGTAAATAGTGCGGGCGGGGAATTGAGTATTTAGCGCAGATATGCAACGGGCTGCACTATGATTTTCACCGCTTGGTATTGGATGTTTATTTTACCGGCATAATTGCGATGCTTTTTTCAGCAATATGTCAAGCGAACGGATCATCAACGGCGGCCCCTCACAAATATCCAAACTATGTTTATCGGTAATCAATCAGCGGGCCAGTTTTCTGCTATGCCCCCTGTGTATGGAGGCTCTAACTCTTTCACCTTTTCAATAAATTCATCCGGTATCTGCTTTAAATCATCGTTTGACCGAAGCGTTTCAACATAAGCGTTGAAGTAACTATCAATATCCTGTCGAACCGTTGCCAGGAATTCATCAGTATCAAAGCCGTTAAGGGCAAGCTGCTGTGTCAGGTGCTCTTTAAACGCCGAAGCGTGCAGAACAGATAATGCACTACCGTGGGCAGCACTTTTATAACCTTTTACAACAAACAAGGACGGCAATACCTTTAACGCTCCGAAGAAATTAACATTCTTACAGCGGGCTTCAAGTATCGGGCTAAACAGTTGGTCGGAATTGCTCCTGCGCTGCAGCACCGTTATCCGGGCGTTCATTTCGCCAAGTAATTCCATTACGTGTAAAGCGGCTCCCTCGGCAAGCACGATTTCTGCGGCACTTTTGTAATAGCGAAACTGTTCATACAGTGAGTGTTTCTCTGGCCGGAAGATGGTGTAACCTTGCCGGGCAAAAAACTGTTCTACATACCGCTCTCCGGCAAAGCTGCCCCGCATTAAAAATGGCGTTCGACTCACATAGAGTTTTGCGGGCAGGTGCTTATCAGGCAGCACGCCGGCCCGGCGCTCACAATGCAGTAAAAACTGACGATAATCCGCAGAAACTTTTCGGTGGCTACGGAACAGGCTTTGTTGCGGCGCAACCCACAAACTTTCAACCCGCTGGGGCTTATTAATTAATTCGACCCGCGATTTGTCTACTCCCAGATAATCGAGAATTTCATAAAAATGAGGCGGTAATAACGGTGTGGCTAATAGGCGAAAACGGCGGCGCAGTTGAGGTAAAAAAACAACCTTACTGATATTCGCCTGCTGCTCAGCTCCTGGCAGCCCCGCCAGGCGGTGAACCGACTCAGCGATAAAATGGCCAAAGTTACTGAAAACTGGCCCGCCATAGTAATAATGGCCCTTTTTGCAGCGGCTAATTTCTGGCTGGCCGGCGATTACTTCAGTATTGGTCGCGCGCACTGGTGCCGTTTGCTGTAAGTTGATTTGTTGATACCGAAACTGATGAGCAAACTCCGGCAGCGCTTGTGCCCGCACACCACCACGGATCCTAGCCGGCGTCGAGCCGGATAGTTGCGGAATAATGTCAGCATTGCTGACCTTTACTGCGTTATTAAGCGATGCCGGGGGTTGCAGCGTCGATTTGCGCGTCGAGGCATTCAATTTTTGTCTGACTTCGCCCAGCATACGCGTACAGAATAACGGTAATGCCGCTAACCAACGTGCACCACGGCTCAACTCAAACAGGTTCTTCAACGACGCATCGTCATCCGCCTGTTCCGCTGAATCGACTATTACACTTAGTGCCCTGAAAAGCATGGGCTTATCCTGTCGTAACTGACAGACTAATCCGGCAATATCCGACTCATGCACACCCTGCTGATACCAGGGCAATGCAGCAACGTTATTGAGGGCTTCATTAACCAGTTGCCAGTCCTGTTGTGGCAGTAACTGCTGAAATTTAGCAGTGACATTGGCAAGCTGCTGTTTATAAGCTGCCAGAGTTTCATCGTCCAGCAAACGATAACGGCCTGCGCCGGCACTGGCCGCCTGTAAATAAGCATCCAGCTCTGCTTGTAAAGCGCTAATCGGAAACTGGTTAAGCCAGCGTTTGAGTTCGAGCGCGGCGAAACTGTAAGATACGTTCACCGACTTATCACTCACTGAAAGTTCATCCCGCAGACCTAACACGCCAAGGACGTCGGTAATGACATTGCCTTTTTCACCATGATTTTTATAAGCGAAGCAATGGAGCTGACGAGCCTCAAGTTGGTTGGCTGTTTTTAAAATGCTCTCCCATTGGCCAAGGTTGAGGCGCTTACCCGGCGCAAAAGGCTTTTGATTGCCATGACGTTTTACCGACTGGTTGTAGATTGACAGCTGAAACTCTACCGGGTTTCGCAGAAAGCAGATAATTTCAGCATCGGGCACAGCCTGAATAATGTCATCCATAATTCTGAAAAACGATTCGGAGCTTAACAGCAGTATGTGAGCTTCAGGGTTGTTCTCAAAGGCGTTGAGAACATTGGATAGTTTTTGATGATCCAACGCCAGACGGCCCTCTGGATCCGGAGCGCAAATTTCTCTGGCATTACCCGAGCTAATGCCGTTTTCGTCCACAGAGTGCGCGGGATATAACACTCCCGACGCCATCAGTTGCTGGCGATGCTGATGAAGAAACTGTTGGATCGCCGAACTACCGGTTTTTGGCGGGCCCACATGGAAGATAACGCGCTTATTCAAACTACTGCTCTGTCCCTGGAAAACGGCGTCATATTAGCACACATACCAGCCGCCTCGCACAACGGAAATCGTATTTTGTGCCTTCGTTTTAACTGACGAATATTTGTCCATTTTGTAAACATCATTCTGAAAAAACGAATATCTGTGGGGTTTTAATCTGATGGATGTGCTTTTCAGGCTCCATTATCATTATCATAATGACTAAATTAGCAAGGGGCAAATTATGAAAATTGTAGCTTATGGAGCAAGTACCAGTTCAACTTCAATCAACAAGGCACTGGCTACTTATACTGCCGGTCTGGTTGACGGCGCAGAAGTTAAAGTGTTGGACATCAATGATTATGATGTGCCTATGTTCAGCGAAGATCTGGAAAAAGAAATTGGCCAGGCTGACGGCGCTAAAGAATTCTTAAACGATCTGGCCGACGCTGATGCGTTTGTTATCTCTTATGCTGAGCATAATGGCCATTACCCGGCGGCATATAAAAACCTGTTTGACTGGGCAACACGAATCGACCGTGAATTGTTCAAGCAAAAGCCGGCGGTTTATCTGGCTACCTCTCCGGGCCCAAGTGGCGCGAAATCAGTGTTAGCCGCAGCTGAAGCTTCTGCGCCTTTCTACGCCGCTAGCGTAAAAGCAACCGTTTCCGTCCCTGGCTTTTATGACAAATTTGATATGGATGCAGGTAAAGTTACCGACGATGCATTGATCACGGAACTAAAAGCAGCTGTAGCTAAGCTGTCTGAGTAGTAACTGGAGTACAAGTGTAAAGGTGCTCAATAACAAGCTAATACCAGTCACTTAAGGTGACTGGTATTAGTCGATACGCACCTTTTTATATCAAGTACAGCTCACAAGAGGCTTAATTTTAACTATCAAATCGGCATGACACCGTGAGACTGATTTTCGCTGTTTTATGCCAGTTGAGCCTGACGCTCAATGAGTAACGTTTGCGGGAAACATTTACTAATTCGTCAGGTCAACTTCAATAAACACTACCGGTACATCGCCCACATTACGCATTGCATGACTAGCTTTATAGATTTGATAGTATTCACCTGCACGATAAACTATCGGTTCTGGCTTACCTTCGATGTAAACCGTTAATTCACCTTGCAACATGTAAGCGACCGCAGGCCGATTGGCATGACTGTGCATGGGTAAACTCCCCCCGGGCTGCAAAGTTGCTTCCCGCATACGAAGGTTTCGCCATTGACTGCTATCAAAACCAGAACCTAAATCAACAGTTTCCAATCCCTTAGGGCTTGTTCCCACTCGTTCAGTTGGAATTGTATGGGTCTCTGCCATTGCACAGCCACTCAACAATGAAACAACGCCAGCCAGCCAGCCAGCCAGCCAGCCAACATTTCGACGATACTTTCTTCATTCCTCTACCCAGTCAGTCAACAAAAAATCAACATTATTAGTATTCATCTTTAACAATAAACCCGTTTCGTTGCAGTTAAAAACGACGAAACATCAAAGTATGATGACGACTAGAAAGGAAATTCAATACCACCTACTGAATTACCTTTTATTAGACACTGACTATCGGTAACACTACGCTGTAAAAAACGTTTAGAGGTTTTTCTGCAGAGTCAATTTAGGTAGCAAACTTACGGTAAACGATACGCAGCGGCCCGATTTTTTTCATCTTGTAATTACCGGGATTGTTAGCTTTCCACTTTTCAAAACCATATCAAGGATCTGACGTTTGGAGACCTCGGTTCCTCAAGTATCTCAGTCAATGCCAACTGTATTGACGTTCATCGCTGTTGACTTTCGCTGCTTATAGAGACTATCTCTCTTGTCAGGTACTGCGCTGGTGACATCCCAATCATATCTTTGAAATCTCTGATCAGGTGCGACTGATCAGCATATTCAAGCTGAGTGGCCAGCTCAATCATGGTCAGTTTGTTTATTTCAAGCTCTGCAAGTGCTTCTCGCAAGCGGTATTTACGCAACAGCCATTTTGGCGACAGTCCAATATATTGATTAAATAATCGCTGTAACGTCCTTACCGAAATGTCAGCGCGCTGCGCCAGTTGCGCAACGGTATAAATCTCACTGCTATTTTTTATGCATTCCAGCAGCCTTGCTACCTGCGTTTGTTGTGCCGTAACCGGCTCTACAAAGCGGCCTAAGAACTTGTTTAATGTCGATACAATCCTTTCGTCAGTCAGGGCCTCAGCACCCACTGCAAAAATGTCAGTCACGTCTGACCCGAAATATTTGCTGGCAGAGAGTTCCTTATCGACATAATCGCTTGATGGACTTTCTAACAACACGTTGAGTGAACCAGGGTTAAATTTAACGCCAATCACAAAACCACTGGCAACCATCGGATATTGATACACTTTGCTCACCGGCCCAATAAGTCTTACCCCCTGGCGATCGAACGTTAAGTGAAAGTTAGGATCAGGCAAATTCCTTTGAATATGCTCCCGACCGTTTTTCAGTTGCCAGTTTACTAACCAGTACTGTTCAACAAGGTTCACCAGTCGAGTATCAGGCACATAACGGCGCAAGCGGTAGTGTTTTTGACTGTCGCTATGGTGCATAACGCCTGATGCGCGATGATGACTGTACTGCAAATCAATGGCTCTCACAAAAGCTTGGCTGACGTGTTTTTACAATACCAGAGGCACCGGTAATGGTAACCTGCAAAATCAAACAGGATATATAACAAAGAGGTTTACATGACATTACGAGGCATGTTTTCGATAACCGACTGGCAAGAGACTACTGAAAAAACCTTTGAGCAGGGCAGTAAACTCAATATAGCAAAAGTAAGACAGCACTATACCGGTGAACTAACCGGAACCAGCGAGGTTTTTTATCACATGCATTATGATGCTGCCGGTAATGCTAGTTTCAGTGGTTTTGAATACATTGACGGCGTAATTGATAATCAGGCATGTCGATTGGTGATAAGTCACACTGGCTCATTTCAACAAGGTATTGCATCCAGCCACTTTACCATTATTGAGTGCGATACGACTAAAGCGCTAGAGGGACAAACCGGGTATTTTACTTCTGGCGAAGGCGGCAAAGCTGATTATGTTATTGGCGAATAGTTAACAGCCTGAGTATGTGGCCTAAAAACCAGAAAGGCACTCCGAAGAGTGCCTTTCTTTATAAGCGTTAAGCTTATGGGTGGCTTACATCATGCCGCCCATGCCGCCCATTCCGCCCATGCCGCCCATATCAGGCATTGCAGGTGCGTCTTCTTTAGGCAGTTCAGCAATCATGGCTTCAGTGGTGATCATCAGTGAAGCGATTGATGAAGCAAACTGCAGCGCAGAACGAGTCACTTTAGTTGGATCAAGGATACCCATTTCCAGCATATCGCCGTAAGTGTCGTTACCTGCGTTGTAACCGTAGTTACCAGAGCCGTTCTTAATCTCGTTAACAACCACTGAGGCTTCTGCACCAGAGTTGATAGAAATTTGACGCAGAGGCGCTTCCATCGCACGCAGGGCCAGCTTGATACCGTGAGTCTGGTCTTCGTTGTCACCAGTCAGGTCAGCCAGTTTAGCCGCCGCACGTACCAGCGCAACACCACCACCAGGTACCACACCTTCTTCAACCGCAGCGCGAGTTGCATGTAATGCATCTTCTACGCGGTCTTTCTTCTCTTTCATTTCTACTTCAGTGGCTGCGCCAACTTTGATTACTGCTACACCGCCAGACAGTTTAGCCAGACGCTCTTGCAGTTTTTCTTTGTCGTAGTCTGAAGTTGAATCAGCGATTTGACCACGGATTTGCTCGCAACGCGCTTCGATAGCTGCTTCTTCGCCTGCACCGTCAACAACGGTAGTGTTGTCTTTGTTGATAACAACGCGCTTAGCAGTACCTAAGTCTTCCAGCTGAACTTTTTCCAGCTCCAGACCAATCTCTTCAGAAATAACCGTACCACCAGTCAGGATAGCGATGTCTTGCAGCATAGCTTTACGACGGTCACCGAAACCAGGTGCTTTAACCGCTGCAACTTTAACGATACCGCGCATGTTGTTCACAACCAGAGTTGCCAGCGCTTCGCCTTCTACATCTTCAGCGATGATAAGCAGAGGCTTGCCGCCTTTTGCTACCGCTTCCAGCGTAGGCAGTAATTCGCGGATGTTAGAGATTTTCTTATCAACTAACAGGATGTATGGGCTGTCCAGTTCTACTGCACCGCTTTCCTGGTTGTTGATGAAGTAAGGAGACAGGTAACCACGGTCGAACTGCATACCTTCAACCACGTCCAGCTCGTTTTGCAGAGCCTGACCTTCTTCTACAGTGATTACGCCTTCTTTGCCTACTTTTTCCATTGCCTGAGCAATGATGTCGCCTACTTCGGCGTCAGAGTTTGCAGAGATAGTACCTACCTGAGCAATCGCTTTGCTGTCTGCACAATCAGTAGACAGAGCTTTCAGTTCTTCAACTGCTGCCAGTACCGCTTTGTCGATACCGCGCTTCAGATCCATTGGGTTCATGCCCGCTGCAACTGATTTTAAGCCTTCAGTAACGATTGACTGAGCCAGAACGGTTGCAGTAGTTGTACCGTCACCCGCTTCATCGTTCGCTTTAGACGCTACTTCTTTAACCATCTGAGCGCCCATGTTCTCGAACTTGTCTTCCAGCTCGATTTCTTTGGCCACAGATACACCATCTTTAGTGATGGTAGGCGCGCCGAACGACTTGTCTAAAACAACGTTACGGCCTTTTGGACCTAAAGTCACTTTAACTGCGTTGGCTAGAACATTAACGCCTTTCAGCATTTTTGTGCGGGCGTCATCACCAAAACGTACTTCTTTAGCTGCCATGATAATTTTCCTCTCTATTCGGTTAAACGGGTTATTATTCTACGATTGCCAGAATGTCGCTTTCGCTCATGATCAGCACTTCCTGATCGTCCAGCTTCTCGGTTTTCACGCCGTAACCGTCGTTGAAAATAACGGTGTCACCGACTTTTACGTCTAATGCTTTCACTTCGCCATTCTCCAGAATGCGACCGTTGCCCACAGCGATAACTTCACCGCGAGTCGATTTTTCTGCCGCAGAACCGGTCAATACGATACCGCCAGCAGATTTGCTTTCTTGCTCTGCGCGCTTGACGATAACGCGATCGTGTAAAGGACGAATTGCCATTTTCAAATCTCCTGAATAATCAACTATTCAATTTAAGTGTTATTGGGCTGCACAAAATATTCGTGCGGCCTTTGCCTAGTTGGCCTGTAAGGGCCGTAAAATCTTGTCTGCGTGGATAAATGGGGGAGCCCCCGGACAAACTCAAGGGCTTTGTAAAAAAAAAAGGGAAATTTTTTCAGATATCACACATTCTGTTGAGAAGAGCGACTGCCGGTATGGCAATCGCTATTTAACAAGGGTTTGATAACGACTCGGCGGTAACAGCGAAGGCTGCCAGTCGGCCAGAAGAGTACGCTTTTTATAGTCCGCCAGTTGGTTCTCACTAAGTTGAGGACGGGCATCATTAATCGCGGCTCCCGGCCCGTAACTGCCAGACTCGCTGAAGCGGGCATCGTCAATGGGGTCAAACCGCTTACGGCTGCCGTCTTTAGCAGTGCCACCCATGGAACCCCAGCCCACATTGGCAATGTGCGCATCCATGAAGGTGTTAATGAATGTCGACTTGCCAACAGCAAAAGGGTTCGCGTAACGACCGTCGGCAAAAGTGGTGGTTGGATGCCAGGGGCGGCCCAGCGGCACCGAGTTATCCGGTACGTCAAGCTCTCGCAGTAACCTGCAGTTTATAAAGGTAAACCCAAAGTCATTGTCCAGCAGGGTACTTGGCGCCGTAAGGTAACCGGTAAAGGTCATCGGGTGGGCTCTGGGGCGAGAAACAATGTCCACTGTGTCGAACAGAGCATTACCATTGCCAAAAATGAAATCCACATGGCCGCGGATTTCACTGTCGGTAACGTAAGTCCGTCCGCCCTGCACGTACAGGGTATCCTGATAGCCCAGCAGCGCAACACGTTGCAAAACAGTGCGATCGGCGCTTTCGCCAATTTTGAGTGCAACGGCCTGAGTGCCCCGAGTTTTATCCGGATGTCCTTTAGGTAACTTATCGTCGGCCGGGTAGTCGTAAGTGTTCTCAATGGTTAAATCAAATAAGCCAACATCCGTTGCCAGCACTTCTACCACTGCGGTACGAAAAGTCCCCCAGGTTTCGTCACTGCCGGGCTCAACCAGTTGCCCTGCATAGCGATTGTAGGTGATCCGGGTATTGTTCTGGCCGCTGCCCACCAGCTTTAAGCCTGTTCGCTCAATAACCACTCTTTCGTGGTAGTGGCCCGGGGCAATAAAAATTGTCCAGTCGGCCGCCCCTTGCGGCGCAGCATCCACTGCGGCCTGAATGGTGGAATAAGTCACCACTTCAGGACCATCTGCCACCATGTTGCCTGGGTTAGTGTTACTGACCCGGGCATTCACGGTAAAGTCAGCCTGCTCACGGGTGCTGGCGCAGCCGGCAGTTACCAAAAGAGCCAGGCTAATGAACACACCTTTAACTAACTCAAATCTCATAAGGCTTTCCGTTGACGGTAACATTTTGCTGGGTAACGTCAGCCACATTTTCGATCACCGACGGCTTTTCCACAGATTCAAAGGTAATGTTCTTTAAGGTTACGCCGGTAATCGGTGTGTGCGGATAACCGCGCATCATAAAGGCCCGCTTTGCTTCCACTACATGCAGGTTATCGATAGTGATGGCTTCCAGCTTGGGCATAAACTGGCCCACATCACCTTCTTCGTAATAAAAATTAATTACAATGGCATCCTTTACTTTGCCAATGCGCAGATAGCGGTAGTTAAGGTTTTGCAGGTGACCACCGCGAATGGAGTTGGTTTTAATCCGGATACCGCGATCCAGTTCCGGGCTACTCATTTCACAGTGCTGGGCATACAGATTGCGCACCCCGCCGGAAATTTCGCTGCCAATCACCACACCACCATGCCCGGCAGCCATTTTGCACTCATTAATGAGGATATTTTCGCATGGCGTTGCTACCCGGAGGCCATCGCCGTTACGACCGGATTTAATCGCAATGCAGTCATCACCAGTATCAAACAGGCAATCTTCTATCAGTACATCCTTACAGCTTTCCGGATCGCAGCCGTCTGAGTTCGGGCCATGGCTGTCGCAATGCACAGCCCGTACCATAACGTTTTCACATAACACCGGGTTAACCAGCCAGAAGGGGGAATTTTTAATGGTCACGCCTTCAATCAGCACATTCTTACAGCGATACGGCTGGATAAACGGTGGGCGCAGGTAGTTTTCCTCGAATACCCGTTCGCTCACCGGCACGTTGTCTTCGCCCATCTGACGCAACACGTCGCGAGTAAACTTTTGATTTTCTACCGGGTCGTCACCCCATTGCGCTGCTTTCCACTTGCCTTTCCAGGGCCACCAATGGGTAGGGCTGCCACCACCTTCCAGCGTCCCTTTACCGGTAACGGCCACATTGGTTTGCTCAAAGGCATAAATCAGCGGCGAATAACCCATGAGTTCAGTCCCTTCCCAACGGGTAAACACATAAGGCTTGTACAGTTCAGGATCAGGAATAAAGTGCAGCGTGGCACCTTCTTCAATATGCAGATTGATATTCGACAACAGGTGCACAGGCCCGGTATAAAACTCACCCGGTGGTACCACTACTTTGCCGCCGCCGGCAGCGGCAACCTGCTCAATGGCTTGTTTGATTTGCGGGCCAACATTCTGTCCCTTACCGGGTTTAGCGCCCAGCTCCGTAATACTCAACGTGTTATCCGCAAAAGTGGGGGGGACAATGCGCGAGCGGATGGCTGTCGCTTCATCACTCCAGGCAAATGCACTGTCGGCCTGCATAGCGCCAGAACAACCACTTAAACTCACAACGCCAGCGGCTGCAGAGCCCTGACCAACCAGCTTTAACAGATTTCTGCGGGTTAAAGACAATGTCACTGCTGTTCTCCTTGTTTTTGAACTCGCTGTAAAAAGGTATCAATCCATTGGGCGGTTTGGCTTAAATAAGGCTCAAATAACCAAAAGGTATGAATGGTTTCGGTAAGCTCAATGTACTGATGAATAATATGATGCTTTTTCAGATAGCCGGTTATTTCGGCATGGCCAGCGGTAAAGCGTGGCTGACCGCTACTGATAATAAGCGTTGGAGGTGACTGCGGATGCAAATGCTGCGTTGCCGAAGCATCTGCCCAAACCTCTGGCAACTCCTCATAGGTGCCGCCCAACCACAACGCTGCAGCGGAGCTATGCTGCTTTTTATTTTCAAACTGCAATGCCAGCGGTGTGGTGAAGTCGAGCACCCCGTCCAGATCTATGACTGCGTTAACACTAGTATTTTGTTCTGGCTGCGAATGATATCGGTCACTGGCCGCCGCATGCCCGGCCAGAGCGGCCATCTGACCACCTGAAGAGCCGCCGCCAATCGCTACCTTGTCGGGGGTAATCGAAAAGTCTTCAGCCCGTTCCTTTAACCAGCTGATAGCATCATTAATATCTACCATCCCGGCTGGGTAAGGGGCTTCAACCGACAGCCGGTACTCAGGCGTCATCACCACATAGCCACGCTGAGCCAACAGATTCGCCAACGGATAAAAGTGTGATTTGTTTCCTGAGCGCCATCCTCCGCCGTGGACCAGCACCACAGCCTGGCCGTTTTGATTCTCAACCGATGGGAAGAAGATATCGGCATGCAGGTCGCGTCCGTCAACACGCTTATAAGGTCTTTCAAAGGCAATACTCTGGCCTGCTCTGAAAGTCTGAGCCGGCCATGCCAACTCAGAATGTCTTGCTTTGTAGCGGGCAAAGCGCTCACCGGGAGAGTAGCTGTCATCCACGGTGATATCTTTAGCCAGTGCCGATGCCGACACCAGCAAGCTCATGATTAACCCGATAATGTGATGGGATGCCACGCCTTGATAACTCACTGAACAACCTCTCTGTGCATCGGCAGGGACCGCACATAATCATAGCGCGCGTCAGCACCCGACTCCCCCACGGCAAACACACCGGTTTTGGCACCCACCCAGCGACCACGGCGGGCTTTAAACTGCTCACCTACTACGGTGAAAGGCTCACTCTCGCTGTAGCGATAAGCAAATACCACCGTGGCATCAGAGGCCAGAATGTACCTGAGCTCGATACTTTCATGCGCGACTTCACCGTAGTCGTGAACACTCTCATCGCACCCTTTACGAGCACCACGACATTGCACATAAACCAAATGCGGGGCGTTATTGATGGTTTTGATGCCAATCCAGGCGTAGTCTTCGCCAAATAGCAGTAAGCCGGTTTCAATATCCGCTTGTGCTTTTGGCACCTTAAGTTGGCTGCGAACCTGAAACGTCTGTGCCGGCAGTTTTTGCAGCATCAGATTAGGTGTCATCCACAAATTATCTCCGGTATCAAACACTTTTGGCATCGCATTCAGAGTAAGCTGGCCCTCACTAACGTCCAGCCATTGTGATTTGAAGTTGCCATTCCATTGCCACTGAATACCCACCGTTTTAGCGGTAAATTCATCGCTGGTTGGCTGCGGCATTATTCGGCCAGGCAGTGCGCTAAGCGGTTTACGATGGCTATAAACCGGCTCTCCGGTGCCATCATTGTTATCGTCACGGCCTATTACCGGCCAGTCATTCAACCATGTCACCGGCTGTAAATGAACAATGCGCCCATAGGCTTTGCGGGACTGAAAGTGAATAAACCAATCCTCACCGCTACTGGTGGTTACCCAGCTGCCCTGATGCGGGCCGTTTATTAGCGTATTGCCCTGGGCCATCACCGTTTTATGTTGATAAGGGCCAAAAATATTGCGCGACCGGAATACCGCCTGCCAACCGGTTTCTACACCACCAGCCGGGGCAAAAATGTAGTAATAGCCATTACGCTGGTAAAACTTTGGCCCCTCAAGGGTTCGGTAGCCCGTTAGCTGATGGCCGTCCACAATAGTGGTGTACTCAGGGTTTACCCAGGAGGTATCCGCTGCCATTTCATGCAGGCTAAGGACATTGTTGAATCCTGCCCGGCTTTTCGCCCAGGCATGTAACAGATAAGCCTTACCGTTTTTGTCCCATAGCGGCGTTGGGTCGATAATACCTTTGCCAGGCAGAATAAGCCGGGGTTCACTCCAGGTACCGGCCGGATCATCAGCGGTCACTACGTAAATACCAAAGTCCGGGTCAGGATAGAATATCCAGTATTTACCATCGTGATAACGAAAGTTAGGCGCCCACACGCCATTACCATGCTGCGGTTTATCGTAATGGGCCTGGGGTATCTGCTGAGGCAGGGCATAGTTGATCAGCGTCCAGTTCACTAAATCCGTTGAATGCAGCACCGGTAGCCCGGGTGAAGCATTAAAACTCGACGCAGTCATGTAATAGTTGCCGTCTACGGCCACTACATCCGGATCGGAATAATCAATATGCAGTATGGGGTTTTTATAAAAGCCATTGCCCAGGTCGCTGATGTGCAAACGATTATCCGCAGGTTTCAGCGACGTATATTCAAGCTGACCGTCGGGCTGACCGCTGCACCCGGCAAGAATACACAGGGGCAGCGTTAGCGCGCAGAGCCGGGCAATAGTGCGCATGGGTTACTTACCCAATTCCAGTGCAGCCAGGATGAAAGGGCCAACGCCTTTGGCGTCATTCGGGCGAATAGGTTCGCTCATATAATACTCAAAGCTGCCGTCACGATAGGGATTACCACCCAGCCCGGCTACCGCACACACCTGATTGAGGCTAATCACGTTGGTTGCCGGATCCACAGAAATCATTTGGTCCACTAGCCCGGCAAAGCCTTTTTCAGCATGGGCACGGTAAGACTCTGGTAATACGCCCAAATTAACACCACGGGCCATGGCATACGTCAGCATGGCCGTACCGGAGGCTTCCAGATAGTTTTCTTCACGGTCGCCTAAATCGGTTACCTGATACCAGGCACCGGTGGGATCCTGGTATTTTACTACCTGCGACATAAATTTCTCAAAGCGGGCTGCCAGCCAGGCACGTTTGGAGTTTTGCGCCGGCACAATATCCATTACGTCCACCATTGCCATGGCGTACCAGCCTAGCGCTCGTGACCAGTGGTGCGGTGACAACCCCGTGGCGTTGTCTGACCATTTCTGATCCCGGGATTCATCCCAGCCATGACGTGGCAAGCCGGTTTTCGGGTCGTACAGATGCTTTTCAATTAATTCAAACTGTAAAAACACATCATCGAGCTGCTCTGGATTTCTGGCGCGCATGATGTACTCTGCATAGAAAGGTGCCCCCATGTACAGACCGTCGAGCCACATCTGACTTGGATAGCGCTTTTTATGCCAGAATCCGCCTTCGCTGGTGCGCGGATGTTCATTTAACTGGGCGCGCAGCTTGTCTGCAGCGAGCATGTACTTTTCATCGCCGGTTTGATCATATAAGAAGAACAGCACCTTTCCGGCATTGAGCATATCAATATTAAACTTTTCCGTTTTATAGGTGGCGATATTGCCCTGCTGATCGATGAGCTCGTCGTAGTAGCCCTTGAGGTAATCAAAGTAACGCTTGTCACCGGTTTTTTCGTAAACCCGGGCAAAACCCAATAAATTTAAACCGTGAACATAGTCCCAGGTCGGCTCTTTATCCCAGTCCATCATCCAGGCCTCTGGGAAACGCACCATTTCTGATTCCACCATGCGTTGATACCAAGGCTTGGTGTTATCCAGTGTGTCAGTTTGCGCCGCTACTGCTGTGGTTGTAAACAGCAATGCCACCAGCGTTGTCCTTATCACCTGTCCGATCATTTTCGACCCCTGTTGAAAAAATGTAAATAAATTATGCTACCGGTAGCATTTTAGTAATTTCACTATTGTTGTCAACATGTAAACACAATAACAAATGCTCAAAAAGACGCTATGAAAACGCGCAAGATTTAACGTAAGTCATTAATCTTTAGTATAAAAAATTGCTTGAACAGGCCTCTCAAACTAACCAACAGATGTTTCGAATATGGAACATAAATGACAAAACCAGCGAATTCTTGAAAATTTTGTGAACGGCGGTTGCCACCGGTAGCATTTATATCTATATTGTTAACCTCTTGTTAACCCATACACATAATAACAACAGGTTTAACAGAATACGTACCCATGCACACAACATGTTTAGCAGCCGCTGACGGAATGAATACGCTGCAGAACAGGTTAATAAAAAACGTGAGGAAGCCACGAATGAAATTTGCCAAGAGTTTTAACAAAGCCCCATTAAGTCTGGCGGTAGCCTGTGCTTTACTAACACCTGCACTGGTGCAAGCCCAGGATGTACCTGATAATGATGTTGAAGTTATAGAGGTTCGCGCCTCAAGCTTTGCAGACAGCCTGCAAAAAGCCCTGATCACCAAGCGCGCCTCAGCCGGCGCAGTCGACACCATTCTCGCCGAAGATATTGCAGACTTTCCTGATCAGAACCTTGCCGAGTCATTACAACGTATCCCGGGTATCGCCATCAGTCGTGATGCCGGTCAGGGTCGTGAAATTACCGTTCGTGGTCTTAACTCCAGTTTTACCCGCGTGCAGCTGAATGGCATGCAGGCGCAATCACTGTCTGCTGGTCCTGGTGGTGTGCGTAAAAACCGTGCATTCGACTTTAACGTGTTTGCTTCTGAACTGTTCAGCCAGCTAACCGTTCACAAAACCTCTTCTGCCGAAATTGAAGAAGGTACCTTAGGTGCCACGGTGGACTTAACCACCGGTCGACCGTTTGATTTTAAAGACAACGTAACAGCCCTCAATGTGCAGGGCACTTACAACGACCAATCTGAAGAAGCCGATCCAAGACTGTCGGCACTCACCAGCTACACCAACGAAGACCGCACCTTTGGCTTTTTAGTCTCAGCGTCATTTTCTTCTCAGTTAATTAGCAACGTTGGCGCTGACACCGGCCGTTGGGAAGACGATAGCTTCTGTACCGACGATTCCTGCTTAGGCACCCAGAGCGAAGATTTAAGCAGCTACTGGCACCCGCGCTTCCCTCGTTTTGCCGATAAGAGCCACGACCTGGACCGCACCGGCATTACCGCGTCAATGCAGTTTGCACCCACCGACGACACCACGGTTACCGTAGATGCCTTATACGCCAAAATTGAAGCACAGCGTCTTGAGCCATTTATGCAGGCTATCTCTCTGGCGCGGACTAACTCTCTGGGCGTGGGCCAGACTTACCTGACCGACTACACGATAGACGGTAACGACAGCATTGTGGCGGCGACAGCTCACGATGTAGATGTGCGTTCAGAAAACTTTGAGTCAAACTGGGAATCGGAGTTTACGCAATTCAGTGTCGATGTGGTTCATCATATTAACGACGATTTAAAACTGCACCTTTTGGCAGGTACTTCTGAGTCAGTTCTGGATAACCGTGAAACCACTATTATTTATGAGCACTTTAGTGAAAATGACTCACGCCGTATGCTCGATTACGCCGAAAGCAGCTCCGCGGTAACTTTTGATTACAGCAGCCCGATGAGTCCAACCATTGGCTACAGCTTTGATACAGCAAATCCGGCCAACTGGGAATTATCAGAGTACCGCGACCGTTTATATGATGCAGAATCCAGTTACGACAACGCGCGTCTTGATTTTGCCTATATCCTGAATGATTCCGTCACCCTGAAAGGTGGTGTTACGTACAAAGATTACATGTATGAAATCGCCGGTTCACGGGCAGACGGGACCTTTGCTAATGCTGATGCGGCCGACGGCACGGTCGATAACGTCGCTTTTGGTATCAGCAATGTGGTCACCGCTGCCGACGGTAACGTGGTCAGCGCAGGTGGTCAGTCATTCTTTATGGCCGACAACGCTCAACTGCCGCAATTCCTGGCCAGTGGTGGCTGGAGTTATGCGCCTCGCGGTGGTGATACTTATGCGGTTGGCGAAGAAAACATGAGCTACTTTATCCAGGCTGACTTTTTCTTCCCGGTAGGTGACATGGACCTGCGCGGTAACGCTGGTGTGCGTTATGCGACAACCGATGTCGAATCTACTGGCCTGGTAAATGGCGACCCAACCACGGTTAAAAACGATTACAGCGATACGCTGCCATCGGTTAACCTGGCACTCGATCTCACCGAAGACGTGGTATTACGTGCCTCTTATGCCGACGTAATGTCTCGTCCTGGCCTGAGCACGTTGTCGCCGGGTGGAAGTGTAGACCCGTTCAACCTGGGTGTTAGTTATGGTAACCCGTTCATCGAACCGTTCCGGGCTACCAACTACGACCTGTCTGCAGAGTACTACTTTGCTGAAGGTGCGTTACTGTCATTCGCCTACTTCATTAAGGACATTGAATCGTTCCCGACCAACGAAACCAGCACCCTTAACTGGCAACAAATTGGCTTACCCGACAGCGTGCTGGGCGGTCAGGCTGACATCGTGAATAATGCCGACTTTGAAGTACGTCGCCCGGTTAACGGCGGAGGCGGCAAGCTCGACGGCTACGAAGTGCAGTACCAACAAAAACTGGATTTCCTGCCTGGACCTGAGTGGGTGAAAAACTTCGGTGTGTTGGCTAACATGACGTTTGTTGATGCCGACGTAAACCTCACCGGTCAGTCAGACAAATCGTCTAACTTTACGGTTTATTGGGAAAATGACCTGTTTAGTGCCCGCGTTTCTATGGCGAAACGCAGTGAGTTCACCACGTCATTCCAGAGTAACCCGAACAAAGAACGCTATGTGGATGGCACCACCCATATCGACTTCTCGGCCAGCTACAATGTGTCAGAGAACCTCAAAGTGTCGATTGAAGGCATTAACCTGACCGATGAGCCGATTGTTGCCCTGGTATCACCCAATATGGGTGGACGCTTGTGGAATGTGACCCAAACTGGTCGTCAGTTCTTCATCGGTGCCAGCTACAGAATGTAACGATTTTATAGTGTGCCCAAGGATCATTTGATCCGCTGTTAGACCGGGTCGGGAAACAGGTGTTACGAACCAGTTTAATTCCTGCTCCCATGCCCGGTCCCCAGGCCATTTGTTACAAATGGCCTTTTTTTATTTTTTAAGGAGAAAAGATGAAACGCGTTTTATTTGCGCTGATACTCTCGGCTTTTTGCTCTCATTCTCTTGCCTGGGATCCTACCCGTGTGGCGCTGCATCTGGTGGGCGACTCCACTATGTCGAACAAGCCAAATTTGGCCTATCCCGAACGTGGCTGGGGGCAGTTACTGCCACAGTACATAAACGAAGAACTGGAAATTGTGAATCACGCTGCCAATGGCCGCAGTACCCGCCGCTTCATCAATGAAGGACGTTGGGCGCTGGTGCTTTCCGAGTTGAAAGAAGGCGATTAC
Source organism: Alteromonadaceae bacterium (assembly GCA_002691625.1). Classification (GTDB taxonomy): domain Bacteria; phylum Pseudomonadota; class Gammaproteobacteria; order Enterobacterales; family Alteromonadaceae; genus Alteromonas. The sequence goes on from NZIK01000107.1 coordinate 37,499, forward strand.
GTGTTAATTCAGTTCGGTCATAACGACCAGAAAAAAGACGACCCGACCCGCTATGCTTCAGTAGACAAAGACTATCCGGCGTTTTTACGTCAGTACATTAAGGAAGTGCGTGAACACAACGCCATTCCGATGATCGCCAGCTCGATTTGCCGACGCCATTTTGATGAAGAAGGTAACCTGCAACGTAAACTCATCGATTACGCTAACGCTGCCAGACAAGTCGCCAAATCAGAAGAGGTTGAGTTTTTTGACCTTAACGAACAAACCTGTGGGTTCTTAAAATCCATCGGTGAACCAGAAAGCCGTCAGTATTTTATTCAGGTACCGCCGGATTTATACACCCGCTATCCGGATGGCAAAACCGACAATACCCATTTAAATGTGGTGGGCGCATCCAAGGTTGCACAGTTTTTTATTCGCGATTTGCATGCCCGTAACCACCCGTTGGCGAAATACGTATACCGCGACTCGCTGTAAGTTAATTTACTATAGCAAAACAGGGCCGGCGGTTATCCAACGCTGGCCTGTTATTTACGGGTTCAATTCAAACTCGTTAGCCCGGATAAACAACACATCTCCCGGTGTAAATTCACCGTTTATAACCTGTATCACGTAACCGGTGAGTTGCTCACAGGTCATCATATTATTGTTAGGTAAATCAAAGTAATCGCGGAATTTAGTGTCAATGGCGCCGGGGCACAAACAAATCGAGTTATAACCATCGGCAGCGAGGCTCTTCGATAGGGTAATCACCCCGGCTTTTGAGGCGCAGTAAGACGACCAGTCTTTGTAAGCATTAAACCCGGCCGTTGATGAAATCTGAATCAGCTGAGTAGATTCAGAAGCAGTAAGCGCATACTTACATACGTAATAAGTACCCACCAGATTAACCTGAATATCATTAACCCACTGCGCACTGTCCGACGCCAGAATACGCTTAGGATGGATGGAGCCGGCATTGTTGATCACAATATCATAGGGAGCCGAAAGTCCGGCAAAATACCCTTTAACAGAATCTTCGCTGGTGACGTCCAGTTCACTGCGCCCTGGTGTATCTATATGGAATTGCTCGCCGTATTGCTGCTTAAAACTCTGCGCCCAGTCACCGCTGCCACCGGTGATTAAAACTCGCTTCATGATTTTTTAATCTCCGGGTTTTCATGTTTATCGGCTGGGCTTTTCAGCTTATTGTATTGTTCGGTGATTTGCTGTTTTAACCTGGTGCTACTAACCCCTTCACCGTAAGGGAAGTAGTACACCTCTACGCCTAAGTCGCGCAGATAATCATATTTGCCGCGCCAGTCATCACCTACCACAAACACGTCAATATTGAGATCTTTTACCCGGTCAGTGTGATCCAGCGAGCGCTGAGGGATAACCATATTGGGATATTTTAAAGCAGAAATAATCGCCGCACGCTCTTCATAAGGCACCGCAGGGGGATTTTTATAAGTACAGACAAGTTCATCCGTACTCACGCCTACAATTAACGTACCACCAAACCCAGCGCCTTATTCAATCATTTTGAGGTGGTTACTGTGAAATAAATCAAAGGTGCCGGATACATAGACTATTGGTTTCATTTTTATTCTTCTCTTCCTGCGTAGCTATGTACTCAGGATAACATTGTTTAAGCGGTGTTACAGTGATAACCGTTGCCTGAATGCCTGAGCCTGGCGGCGTGAGGGCACCAGAATACGCCCGTTTTGCATACGTACCTGCCACTGGCCGTTAAGCGGCACTTCAATGTCGTCGATAAAGGCCAGGTTGATAATTTCTGAACGGTTTATGCGAAAAAATTCGGCCTCGGGCAAACGCGCCTCGATATGCGAAATAGCCTTATTCAACATCGGCTTATGCTGATCAAAATAGACTCTTGTGTAATTCCCAACCGACTCAAACAGCTGTACCTGCTTAAGCCTGATCAGCCAGCATTGCTCGCCCTCTTTTAAAAACAACTGGCTGTCGCCATGCAGTCTGGACTCGGTGGTAACAGCCTCTTGCGCGGCAAGTTGCGCCTCAGTTTTGGCCAAAGCTTTGGTTAACCGCGGTAAGGTGATGGGTTTAAGCAAATAATCCAGCGCATCTACTTCAAAGGAGCGCACAGCAAATTCGTCAAAGGCAGTGGTAAACACCACTTTTGGCAATACCTCAAGTTGCTCTAGTAAGTCGAAGCCGGTGCCTCCGGGTAAGTCGATGTCCAGCAGAATCAGGTCCGGCTGCACTTCGTTGATAAGAGCAGTGGCGCTTTCCACTGTATCGGCCTGCCCCACCAGCGTAACATTTGGCAGTTGCGACAACTGCTCACACAACTCCAGTCTCGCCAGTCGGCTGTCTTCCACTATGACTACCCGCATGGTTTGTCCTTATACGGTAATTGTACCCTTGCCACGACCTTGTCTTGCTGTTGGCTCAGCGTAAACGCCTGCTGCTCTGCATAAAGTATTGCAAGCCGCTGACGAATATTATCAACACCGATGCCGCCCTCTCCGGCCTTCAGTGAACCAGGATTGGCCACTTCAATCAGCAGGCAATGCTCGGCAAGGCCCATAGACACGCTAACCACACCGCCCTCTACCTGCCTGGCGATACCATGCTTGATAGCGTTCTCCACCAGCAATTGCAGCATTAATCGCGGTACGGGGCAATCCTGGCTAACTTTATCGTCCACCGTCACCTGGTAGGCCAGACGGGATTCATACTGCATCTTCATCAGGCTCACGTAAGTCTCAACAATAGCCAGTTCGGCAGACAACGATGAGGTTTCCCCGGCATCACTTTGCAGATTGTACCTTAACATATCGGCCAGGTTGGCCAGCATTTCTCTGGCCTTGGCAGCATCTTCTAAGATAAGCGCTCGAATATTATTAATGCAGTTGAACATAAAGTGCGGATTCAACTGACTCAGCAAGGCGTTTAACTGCGCCTGCTGCAGGTTTTGCTGGAGGTCTTCCTGAGACGTCTCAAGCTCATCTACTTTGCGTTGCCGGGTAATAAAAAAGTACAGACCACTCCAGATAAGCAGAACGGCCCAGACCACCAGCAAATTGTTAATAAACAACAAATCCAGTGCGCCACTGGCCTGCTGGATAATTGGGTTTTTGATGACCACCAGGGTGCCGAGCATCAGACTCGTTGCACCTGCAGCAGCAAGCAGAGATGCTGACAGGACGCCGGCGACCACTTTTAACAAGGGCAACCGCTGCCAGCGGCGATACCAGATGCGCAAACAATGTGAAGCCGCCATGGCAAAGCCATAGAGAATAAAGACAGCTATAAATAACGGATAGCTGACTATGCCTGCGGCCACTTTTAACATTGAGTCGATGACGTAGAATAATCCCCAGCCGGTAACCTGGAGCAGCCAGTATTGTTTCACACTATTCCCCCACCCGGTTGCTGATCCAGTCACTGATAATCAATAGCGCCTGTGGCGCAAACGTCTGGTTAATCCTGCCGTATTCGTCGGGTAGCCCGGATTCAGCCTGCTGAAAAAGGTGATTGAGATCTGGCAATATCTTCAGTGTAACATCCTCGTTGTCCGTGCTTGCAAAAATAGCCTTCATGCCACCGATATTAGAAGCTGCAGCCACCTGCAAATCCTTTTCGCCATTTAATGCCAGTACCGGCATAGTCAGCTTTGGCAGTACCTCTTCAGGCTGGTAGGTTAAAAAGCTTCGCCCCCATTCGTTAGCCACCACTTTAAGATACTGTTGGGCAGTGGCTTTGTCATACCCTTTGCTCAGTAAATCCTGCTCTATGGCCTGAGGGCTTTCTCCGGCAATCACCTGCTCAGCAAAAACGCGCATCGCCTGATAGATAGCTTCGCCATTGGGCAATCCGTAAGCCTTTGCCATGTCCCGTTGTTGTTCGGCCCACAAGGTTGTGCCATCCACCCCCAATCCTGCCAGTAACACCACAAATGCTACCTGAGGCTGACGGGCAGCAAACATCGGCGCCGTTACACCGCCTTCACTGTGTCCAATCAGGCCAATCTTTTGCTGGTCTATGTCATTCCGGGTGTTTAAATACTTAAAAGCAGATGCCACGTCGGAACTAAAGTCGGCAATGGTTGACCCGGCGAACGTGCCGCCACTGGCGGCCGTACCGCGATCATCGAAACGCAATACCGCAATACCCGCCCTGGTCAGGTGATCAGCAATCACCAGAAAAGGCTTATGACCCATCAGGGTTTCATCACGATCCTGAGGGCCCGAACCGGATACCAGTATGGCGGCCGGAAAAGGGCCTTTACCTTTGGGCAACGTTAGCGTTGCAGCAAACGCAAAAGGCCCGGATGTATGAGGGTAGCTGACCTCTTCAACAGAATAGGGGAAAGGCGCCTTAGGGTGCTGCGGCCGGGCTGCTGCCTGCCGGGCTTTTTCTTTGCCTTCCTCACTCTGGCGCGCCAGGGTCAGCGCAAAAGATTTACCGCTTTGCGTGAATGTCCCGACAAGCTCGCCATCTTCCAATGCCCCTTCAAAAGATGCGCCGATAGCAGCAAACTTCAACGTTACCTGAGTATCAGTGATTTTGCCGGCACTGCCCGGGATCCCAAACGCGCCCTGATTCGGGCTATCCAGACTAACCTTCCAGTCGGGCTCACTGCCCACGATATGCAGTACCAAAGGCAGCGATACGCCTGGCTGAATAGTGAGTTCGCCATACCAGTCACCAGCGGTATCCATGGCCATACTGCTATTTGCCAGGAATAACCCGGCAACCAAACCTGTTATCCATTTAAGCATGAAATGTCTCCTTAACGGTTGTGCTATGGAACACAGAATGCCTGATTAAATCAAGTCTGGTGGATTAAATGACTAACGGTGATAACGATGGATAAATGGTAAATAGCGGGGATAGGCGGTAAATCAGCAGGGCGGCAAATTACCCTGCTGATTTATTCATTAAAGGGGGGTTACGGCCTTTCTTAGGGTGTCGGCCGGAATAATGGCACCGGGGTGCTGTATAACCGTACCGGCCACCATGGCACCAAAGCTGGCGGACTCAGTCACGTTTTTACCGGATAACCGCGCTGCAAGATAACCGCCGTTAAACGCATCACCTGCGGCGGGGGTATCCACCACGTTTGTTACCGTTTGTACCGGAACGATAAACTGGCCTTCGTGATTCACAATATGCACGCCTACCGCGCCGTTTTTCATCACCACTTCGCTAATGCCAAACGGAGCGAGATGCGCAAGCACATCATCAGCATTGGTATGGCCATATAACGCCAGGTGGTCGTCACCACCGGGGAATGCGATGTCAGCAACCTGGTAACTTTTATCCATCCACTCCTGAGCTTCCTGCTGATCACGCCACAGTCGCGGACGATAGTTAGGATCAAAGACAATTCGGCATCCGTTGCTGCGTAAGGTATTGATCAGGTCAAACAGCTTCTCGCGCTGCTCAACATCTAAAATCGCCACCGAAATACCCGAGAAATAGAACATCTCGATATTGTCCGGGGCCTGAGTCATCACATTGAGGGTTTGTGTGGCTGCCGAACCATCCCGCCAGTAGGCAAAGGTACGCTCACCGTACTTGTCGGTTCGCACCATATACAAACCCAGATTACGTTTACTGCAGCGATAAACATGGTCGGTATTTATTTGCTCATCACCCATGGCAAACAGCAGCTCATTACTTAAAAAGTCTTCGCCAATAGCGGTCAGATAACTTACCGACAAGCCCGGCGCATTGCGCTTTAAGTACACTGCGGTGTTGTATGTGTCACCGGCAAAGCTCTTCTTCAGTTCGGTGGCGCTGGTTGACACCAGTTCCACCATACATTCCCCAAAAATGACGACTCTTTTCACGCGGCATCCTTAGTAAATTGTTGTTGCGCCAGCGCACAGGCAGCGGTTACGCCCTGCCAGTCGCCGCTTGCGACACAGCTTTTTGGAATCATCCAGGAGCCGCCCACGGCGAACACATTGGGCAGGCTGCTGTACTCATGCAAATTAGAGTTGGAAATACCACCGGTTGGGCAGAGTGATACTTGCGGAAAAATAGCGCTGAAATTATTCAGCATAGCGGCACCACCACTTAAACTGGCCGGAAAGAATTTCACTTCCGACAAGCCGGCCTCGACGGCCAGTAAAATGTCTGAGGGAGAAGCAGTACCAGGCAGATAGGGAATAGTAATGTCGCTCAGTGCCAACAGCAGTTTTTCACTGATAGTCGGGGTAATAATAAACTGACTCCCGGCGTCTACCGCTTCCTGCACATGGTCTTGATTTAACACAGTACCCATGCCTACTAACAGTTCCGGAAATGCTTCACGAATGGCGGTTACCGCGGGCGCCGCTACGGGGGTACGGCGCACTACTTCGATACTACGCAAGCCACTGGCATGCACCGCACCCGCAATATTAAACGCCCGCTCCACACTT
>NZIK01000030.1 GCA_002691625.1 Alteromonadaceae bacterium
GTAGCTCCGCCGGGAAAAGACGGTCTAAATTGATCGCTTACCATTAAAAACAGGAATAATATTCGGTATCATAGAAGCAATAACACCAATGTTGGGATGGGGATTGGGTAAATTATCTTCTTCATTCATTGTGTCTTGGGACCATTGGTTAGGGAAGATGCGAATTAGTCCCCGATGTGAGATCATAGCTGCATAGTAAATCACAGCCATTACCGCCCATGAACCAACAGTTAACTTTTGCCGATAGTGAGTTTTCCAGCAAGCGCCGCCAGACCCGTAAAGAGATATTCTTATCCAGAATGGATAACCTGCTGCCGTGGCCCCAACTGCTGGAAGTGATTGAACCCTTTTACCCTAAAGCTGGCAATGGCAGACGTCCGTATGCGCTTGAGACCATGTTTCGCATTCATTGTATGCAGCAATGGTATAGCCTCGGTGATGAAGCGATGGAAGATGCGTTATATGAAATTGCTTCGATGCGTCAATTTGCGCAACTATCACTGGATAAAGCCATTCCTGACCGCACAACCATTATGAACTTCCGGCACTTGCTGGAAAAACACAAGCTGACTCGCCAATTATTCAAAACGGTCAATCAATGGCTGTCTGACTGCGGTGTGATGATGACGCAGGGCACACTGGTGGATGCCACGATTATTGAAGCCCCCAGCTCCACTAAAAACAAAAAGAATGAACGTGACCCGGATATGCATCAGACCAAGAAAGGTAATGAGTGGTACTTCGGTATGAAAGCCCATATCGGTGTGGATGCCAAGAGCGGTCTGACTCATACGCTGGTGACCACCGCCGCCAACGAACATGACCTGAATCAGATGAAGAACCTGTTGCATGGCGATGAGGAATTCATCTCTGCCGATGCTGGATATCAAGGCGCAGAGAAGCGTGAAGAACTTAAAGAAAAGGATGTGGAATGGCTGATTGCTGAGCGTCCTGGAAAAGTTCGGGCACTGAAAAAGCATCCCCGCAAAAACAAAACGGCCATCAACATCGAATATTTAAAAGCCAGCATCCGAGCAAAAGTTGAGCACCCGTTTCGCATCATCAAATGCCAATTTGGTTTTATCAAAGCTCGCTATAAGGGACTGGTGAAAAACGACAGTCAATTGGCTATGTTATTCACTCTGGCGAACGTGTTTAAAGTTGACCAGATGTTGCGACGACAGCCAAGATCTGTCTAGAATCCGGGAATAGCCCGAAATAAGGCCAAAATCCTGCCTAAAACGGCGGCATATTGGCCTAAACTGCAAAATTAGAGTTTAAAAATTAGGCAGGTGATGCTGCGGCTTAACTAAGCGTTAAACTGCAGGACTTATTCGCAGTTTCCTTAGTTCAAGGCGGATAGGCGTTATCTATCGCTTTGGGGAATTTTTATCGGTTGAGTGACAGGCACGAAACCATTTTAATAAATTGTAAAGTTTCCCTTCCCCTATTACACAGACTATTACGCTTACCGCAGTTGTTGCCTCAGTTCATTGGTCTCTAACATTGGCAAACTATCAGGGTATCGCAACCAGGCAAAGCCATCTAACGTTTGGTAATTGTCACTAAATTTCAAACTGAGCGTACGAGTTGGATAACGGCAGCCGCCAGCTTCGAAAGCCATATAAAGAGCTTGATTTTGAGTAGTGATCACATGGTTTTCGATGAAGTCCTCATCCCATTGATGCAATAACGCAGACTGTTGGCGCAAACGTTGTTCTAGATGACGTGGTGTCATTGTGGCGGATGGGATACTGTCGAGACAAATAGGCAGCACATCAGTTGGCAGATAGCAGGCCAAAAAGTGTGATAAACAAGCGTAGTGACGGCGACTTAATGCTGGATTTAAACGCAATTCAAGTATAGGTAAGTTACGCTCATCAGATAATCGCCTTGCCAGGTTCTCTGTGGTTTGGTCTGGTTTACCCGCAGGTAGCACCGTAAAACAGTAGCGATTTATGAGTTCGCTAAACATCATCAAGCAATCTTGACTGGCATTTTGACCAAATAAACGGGGGTGAGCTTCGCTTTGCGAAAAAGTAATGAACAGCATGGCCGCCACACGCTGTGACGGAGTCAGAAACCGCTTTAACCCTTGGTGATAGGGGCTTGGTTGGGACAAAGCCCCCGACTGACAGCAAAGATAAATTAGCGGTAAAACCTGATTTTGACCAACACTGTTCATACTAAAAACGCTATTCTTAGCGCACCTTGCTGGCAGGTTCACCACCAATGCCAAAGTGTTCCTTTGGCATTTCAGTGATGATTACCCGCACACGCTCCTTGGGGGCATCAATAGAACGATGCATAGCGTCAGTGACTTCTCGAATCAAATCAGCTTTTTGTTCAGATGTACGCCCTTCAAGGATAAACAATTGTGCGATTGGCAAGAAAAACTCCTACACAAAACGAGCGGATACTGTGCCGAGATCTTGATATCTCACTGTCACATTATCGCCTTTCTTCACAGCTACTGCAGCGGTGATACCACCAGTCATGATAAAGGTGCCTGCTGGGATATGTTCGCCGCGCTCGGCAAGCATATTCGCTAACATGGCAACGCTGGAGGCTGGGTGACCTAACACTGCAGCACCTGCACCGAGTTCAACCACTTCACCATTGATTTCAACCACGACACCCAGGGTTTTAAGATCAACATCTTCAACCTTGGCAATGCGGCCACCAGTAATAAAGCGTGTTGAAGACGCATTATCGGCTACCACGCTGATCAAGTCGAACTTAAAGTTTTCGTAGCGAGAATCAATCACTTCCACTGCTGGGATCACAAAATCAGTTGCGGCGAGTACATCGCCAATATGACAACCTGGGCCTTTAAGTGGCGCTTTAGTAACAAAGGCTACTTCGGCTTCAATTTTAGGGTGTATTAATTCAGAGGTATCAACTTCGCCACCATCTGGAACGCTAAAGTAATCGGCTAAGAAACCGTATACTGGCGTATCTACCCCCATTTGTGCCATCTTGGCCCATGAGGTTAGGCCCATTTTCATACCTACAACTTTGTTCCCGCGCGCTTCTTTACGGCGACGGATTTCCCATTGCACATCATAGGCATCCCCAAAGGTCATATCTGGGTAGTCGTTAGTAACTTTAGGAATGTCGTGAACATTTAGTTCTGCGTTTTCAATATATTCTGCCATTGAGGCAACTTGTTCTTTAGTAAATGTGCGGTTGCTCATTTTGTGGCTCCTTCTTTTTCTGCCAGCAAGTCTAGGGCGACGTCAACAATCATATCTTCCTGTCCACCGACCATACGACGTCGGCCAAGCTCAACTAAAATGTCTACAGTTTTGAGCCCATATTTCTTTGCTGCAGTTTCGGAGTGCAGCAGGAAGCTTGAATATACTCCGGCATAACCTAATGCCAGGGTTTCACGGTCTACCCGGACCGGGCGGGTTTGTAACGGACGAACGATGTCGTCGGCAGCATCCATTAGGGCGTAAAGATCACAACCATGGTTCCAGCCCATCTTATCTGCGTTTGCAATAAACACTTCAAGTGGAGCATTACCTGCACCAGCGCCCATGCCTGCAAGGCTTGCGTCGATACGGTCGCAGCCTTCTTCTACTGCAACGATAGAGTTAGCCACACCCAGACTTAAGTTGTGGTGTGCGTGAATACCCGTTTCGGTGGCTGGATCAAGTACATCTTTAACCGCGCGGAAGCGGTCACGAATGTCCTGCATGCTCATGGCGCCGCCAGAATCCACCACATAAATACAGGTTGCACCGTAACTTTCCATTAATTTGGCTTGTTCGGCTAAACCTTGAGGTGTTTGCATGTGGCTCATCATTAAGAAGCCAACGGTATCCATGCCTAACTTACGTGCATGTTCAATGTGCTGCTTTGAAACATCGGCTTCGGTACAGTGGGTGGCTACACGTACGATACGTGCACCTGCAGCATAGGCTGCGTCCAAATCGTGGGTTGTACCGATGCCCGGTAACAATAGCGTAGCAATTTGAGTGTGGGTCAGCACATCTGCTGCCGCTTCAATCCAAGCAAGGTCGGTGTGTGCGCCAAAGCCATAGTTAAAGCTTGAACCTTGCAAGCCGTCACCATGGGCAACTTCAATACTATCGACTTTTGCTTTGTCTAAGGCGCAAGCAATATCTTGAACGTTCTGAATGGAGTACTGGTGGCGAATAGCATGGCTACCATCACGCAATGTTACGTCGGAGATATAAAGTTTTTTCTCGGGGTTAAATGTCATCACAGCCTCCTTAATTTAACATCGACTTGGCCATGCGTTCGGCAGTTGCCATTGCAGCGGAAGTCATGATGTCGAGGTTACCCGCGTAAGCAGGCAGGTAATGTGCGGCACCTTCAACTTCTAAAAACACCGAGGTTTTAAGTCCGCCAAATTTGCCTAAGCCTGGAATATTTAATGGTTCGCTATCTGGGATATCGTCAAACTGTACTTTTTGCTTCAGTTTGTAACCTGGTACATAGCTTTGTACCGCCTTAACCATTTCTTCTACGGAGGCTTCAACCTTGGCCTTATCAGCATGTTCTGAAAGTACGTAAACGGTGTCACGCATGATCATTGGTGGCTCTGCTGGATTGAGAATAATGATGGCTTTACCTTTGTCTGCGCCGCCGACTTCTTCAATTGCACGCGAGGTGGTTTCGGTAAATTCATCAATATTTGCCCGCGTGCCCGGACCTGCTGATTTACTGGATACACTGGCAACGATTTCAGCGTAATGTACTTTGGCTACTTGGCGCACTGCTGCAACCATAGGAATAGTGGCTTGACCGCCACAAGTAACCATATTCACATTGGGCTGTTCGATGTGCTCTTCCAAGTTAACCACCGGCACACAGTAAGGGCCAATTGCCGCCGGGGTTAAGTCAACCAAGCGAATACCTGGTTTGGCGGTTTTCAGCTTTTTATCGTTGTAGATATGCGCATTCGCAGACGTTGCGTCAAACACTAACGATATGTCTTTAAACTCTGGCATGGCAATAAGGCCATCTACACCTTCGTGAGTGGTGGCAACGCCCATGCGTTTGGCGCGGGCTAAGCCGTCGGACGCTGGGTCGATACCCACCATAACACTCATTTCAAGGTGTTTGCCGTTGCGTAAAATCTTAATCATTAAATCGGTGCCGATGTTACCCGAACCGATAATCGCGACTTTTAATTTATCACTCATAACGAGATTCCTGTAGTGGCAGGCTTAGCTAAAGTAAACGCTGGCAGAACCAATCCCGCCAATATCTACACGCATAAAATCACCCGCTTTAACGGGTTCAAGAGGCACTAACGAGCCAGATAAAATGACTTCGCCCGCTTTTAATGGAATACCAAATTCACCCAAGGTGTTGGCTAACCAGGTAACACAGTTGACAGGAGAGCCAAGCGCTGCGGCACCTGCGCCCGTACTTAGAATTTTACCGTTTTTCTCTACCACCATACCGCAAGTAACAAGGTCAACTTTGGTAGGTGATACCGCTTTGTCACCGAGTACAAATAAACCGCAAGATGCGTTATCTGCAATGGTGTCTTGAATCGCGATTTGCCAGTTCTCAATGCGTGAATCAACCACTTCAAAGCACGGGATTACACATTCTGTAGCAGCCAGTACATCGGCGTTTGAAATGCCTGGACCAATGAGGTCCTTTTTCAAAATAAATGCAATCTCGCCTTCGGCACGGGGCTGGATCAGGCGTTCACTGATTGGCATCTCTTCACCTTGGCTAAATACCATATCGTCGGTGAGGTAACCAAAATCAGGTTGGTGTACATTCAACATCGTTTGTACAGCCTTACTGGTAACGCCAATTTTTTTACCCACAACGCGAGCGCCAGCTTCAACTCGGCGATTCAACATGTGCAGTGATGTGTGGTAAGCGTCTTCAATACTCATTTCGACGCCACGAGACGATAATGGCGCAATCGTCTTACGTTCGAGCATGGCGTTGTACAGTTCATCACCGTACTGTTTGATTAAATTTGCATCCATAATCAAGTTCCTGAAGTTGGGGCCATATCGGCCTCTTGGAGAAAGTTTGTGACCAGTTGAGCAAAGCGACTAGCATGTTCGATTTGTGTCCAGTGCCCGCATTTACCAAACACGTGTAACTGAGCATTGGGAATTAATTCAAACAGTCGTTGAGACGCTTGTAGTGGGATTACTGCATCCTCTCTGCCATGAATGATCAGGGTTTCGTTGGGGAGTTGCTTGATGACTGCTTCTGGGCTCGCCAGCATGTCTATCCAACGTTGGCGCGGTGCTGGAAACATCGCGCTGAATGATTCCTGAAACCCTGGTCTTATACTGGCCTGGTAGCGCAGTTCTGCTAGTTCGTCGTTCACTAAGTTGCGATCGAAAGCGAAGATATCCAGCAGTTTACGCATGTTTTCAAACGAAGGCTGATAGCCCCATACGGCGTCTAACCCTGGCGTTAGCGGAAAGCTCACGCCAACGCTGCCCATTAAGATTAAACGACGCACCCGCTCGGGATATTGTAGCGCCAGCGCCAGAGATAGGCCGCCACCGAACGAATTACCAACTAAATCAACTTGTTCGAGACCTAAGGCATCTAACACACCGATCGCATGCTCCACCCAACGCTGTGGGCTATACTGTTGATCGGTTGGGCGCTCGCTGTAACCAAAGCCCAGCATATCTGGGGCAATCACGCGGCGTGAGCGCGCCAGTTCGGGTAATACAAGACGCCAGTTAGCCCAGGCGGTAACGCCTGGACCAGAACCGTGAATAAGCATAAGCGGGTTACCTTCACCCAAATCATGCACATTGGTTTGCCATCCTGCTGCCGTAATCGTTTGACCGATTTCGGGGCTATCTTGTTGCATACTGCAATCCTATAGTTTGATACAGATATTTTTCATTTCGGTGTAGAACTCAAGTGAGTGCTCGCCACCTTCACGACCGATACCTGATTGCTTGCTACCACCAAACGCAGTGCGCAAGTCACGTAAGAACCAGCTGTTTACCCACACAATACCCGCTTCAATTTGGCCCGCTACGCGTGCTGCACGACTGATGTTTTCAGTCCATACGGCACTGGCAAGGCCATAAGGAAGACGGTTAGCTTGGTAAATGGCTTCTTCTTCGGTATCGAACGGTTGAATATGGCAGCACGGGCCAAAGATTTCTTCGTTAACTACCGCAGATTCGTCGCTTAAACCCGTCCAAATTGTGGGTTGAACCCAAGAGCCGTTCTTTAATGCCTCAGGCATATCTGGAACGCCACCGCCAGTAACAACCGTTGCACCGTCTTCTACCGCTTTTTGATAGTATGAAAGTACTTTGTCGCGTTGCTTCTGGCTAATCAGCGGGCCAAGGTTTGCTGTTGGATCATCAGGTGCGCCAATGACTAACTTTTCTGCTTCAGCTTTTAGGCGAGCAACAAATTCGTCGAAGATTGAGCGTTCTACATAAACACGCTCGGTACCAAGACAAACTTGACCACAGTTGGCGAACGCAGAACGCATTGTGCCTTCAACCGCTTTGTCCATGTCGCAGTCGGCAAACACGATACCGGCATTTTTACCACCTAGTTCTAACGAAATATCACGCACGCCTTTTGCGGCAGATTGCATGATCAATTCGCCAGTGCGGGTTTCACCAGTAAAAGTAAAGCCATCCACATCTGGGTGAGCGGTTAAGAATGCGCCAGCAGAGTTACCGCCGTAACCTTGGACTACGTTATACACGCCGTCAGGTACACCGGCTTCTTTCATTACTTCGCCAAGCAGCGCAGTAGTTGAAGGGGTTTCTTCTGAAGGTTTAACAACTACGGTGTTACCACACGCCAAAGCAGGACCTACTTTCCAGGTCATCAGTAGCAGTGGTAAGTTCCATGGACTAATAACCCCGATGACGCCTTTAGGACGACGTACTGCGTAGTTAAGTGCGCCTGTACCGTCAGGTGTTGGCATTTCAAAGGCTTCAGTGGCAACGTTTTTAACCATATCAGCAAATACTTTGAAGTTCGCGGCACCACGCGGAATATCGATATGGCTAGCCAGTGATTTAGGCTTACCCGTATCTAAACATTCCGCTTCAAGAAATTCATCGAAGCGAGCAGTAATGCCATCGGCAATGGCATGCAAAATTTTGCTGCGCTCATCGATGGTCATTTTGCCCCATGGACCCTGCAAAGCAGCGCGGGCGGCTTTCACCGCTGCGTCTACTTCGGCTTCGCCTGCCTCGTGAACTTTACCAATAAGTTCACCGTTGGCAGGATTAATATTGTCGAACATTTTGCCACTGGCAGAGCCGACGTATTGTCCATTGATAAAATGCTTAATTTCTTTCATTCGCGTTCAATCCTGTTAAGAAAAATTACGTTAAGACCGTTAGGAAACGCTCATTTAGTTCGCGGTCATGGTAGAAAATGGCCTTACCCAAATCCTCTGCTTTCCAGGTGATTGGGTTATGATCAGGGTAAACATAATCACCATCGGCAAAGACTTCTGTGCGATTACCCGATGGGTCGAAGAAATAGATAGTCTTACCGTGTGTTAGGCCATGACGAGTTGGTCCAATATCCAGCGGTGTGTCGGTCATGCTGATAAGATCGGCGGCGCGAAGAATATCTTCCCAGGTTTCAAGGTAGAAAGAGGCATGGTGAAACTTGCCTTTCTCTTCATGTTGAATAAATGCAATATCGTGTGCTTTCATTGAAAGGCTTAAAAACTGTGCAATACGGTTTCCTTCTGGATCAAGTACCTGTTCAGTTAGGAAGAAACCTAAAACATTAACGAATAGATCGTAGGTTGCAGCGAGTTCGTCACCGTAAAATAGGCAGTGGTCAAAGCGCACTGCTTTCATGCCTCTTAAGCCGCGAGGCCAGGCTTCTGGGTTAGTTTCATGAATACCCCATTTGCCGGTATATTTTTTGTCTGCATAAAGTTCGAAGCAGTGACCCGATGGCGACACAAACTGAACTCGGCGACCACAATCTTTAAGGTCTCCGGCTGGTAGGTTTTTAACTTCAACACCAAACTCAATTAGATCTTTTTCTAACTGAATTAAGGTTGCTTCGTCGACGACTTTAAATGCCATAAAGTCCATACCGGGTTCGTCTGCTTCGCATAGCACAACAGAGAACTTATCTACTTCGCTCCAAGCTTTCAAATAAACCCGACCTTGCTCATCGCGGTCAGTTTCAATCAGGCCTAAAAGATCTACATAGTGTTTTAACGCTGCCTCTATATCCAGTACGCGCAGTTGCACATGTCCTGGACGGATTATTCCCTTTTTCATTATATAACCTCGTTAGGTATAGGGTTTGATTTGGATCCTGGTTTGCACCGACCAGGAACGAGTTGAGAGGGCACGCATTCAATTACCAGATCACTCTTCGGCGCTAACCGGCAGGCTAATGCGATCCCCTGTTTTTGTTGTTCTGGAGTGACAAATGCTTTACTCATTCGACCGCATTCATAATCACCAGAGATAACTTGCACTCTGCAGACACCGCATCCGCCGCCTCTACAACCAATTGGCACACAGGCCTGTCCTTGCTGTTGTAGCGCCGAAAGTACGTACTGGTCGCTACGACAGTTAAATTGCGTTCCAGAGGAGGCTTCAGTGATTACATAAATAGACATGCATTTTCCTCAATCAAATTGAGCGTTGTATCAATGCTGCTTGGGTTAGATTGACTAACGATTAATTCGAACACAACAACGACTCCTCTGACGTAATATCGACATTTTTCTAACGAGAGAAAACATCAATTAAGATTTTTCTTATTTAGAGATTTGATGATTTCGAACACCCTAAAGATGACTATCGTGAATTACGAAATAGAAAAGCAACCGCTGTGCCAAAGGTTAAAAAAATGTGATAAATGATTTCTAAGTAATTGTAATTTTATTGGTTTTAAATTAGCTGTTTGAAAATTGAACTGCGACTTAAGTGTAATAATCGGCTGGATAATGTATAAAAATGGTGAAAATAAGTTTAAAAAATAAAAAATATTTATCATATGATCAAATTTTTTCAAATGGTGAACCGTAAATGATTTGATCATTTGGTTGATTTTTGCCTGGAAAAGGGTTTACATGCTATTTACACCCAACCCTTGCAGCAGGTTTGACATGCAAAGTCGCTGTATGATGTAAACACTGAGGGAAACATGGCAACAGGTTCAAAGCCTCATATAGATTACGCCGATATTAAAGATCTCACAGACGAAATTCGCTTTCAAAGTAATGAAGGAAAAATTTGGTTTGGAGAGCAGCGCATTCTGCTCATGCAAGTTACCGCTCTGGCTGCTTTTCGTCGTGAGCTCGTAAACAGTATTGGTGTAGAGCGTGCCAAGGGCTTCTTTATGCGCCTGGGATATCAAGGCGGCTTGCGCGATGCTGAGCTTGCTCGGAGGTTGCGTCCGAACGCCAGTTTGATGGACATTTTTTGGGCTGGCCCACAGTTTCATTCTCTTAAGGGCATGGTTAAATCTGTGCCAATGGAAGTAGATATTGATCATGAGACCGGCCACTTTTATGGTGAATTGGAATGGGTTGATTCCTGGGAAGTAGAAGTTGTGCAAACTGAGTTAGGCCAAATGGACGAGCCTGCTTGCTGGTCTTTGCTTGGTTATGCTTGCGCTTATACTTCTTCATTAATGGGGCGAGAAATCATTTTTCGAGAAGTAAGCTGCCGGGGCTGTGGCGATGAACGCTGCTTAATTATTGGTAAACCTGCCGAAGAATGGGAAGACGCTGAAGAGTTTTCTAAATATTTTACTGCCGAACCTATCATCGAAGAATTATACAACCTGCAAAATCAGGTTAATTCTTTGCGCAGTAGCCTGGCGCGTCAACAAGGGCAGTATTATGGTATTGGGCAATCAGCCGCGTATAAAGATGCGTGCATAAAAATTGATAAAGCTGCTCAGGGTAAAGTATCGGTACTCTTGCTGGGAGAAACTGGTGTAGGTAAAGAAGTTATAGCCCGAAGTGTGCATTTAAGAAGCCAGCGTGCTAATCAGCCCTTTGTCGCGGTTAACTGTGCTGCTATTCCCCAGGAATTGATTGAAGCCGAATTATTTGGGGTAGAAAAGGGCGCCTTTACCGGCGCGACACAATCTCGCCCGGGGCGTTTCGAACGAGCCAACGGTGGCACTATCTTTCTTGACGAGGTGGTTGAATTAACTCCTCGTGCCCAAGCTGCCTTACTGCGAGTTTTGCAGGAAGGAGAGCTTGAACATGTGGGGGGGATTCAAACTCATGTGGTTAATGTGCGAGTAATTGCCGCAACTAATGAGTGCTTAAAAGATGCCGTAAATGAGGGCCGCTTTAGGGCAGATCTGTACTACCGTTTGAATGTCTTTCCCGTTAAGATCCCGCCACTAAGGGATAGATTGGATGATTTGCCTTTGCTGGTAGAGCATTTCCTTAATAAATTTCACAGTGATTACTCCAAACGTACCTTGGGCTTGTCTGACCGAGCCTGGGGTTTTTTAAAGAGTTATGCATGGCCGGGAAATATTCGAGAGCTGGAAAATGTGATCGAACGAGGGGTTATTTTAACCGACAATAATGAAAGCATTTCTCTACAATCCTTGTTTGCCGCTGCTGTACCTGAACTTGCTGTTGAGGGTGAGCCTGACGACCATGTGTTTTCCGAAGGACAGGTTGTAAAAAGCAGTACTAAGCATAGTACCAACTGGATTGATAACATCTTTGAAGATCAAGTTAGCCTGGATGAAGTTGAAAAAATTCTGATGGAACGGGCGATGGCCAAAGCGAAGAATAATATCTCTGGTGCGGCAAGATTGCTTGGTTTAACGCGTCCGGCGCTCGCTTATAGATTGAAGAAATATGAAAAAGACAATGAGTCTTGATTTCAAACTACTGGTAACGAATTTGATTTAACTATTACGAGAATAGCCATGAATACTCTGCAACAAGAACCCATTACGGTGATTATTTCGCGCCGCGTAAAACCAGAAGATACCGAAGCATTTGAGGCGTTAAGTGCTGAAATGACCCACCGGGCAAGCCAGTTTAAAGGTTATCTGAGTACCGCAATGTTTCGCCCGGCCGGCCCTGATGACCCTGAGTATCGCATCATTTTCAAATTTACTGATCAGGATAGTCTGGCGGTATGGGAAGCATCCGACGAACGCGCGGAAATGTTGGAAAAAGTTGAAGATTTACTCATTTCGCCAAGCGAGCGGGAAAAAGTCTCTGGTCTGGTAACCTGGTTTTCCCTGCCGTCAAAAAATCCGGTAACGCCTCCACCGCGTTATAAAATGACCATTGTTAGCTGGTTGGCGCTTTACCCGGCGGTAACGGCAATTTTCTGGTTGTTTGGTCCCTGGTTGGCAGAATTGCCACTGCTTATTCGAACCATGATTGTCACCGGTGTGGTAATGGTGTTGATGTCATATGTGCTGATGCCGTTTATGACCAAGCGTTTTGCGTTTTGGTTGTATCCGCATAAAAAACGGTGAAGGCTACAAATCGATAATTAAGCTCAGATCTGGTTAAGCCAGCATTAGATTGTTGCTCTCTAACAGTTCAAGCTCCTGAGACGTCAAATCCAATGATGGCTTTTCTTCTTTTAAACAGTAGGCGATGAGTCCGCCGAGCAAATTCAACATAAACCCGTGCATGCTGCGGTATCGTGAGTGTTCGATGTAAGAAATATTCTTCAATTGATCGTTCACCGTCTCAATGATGAATCGCTTCTTTAAGATAGCCCGGTCCCACAGGGATATGAA
>NZIK01000031.1 GCA_002691625.1 Alteromonadaceae bacterium
ACTATAACTGAAAAGTAGTGTGTTCATTGTGCTGACATTAAGAAAAAATCCAACTGGACCTGAGTCTAGTGAGTGACTGTCTTTTTGCACTGTCTTTTTGCAAGAATAGATAGCGAGGTAAGACCGGGCACCTGGACCATAGAAGACGATGTCTTGTTAGTAAAATGAAACATCGTCGCCAACACCAAACGCCGTTTTCGGATAAACGGTAACGGCATGGAAATGCTTCATTTTGACTTGCTTTGATTTTCAGCCCTTCTCATTGACTTTCCCCCCCGAAAAATTAGACTTAAGTGTCAATTAACTAAGAAGGATCTTATTTTTGATGAAGCGTTTTTTCATTTTTGCTTTATTCTTTTCCTCATTCTCAACAGCTTATGCTCAGAAACCTCCTGGCACTCCAGAAGCACCAACTTTAGAAGGAGTATTTGATCGTTGTGTCACAAATTATTCTGGGACCGATTTAAGCTTCTGCGTTTCCTACGGGTTTAAATATCAAACTGTAGAAACGTCTTTTGATACACCAAACGGCTACAAAATACAGTTCAAGTCAGACATTATAGAAAGTGAATCGACAAGACTCAAAGTTGAACACTACGACATTAAAGCATTTTGTACTGGTTGCACGCCAATACAGGCGGAAGCAGGAGATGAACTACCCGAGCTAGCTGCGGGATTCAGAGCGGGGGTTTTTCAGGCCCATAAAAATAGCAAGTTTTATTCGAGGACGTTGAGCCAAAACGGTGTTTCTTATGACTCCGAGTTTACCCCTAACGATGGGGCGCAATGAATAGATTCACTACCGTTTTAGGAGTTTATAGTCGAAGCTGTAACCGCCTGTCCATATTGAAAAAAAGGGTCACAGCCTCTTAAAGTTTGTTAGCAAACCGCCGCAAACGCCTTTGCGGTAGCGTCGATATTGCGGGTATTCAGGCCCGCTACACACATACGGCCGCTGGCAATCAGATAAACTCCAAACTCGTCTTTCAGGCGTTTAATTTGCTCTGGGCTGAAGCCGGTGTAACTAAACATTCCCACCTGCGCAGCCAAATAGCTGAAATCAACATCCGGGCGTAGCTCGCCAAGCTTGGCCACCAGTTGCTGACGCATGGTGTGCATACGCTCGCGCATGGCTTCAAGCTCGATTTTCCACTCTTCGGTAAGCGTATCGCTCGCCAGTACCTTGTAAACCAGACGCGCGCCAAAAGACGGCGGCGTAGAGTAGTTAGTCCGTACGGTAAACTTAAGCTGGCCCTGAATGGTTTCGGCGGTTTCCGGTGATTCACACACCACATACAACGCCCCTACTCGCTCGCTATACAGTGAGAAGATTTTCGAGAATGACTGCGCTAACAGGAACGGCTGACCAGACTCCGCCATCAGTTTAATGGCCTGAGTATCTTCGTTTAAACCAAACCCGAACCCCTGATAAGCCATATCGAAAAAGGCCAGCAGGTTACGCTGTTTCACCACGTCCACCACCTGTTGCCACTGCTCGTTGGTCAGGTCGATACCCGTTGGGTTATGGCAGCACGGGTGAAGCAGCACAATGGCTTTTTCCGGCAGTTGATTTAAGTCTTCCAGCATACCGCTGAAATCGAGCATTTTGGTTTGCGGGTTATAGTAGCGATAGGCATTTACCTTCACGCCCGCGCCCTTGAAGATAGAGTGATGGTTTTCCCAGGTCGGGTCACTCACCCATAGCTTTGAATTAGGAAAATAACGTTTTAGTAAATCAGCGCCTACTTTCAGCGCGCCAGAGCCACCGAGGCTCTGAGTTGACGCTAAGCGACTGTCCACTAATGGCAGCGCATCACCGAAAGCCAGGGATTTTACCGCTACACGGTAATCAGCTAAGCCATCCATCGGCAGATAAACGGGCGATGCCGGTGGGTTGTCTGCCGCCCAGACTTTGGCCTTATCAACACTGCTAAAGTTTGGCACTTTGCCGTCTTCATCAAAATAAAACCCGATGGTGAGATTCACTTTATTCTCACGGGGGTCTTTCATGAATTGTTCAACCAGCGAGAAAATCGGGTCGCCGGCATAGGCATCAACATGTTCAAACATAATAATTCCTTGGAGTGACTGTCTCTCGGGAGCAGTTTTAATTTAACTATTGGCCTGTTTAAGCTAAGTAACGGTCTTTACGGTGGTTAAATGCTATCAGAATATTCAGTACCACCGCGCCCAGTACAGACGCGATCAATGCCGGAATGCTCACGACAAAAAACGCCGCACACACCACCAGCACATCTACCCCCATTTGCAGGTACCCGGCACGAAAACCGGTTTTATCCTGAATGTAGAGCGCTAAGATGGTTACGCCACCCAGACTAGCACCGTGGCGGAACAATACCACAAAGCCAGTACCCATGAGCAGATTGCCGAACAGGGTAGAGTAAAATAAATCCAGCTCACCAAACTGAATAAATGCCGGGTGAATATGAGTAAAGAGCGATACCAACGATACGGTAGCAAACGTTTTAAGGGTAAAGACCACCCCCATTTTCTTGAGCGCCAGAATATAAAACGGAATATTCACTAAAAAGAAAGCTACGCCAAAGGTCATAGGCGACAGGTAATCAATCAAAAAGGCCATCCCGGCGGTACTACCGGTAAGCGCACCAACCTCACGCAGTAAAATCGCGCCAAAGGACACTAAAATGGTGCCGGTGATCAACGCCAGAACATCTTCAACCCAACTGTGCCGAATGGACTTCTGCTGACTGATTGCTGCTTCACTCATTATTTTACCCACGGAATGACTAAAAATTAAACCGTGAGAAATATAGCACAATAAAATCATACTGTGCGTAAATTTTGCTTACATTGCGCATAACGTGCGTTTAGATGTTATTTTTGCGGCATTACAACCAAACACCATCTTCTTTAAGGCGTTCCAATACCACCGCAGTGCGGATATGCCCCACCGTTTTGTGGGCGGCCAGGTCGCTGATCAGCGCAGATAAGTCACTCAGCTCCGCTACTGCCACTTTAAGAATAAAGTCGGCATTACCGGTGGTTTTATACATGTCCAGAATAGCCGGGGTGTGTTTTACCAGCTCATAAAAGGCCGTAACGGCCTCGGGCGAGGCTTCGGCCAGGGTAATTTCCAGTACCGACGAGATGTCTAAATTAAGCGCGGCAGGTGAAATACGGGCGCTGTAACCAATAATGTATTTTTGCTGTTCAAGGTGAATTCGGCGGCGGGAGATTTGCGATGCAGACAGGCCCACCAGCTCGCCTAACTCCTGATTGGTCAGACGGCCGTTCTGGCGCAGGAGTTTAAGGATCTGTTTATCGTAATCATCAATATCATGCATGATGTGTGCAGATTTCCGTGCAGTATGAGTTTATTGTGCAAGCTTAGCGCGATTGCGCGATGAGATCATGCAATGATTCAATCGCCGGTAGATGATGCTCCGGCTGATAAAATAGCCGGTTAAGGCGACCGAGGAAATTCACCTTACGATTGGGGTCCTGCGGTTTAACCCGGCGTTCACTGCTGGTTTGCAAAAACTCCTGCGGACGCAAATTCAGTTCACGAATTTCTTCGGTGGTAATGCCCTGGCCGTAAACCGTGCTCAGAATACGTTCCGTTTTACTTTCCATAATCGGCATAATGTCATTAGCGTAAAGTTCGCTGATGGGTTCACCAATGGCTTCCAGCGAATGATTTATTGCTGCCCATAACTCATCATGAGAATAGTGCGCATCGCCCGGCGCGTAGTAACCCATCACTTCCCATTCAAATTCGGCATTACTGGCCGCAATGGAGCTTTCCACTGCCGGCGAAAACGATAGGTCCGGCCTTGCGCCGATGTTGTATGCGTCTACCGACAGGCCAATGCAGATCACCAGATCCCCCATCACCGCGGGATTGCGGTAAAGCGCTTCAAAGGCCGCGCGTTTTCCCCCCATCCAGCCGTAAATCATGGGCTTTTGCTGAGCAAAGTGGCGCACTTCATGGGGCAGATCTTCACCGTACTTTTCTACCAGCAGTGGCATGGGATCGGCTTCCAACTGGCTTTCCGGTACCCAGACTTCGTATTCCAGACGATTATCGGCTTTACCCCGGCTCTTGATGCCGTAGGAAAGGTTGACCGGACGGCAAATACTGCGGTCTTCATCCACCCGATGAAAATACTCCGAGCGTAACCGCTTAATGAAAGGTGCATCCAGACCGGCCAGTGCGGCAGTTGGGTAACGGTAGCCACAGTCACTGTGCTCAACAATGGTCAACCCGGGAGCGCACTCAGTTAAGGCGTGCTTTAATCCTTTAAACAGGTGGTAGTCAGGCAGAATGATACTGCGCTCCGGTTCGATGGTAAATCGTTCGCCGGTTTCGCTGATAAACTTGGGGGTCTTACTGAATTCATAGTTGCCGAGGCCTGACTGCTCAATGGCACGATCCCGCAAACGGGCAATTTCCAAAAACAACGCTTCGTGGTTGCGAATATGTTTTAACAGCGGTCGTTCCATCTACTCACATCTGGATTAATTTAAGCCTGTTAGCCAGTCTGCCAGAAATAGCTCCAGAGGTTAAGCACTTAAGTAGCGGCCGGAATTGACGCTGCATACACCGCAGCATTGCCATTCAGTAAGCAGCTCAATACAGCCGCTGATAGCCACATCCTGGCGGCCGGGTTGAGTAAGCGTTTTGATTCGGGCTTTGGGTAACCGGCACATAAGCTCCAGTGTTCTGCCGGTATCCGCCGATTCGGTGATCACACCCGAGGTGTAGCCATAAAGTAAGCGCATCAGCCCGGAGCGCAGGCGACGTACTATGCCACGGTGCGATACCCCCCAATTGGTATTATGCATTAATCCGGCAACGTTGCCGCGTAAGCCTGACAGCAGGTTAGCCATAGAGGCCGCCTGAATATACTGATCGTCCACCGCCAGCACCATTTCACCGGGATGACTTTGCATATAGCGTTTTAATTCAGGCACCGCCAGCCAGACACTGCTGGCACGCAGGGTTTTGATGGTTAAATGCGGGTGCGCCGGTAAACGGCAGGACCATTGCTCTTTGCTATTGAGCAGCAGCAATTCCACATGCACGCCACTCATCAACAGCCCTTCAATCAGTTGACTGGTGAGTTCAGCGTCTTCGCAGCCATCACACTCTGAATACGCTGCAAAGACAGCCAGGCGCTCCAGTGAATGTTCTACAGAAAAATACATGCTGCCCTCGATATTAGTGATATCAGCTTAGGACAGAGTTAACCACATTTAAGCAAACATTTCATTAACATTTAAATAACAACAAGAAAACTATTAACGATAGGGCGCGCAGAAATGCTTCACTAAGGGCCACTTCTAACGCGCTGCGCCCGTTTCCTGCCAGATAGACAATTGCTCAATATATGCACTCACAGCCGTGTCTTGTTGAAACTGCCTCACCGCGTCCACTAATATTTGGCCCGCGAGCGGTGACTGAATGGCAGCCCGCATGGCTTCGGCCAGGGCCTGAGTGTCGTTGCAAGGAACCACTCGCCCCACCCGGCCGTTTTGCAGGGTTTGGGCGACATCCCCGACATCTGTTGCCACACAGGGAATTCCCATGGACAGGCACTCTGTCAGCACCGTTGGCGAGCCTTCGCAGTCAGACGACAACACGAACAGGTCGGAGCGCTTCATTTCAGCGTAAGGGTTTTCCACAAAACCAAATAACGATACATGATCCAAAATGCCCAGTTCAGCGCATAAGGCTTCGAGTTCACTGCGCAGCGGCCCCTCGCCAAAAATCACCAGCTTCATCGGTGTCTGCTGCCTCAGCAAGCTAAAAGCCCGAATGAGTAATGCAAAATTTTTCTGCGAGGACAGTCGCCCGGCCGCTACAACTACCGGACACTCTTTGTTGGTTAACCAGGGATGAACAGGCAGTGCAGAAGATTTTTGGGCGATTGCGGGGGTAACAACTGGGTTAGGTAATATTTTTATACGGCCCTCAGGCAAGCCAGTAATGGTTTGTAAAGCGTTCGCGGCATCCTGCGACACCGCAATTACGCCGGTTAAGTAGCGATATGAAAGTCGCATCAACGCAAACCTTAGCCTGACCATCATCCCGTTACGAGACGCCAGCCCTGTGCGCATATTGGTGTGTATCTGCCCCACTATCCGGCTTTTGCAACGGTTTATCCTATTGGCTATAGAAGCCGCCTGAACCGCGCGATCTTTAATCACAAACAGCAGCCGGTTGGGATGCTTGTTCAGATAACTAACCAGCTCCGGCACCGCCAGCATAGCGCTGCTGGCGTTGAGTTTAGTTACCTTAAGCCCCGGATGCTCTGGCAACTTATCGATATGCGGTCCGCGAGCTTTCAGCAGCAAAAGTTCGACCTGAATACCAGCATTAACCAACCCCTCCACCAGATGATTGGTAATCACTTCCACACCGCCACTGCCCGAATATGACACCAGGATAGTCAGTTGCGTAAGTGACTGTCCATAATTTTCATTAGCCTCAGTTTTAATCTCCCCGAGTGACTGTCCAATCGACTCATCGACTCAGTCAGGTGTGCGGGTGATTGTTCCTTTACGTGTGGGTTCATAGCAACCGATGTGACTGTCCTTAATATGTCATAACCGATGTGACTGTCCTTAATATGTCATATTGGTATCGTATTGTTTGAATGAAACATTTTTATGACGATCAACAATATCCATGCTGCTTTCTCACAAACATCAGTTTCTATTTGTGCATATAGCAAAAACCGGCGGTACCAGTGTGCGCGAGGCGCTGTCACGATATCGCTGGGACGCCCGCTACGGTATGCCGCAATTTATAGTAAATAAACTAAGTCAGCTCTGTGGCCATAAACTGGGTTGCCGTTTTCCACGCCACAGTAAAGTGATTGCCGCTAAAGAATTGTTACCGGCAGAATATTTCGCCGGCCTGTACAAATTTGCTTTTGTACGAAACCCGTGGGATTTGCAGGTGAGCTCCTATCACCACATCAAACGTGAGCGGCCGCACCTGGTAGCGGGTTTTGACGACTTTGACAGTTTTATGCGATACAAGCTCAATCCTGAGCGCCCTTATCAGTATCACATCGATACTTCCATGCAGTTACAAACCGACTACCTTACCGATCTGCAAGGCAACCTGTGTATGGATTTTATCGCCAAGTACGAAAACCTACAGGATGATTTCAATACCATCTGTGAGCAATTAAACCTGCCGACTAAGGCGCTGCCTCATAAGCGCAAAGCCACCGACAGAGCGTCTTACCATCGCTATTATTCCGCTGAGCTGGCAGCCATGGTGGGCGACCATTTTCAAAAAGACATTAACCTGCTTGGCTACTACTATTAACCTTTTCGCTGATAAAGCGTAAGCCTCACGACTTTTTCAATCTCCAGCACAATCAGCAAGGCAAAGCCGGTTAGTACTATCACCAGGTTGTCGATTAGTGTAGGTGAACGCGTGCCGAACACGGTTTGCAGAACCGGCATGTAGGAGATGGCCAACTGGGCAACCACTACCACCCCAACTGCCGACCACACCACCTTAGTGCCTTTCACTCCGGCTAAGGAGATTGAACGCAGGTTCATAGTGCGCACAAAGAACAGGTAAAAAATCTCCAGGCCCACCAGCATATTCATCGCCAGCGTTCGGGCATATTCCACCTCATGCCCGGCCGTAATGGCGTACTGGTAAATACCGAATACCGCCAGGAAGAACAGGGTGCCTACCAGCATGATCTGCCACACCAGCGCAGGTTGAATGAGTGCCTGTCCACGCGGTCGTGGTGGTTTTTTCATGGTCGCCGCGTCGGTGGGCTCAAAGGCCAGCGCCATGCCCAGCGTAACCGCCGTGATCATATTTACCCACAAAATCTGCACCGGCGTAATGGGATACGGCAACCCCGCCAGCAGTGCAACGATGATGGTTAGCGCTTCCCCGGCGTTGGTAGGCAGCGTCCAGCTCACCACCTTTTTAATATTGGCATACACGGTACGGCCCTGCTCTACCGCCGCCGCTATGGAGGCAAAATTATCATCGGCCAGCACCACTTCGGCGGCTTCTTTAGCCGCTTCGCTGCCTTTAAGGCCCATGGCCACACCGGCGTCAGCGCGTTTAAGCGATGGTGCATCATTTACTCCGTCACCGGTCATCGATACGGTGAGTCCCAGTGACTGCAGCGCCATCACCAGCCGCAGTTTATGTTCAGGCGTGGTTCGGGCAAACACATCCGTATGTTTCACCGCCTCTTTAAGTTGCTCATCGCTGAGCGCATCAAGCTCCGTGCCGGTTAATACCTTATCGGTATGCGTTAAGCCCAGCTGTTTACCAATCGCCTGGGCAGTTACTGCATGGTCGCCGGTGATCATCTTGACCTGAATTTTTGCATTCAGGCAGGTTTGTACAGCGCTGATGGCTTCCTGACGGGGCGGGTCGATAAGCCCCACCAGCCCCAGCAGGTACAGCGAATCCTGTAAATCCGTGGCACTCAAAACGGTATGATCAGCAGGCACACTGCGAGAAGCCACAGCCAACACACGCTGCCCTTTTCTGGCCAGCGCCTCCGCTTTTTTGAGCCACGCGGTTAGATCGATGGATTGTTCATCGCCTTCGGCTGTTTGTTGCTCCCGGCATAACTTCAATACCACTTCCGGCGCCCCTTTTACCAGTATAATGCCGTGACCGTTGTGGTCGTGATTGAGCGTGGCCATATACTGGGTGGTAGAGTCGAACGGCAGCACATCGGTGCGCCGCCAGCGCGCTTTGTAATCCTCACCTTCATCAAAAGTGGCCTTGCAGGCAAAGCTTACCAACGCCGCTTCCATGGGGTCGCCCTCAAAACGCCAGTTATCATCACGATGGTGAATTTCGGCGTCATTACACAGTGCGCATGCCCGGGCAACATCCTGCAATAAAGGCTGCTCAGCGGTGTGTACCGGTTTATCGTTAAATAACACGTCGCCAATGGGCGCATAACCCTCGCCATCCACGTCGTAGTCATTAGCGGCAGTCTGTACGCTAACCACCATCATCTCGTTACGGGTGAACGTACCGGTTTTGTCCGAACAAATAACCGACACCGAACCAAGGGTTTCAATCGCCGGTAATACCCGCACAATGGCGCTACGTTTAGCCATTGCCTGAACCCCCACAGCCAGGGTAATAGTAAGCACCGCGGGCAGCCCTTCCGGAATGGCGGCCACGGATAACCCCACTACCGCGAGAAAGAGTTCAGTAAACGGCTGATTGAGTATCAGGGTGCCAACCAGTAACAGGATAACCGCCACGGTCAGAATAAAGCCGGTGATCCACTTAGCCAGCACGTCCATTTGCTCCACCAGCGGTGTGGTGAGCTTCTGCACATCGGATAGCATGCCGCCAATACGGCCAATTTCAGTATGAGCGCCGGTAGCCACCACTATCCCGGTTGCCTGTCCTGCCGTGACATTAGTACCGCTGAAGGCCATACACTGTCGGTCGCCCAGCGCCGCCGAGGCTTCCACTGCCTGAGTACCTTTTTCTACCGGTAGCGACTCCCCGGTAAGCAGACTCTCCTGAATCGCCAGGCTGTGGCTGCTTAGTAAACGTATGTCAGCCGGCACTTTATCTCCGGCTTCCAACAGGACCACATCACCGGGCACCAGCTCTTCACCCGCCACAGTGAGACGCTTGCCATTGCGGATCACCGCCGCTTTTAAGGCCAGCATCTGGCGAATGGAATCCATGGCTTTTTCGGCCTTGCCTTCCTGCATCACGCCAATCAGGGCGTTAACAATCACCACCGCAAAGATCACCGCGGTGTCTATCCAGTGTTGTAAAAATGCGGTCAGAATACCGGCCACCATTAACACGATAACCAGCAGATTGGCAAATTGCTTAAGGAATCGCGCCAGCGTGCTGGCCTGTGGCGCCTCAGGCAGCTTGTTTGGTCCACAGTTTGAGCGTCGCTGGCTAACCTGCTCCTGGCTCAGGCCGTCGCGGGTGGTTTCAAGTTGGGTAATCGCTTCGTCGGCGGTCAGCGCGTGCCATTTGGATTGCTGTACATCGGTCATGATTACTCCCGTACATGTAAGACAAAGGCAGTACAAAGCAGAGCCGTAATATTATGTGTTCAGCACCTGCATGCCATCTATAAGTATAGATACCGTACAAAGATTACGTGACGAAGACACTGATTTGCATCAAAGAGACGACTACCGGGACTGCTGACGTTCTGTTACAGCAGTCCCGGTTAAGGCTGGTTCAGATATGCAATGTTGCACCATGCTGAGAAAAAATCGAGCGCACTTTATCCAGTTCATCCGGTGAAGCCTGTTTGAGAAACGCACTCAGGGAGCGAAACAAATCCAGCGCCTGACTGCCAGGACCGATAAATTCGATCATCTTTACGCCCTCAGCACAAGACTGAAAGGCATGAACCTGATCCGCCGGAATGTAAACCATAGCCCCGGCGCCGCAGTGATAACCATCTTCGTTGAGCATAAAATCCACAGCGCCGCTTATCACATAAAAGGTTTCCGACCAGGGATGGCTGTGGGGCGGCGGACCAAAACCAGCGCCGGCACTCTCCTGTACGGTGACAGATTGTTCATCACCTTTCTGAGTATCACTCATCACATTGATCAGGCCGCCGAGCAACTCAATCGATTCAGGTGGCGCAGTTTCCTGCAAAACAATAGCCCTGTGCATGGCATTACCTCTTTTCACCCACTTGCGGCTTCGGGCCAGAAGCCCGCCGCAGATTGCCTTTACAGACTCATCTTACGGCTAACGGCATACCTGAAATGCCGGATTTGAGCCCATAGCGAAGGCGCCGGTACCCCATTGCAAAACACGCCAGCAGTAATAAAACGCTTACTGCCGGTGCATCCACCTGAGTTGCTACCGCCACCACTAATACCGGTAAAACGTCAATAAAGAACCCCGTATTATCAAACTGCACCAGTGGGCTGCTCATAATGGTTGCCACTTCNGTGCTGCTTAAATCCGTACCACCATTTAAAAACGCATCCATCAGGTTGTTACTGCCACTGTTGTGAGGCAGGCCCAGATTATGGCCGAGNTCATGGGCAAGTAACTCTGCGTTAAACANGCTATCGGCATAGGCCGATTCAACCACAAAATCGTTGCCNGGCGTTTCNCCNCAGCCAACGTAAAANATNAAGTTATTACCGCACCAGGTAATATTATCGAGAAACCAGAAATTCACCGTTGTGGCTGAACCGTAATGGGCTGAGGTCAGCGCNCTCCATTTAGNGGCGGAGTCGAGGGTGAGCAAGCCCGGGTCAACGTGNTCAATGGCGCTGCCCAGCCGGATATCAACCGGCGTATTGCCAAAGCTGNNCTGGGCATATATCGCATCCATACCGGCTTCATCAACGGTAATATAGGCAGCCTGCGCCATCCCGCTTAAAANAAAAAGANAAACAATGCTGTACANTCGTAGCAATGGTGCTGAAGAATTGGCGTTTCGCAACATGTCCGGGTCCTTTNATNATCAACAGGATTTTTATATTCCAGACNGCTCAACAATAAAGTTCAGGAATAGATATGCTTTGCACTTNACAGTGGCTAAGTATAGTGAAGAATTTTAAAAACGAGATGGCTGANAGAAAATAACCGGCTGAAANCTTACCNACGGGTCTGCTTTCNGCTAGNCNTTNTGACGNTGGGCGGCNAGNTACTTNTACAGNGTAGATTCACCAATATTAAGCTGNNGGGCGACCTCTNTTTTCTTCATGCCTTTNGCAATCAGNTTATTGGCNTTGTTAATAATCGTTGCCGGCANNGCTTTACGGCCTTTGTACTTACCNTTAGCCCGGGCTTTGGCTATACCAATGGCCTGCCGGTCGGTCAGCAGGTCTTTATCNATTTGCGCGGCACTGGCAATCANCGCATANATATTNGGNGCCGGGCCGGCTACCGACTCCAGATTATCNACAATCAGCATAATACCCTGTCGTTCAAGGTCAGCAGTAACCGCCGCAACCGCCCGAATGCTGCGCCCGAGCCTGGACACATCGTGAATAATCAGCCGATCCCCCCGCTTTAAGCGCTTTAACAGCCGGTTGAGTTTGGGCTTTGCGCCGGGATCGACATTAGGCTCGCGCACCACAATATCGTGAGGGTACTTGTTGATTAAGGACTGAGCCTGCTCGTCAACGTCCTGTTTTTCGGTACTGCTGCCAACGTATAAGTAGGTGGTCACGCGCTGATTCTGATTAGCCTGATNATGCTCAAAATGATAGTAAAATCAGCATTGAATACAAGCGTTAAAACATCCGACCTGACANTTAGCGGGTTTTCACCCTGCCTTGACCGTTGCCANGCTAAGGTTTGCNTAACATACTAGAGCAACAGACTTAAANGNCGCCGGACTGTGGCAACATCAATTTCTGTTTTATTAATCGAAGACAACCTGGCCATTGCCCGGCAGATTGTTGATTTTCTGGAAGGCCANGGCTGGCTGGTCGATTTTGCTGCCACCGGCAAGCAGGGTGTTCAGCAGGCATTAAACNGTCAGTTNGACGTTATNATNCTNGATCTGAACCTGCCTGATATAGANGGCCTGGANGTNTGTAAGCGCGTAAAGGCAGANGCCACCAAAGTGGTGCCGGTGTTAATGCTCACCGCTCGTGATGCNTTTACCGACAAAGCCAAAGGNTTTGGTCAGGGCGCCGACGACTATCTCACNAAGCCTTTTGATTTACGNGAGTTAGCNCTGCGCTGNGAAGCCCTGGCACGACGTCCNCAACTNCACACCGANACNACNGTAACCCAGGGAGCNCTGNNCATGGATACCCGGGCCATGACCGTCAACTGGCAAAGCACNGTTATTCCGGTAACCGGTATCGGCTTTAAGATCCTGCATAAACTGCTNTGTGACTACCCTTATCCGGTAAGTCGTTCAGACTTAATCAGTCATATCTGGGCCGACGACCCNCCNGANAGTAACGCGCTGAAATCNCACATGTATACGTTACGCAAAGCCTTGGANCAAGCCAGCGGCCGGGCCCTGTTNCACACCATCAGTAACGTGGGTTATCAGCTAAAGGGGCTGGATGATAATGAAGTTTAAAGGCATTCAGGCGCAGTTGTTTATTGCGTTTGGAACCCTGGTACTAATCATTGGCTTATTTTATACCCGCCTCAGTATGCTGTTTATNGAGGTGACCCAGGACATTGTNGCCTCCCATTTACTGAGCGTGGAAATTGCGCAGCTTGAACAAAACTGGGCAGACAATAGCCAGCTCAGTGCATTGTCTCCCTCTTCCTTAGCATTCACTGTTATTATCCGCGACAGCGAGCTCCCCGGTAAGCTCACACCGAGCACNTATGGCGATAATGTNGCTACGGTTGCCGGGCAGGAAGCGGCTTACTTTCAGCCTTTTACACTGCCTGATATCCCGGCCCGGGGCGTGATGGTGCAGGCTAATGAGCTTCTGCCTCTGGCTAACTTTGCCAGCATTTACCAGGTTTTTCTGTTTAGCGTTTCGCTGGCGGCCATTATCCTGGCGATTCTCAGCACCTGGTTTCTGGCCTCCCGGTTGGCCAAGCCTATTCAGCGCTTGTCAGTTTCCATTAAACAGCAGTCACCCGATACGCCCTGTCAGATTAGCGGCGAACGTCGTCAGGACGAAATCGGCGAATTAGCCAATTCGTTCAAGAATACTTATTCTGAACTCCAGGAAGCCTGGCAACGGGAGCGGGATTTTACCCGCGATGTGAGCCATGAATTACGTACCCCTATCACACTGCTGAAGAATACCCTGGCTATCAATGACAATCTCATAAGCGATCCGGCCGAGCGCCAGTTAATTGAGCAAGCTACCAATACCTTACAGCAAACAGTAGAGGTATTGCTGGCACTGGCGCGTAAGGAAAACCTGCAGTTTAGCGAGGTTAAATTACTACCCGTTCTTGAAAAGCGGTTACTGGCGCTGTACCAGATTTACCCCGATCAGACGTTTAATGCCGACATTGAACTCCCCGACAACTTTACCCTGCCGGGCAACACCTACTTAATCTCCTTGTTGTGCCAGAATCTGATCAATAACGGCTTTTACCATGGCGGTGGCGGCGGTATGCGGATTTATTTGCAGTCAGCACATGTGGTATTTGAAAACCCGCTGACCGACTCGCCTTCACGGCCTTACTATCAGGGGCTGGGACACGGCCAGTATCTGGTGCAGCGAATTGCGTCGGTAATGCAATGGCAGGTTAAAATTGAGCAATCTGCCACGCATTACCGCGTGTTGCTAAGCTGGTAGAACAGATACTTTCTGCTTGATGAGCAAGCCCCCCAGCCAGCCAAACCAGCCAATTTGCAGCAACCCGAAGGCACCGCCCGCAGCGGCCAGCGGCGGATACAGGGTTAACATACCAATCACGCCCGTTAAGACTCCCGCTACACTCAGGGCCCGAGGCGCACTGCGCTGACGATACAGACTAACGTTGATCACCAGCATCCAGATGCCGCCAATCCATTCTACGCCATCACCAAGGCCCGTCTGAATCGCCAGGATAGCCGGCCAGGTTTCATTGGTTTGGGTGGGTGATGAGATGGACGCTCCCCTAAACGGCGTCAATGCGCCAAACTGGTTAACTCACACTCAGTTAAAAGGGAACGTCCGTCATGAAAATTAGC
>NZIK01000032.1 GCA_002691625.1 Alteromonadaceae bacterium
AAACGACCTGACAGGTATTATCCACGAGTGGTAAGGAATAGACCGGCTAAATACCCCTCAAAGAAAAATGCCAGTCAGCTTAACTGACTGGCATTAGGCGAAAGCCGGCTTTTTTCTTTGACTTCCCCGCAGCCCGCTTGCAAAATGCGGTCAGATTCATATCCGATAATGAGTAGTACGTGATAGCGTCTTTCACCACGCCTGTCAGCGATTTGCTGGCGAGTTATTTTAATGAAATGAGCCTGATGTTAATGGCAACGCTGCTGGTTGTTTATGGCGACATCATCAACAAGCAGGTTAAACGTAGCCTGAGTAGTCTGCACTTTATTCTGCGCAGCGGATTGTTTGTGTTGCTCTGTGCGTTTGGATACGGTGCGTTAACCTTATATGGTGCGCCACTGCTTCATCATATCTTTAAATTTGTGGCCTACGAATACCGTGGTGTGGCATTTATTGCAGCGTTTATCGCACTCGGTGTGGCGGCGGAACGCAGGCGGTATATCTGATTGAATGGCGGTAGTCCGGGTCTGCTGATCTCTGTGTTTATGTAAAACAACATTTCTGCACTACCATTCTACAGTCCCTGGTAGTGCGATAGATTAATCTGCGTTGCATTCCCCCTGGGAATTATCTTCAACGCCGTATTCTCGCGCTTCTTCAATAATGTCGATATCTTCGAAAAACAGCATGAAGCCATCGTCTTCTTTTGTTTGCAAAAACAAATCAACTTCAAGTTCATCAAATTGGTAAAGATTGCTAAAGCAACTACTCTCGAAGCCAATGGAGAATTCACCAGATACTTTCGCGCCTTTCTCGCGATAACGTTTTACCTGTGCCAGTACATCTTTGTCATAAAACTTCAGGATGGTTATTTTTTCATTATCCTCAATGTCATCTTTAAGAATGGCCGGGATATTACTTGCTGAAGCTGATAGTACCTGTTCCTGTGGCCTGAACTTATATTCATGGTTGAAAGGGGGGAAGTTTTCGGCTTCATTGGTACCTTTTTCTGGCAAGCCCTCGCTGCTGGTGGCCATGCGAATATTAACTGCACCGCCATGTACTTCTACTACTTCATTGGTACGCACGGCAACCTGAATTTCATCAGGATTCAAACTCAGAATAGATAATTGGGACATCTTGTACATGGTAGTAACAGGGATACTCATACACCCACTAAGTAGCATAGATGTCGCCATCATTAAGAGGGCTAACACTTTAATATTCATAACACTCCTTGTAGAGAACAATTATTTTGCAATATATCGACTAAGCAACCCCGTGTAAGTTCAATGGCGTGTATTAAATTACCTATATGCCTTCACTGAGAGGTAAATTGGAAATCTCAGCTCATTGTACAGGTTCGTTTTGCGGTGATGTTGGATACGCATAACTTCGATACTGCCGCCCAGCCAAAATGGCGACAAGACTGTTTTAGGTTCCCGAGAGAAAGTAACCAGAAGGTCTCAATACTAACCCATTTAGCTTGTTTGCGATTTCAACTTTGATGAAAAATGCAGACCTAAACTGATCATTGCGCCGGATAATAAACCCCCTATGTGTGCGGCATTGTCGATGCCGCCAGCTAAACCCATAAGCAGAGATATCCCGATATAAGGTAGAAACAGCAAGTAAATGGTTTTCTTTTCATGCCTTTTCATTGTACTTGTTGCCGTTAATCCCAAAATCCCCCCAAAGAGCCCAAATATAGCCCCTGAGGCGCCTACGCTAATGGTATTTTCATACCAGAAAACACTGGCCAAACTGCCTACGATGCCCGCGCCCAAATACAGCACTGCAACGCGAAGTTTTCCCAACATCGGTTCTATAAATAATGATGCTAATGCTAATCCATAAATATTAAGCAGCAGATGCATAATACCGCCATGCAAAAACATACTGGTGACTAATCGCCACCATTCTTGGTTGCCTATAGTCTCAAGTCTTCGGTTGGCTCCCCACGATAACAGCTCTGCACCATTTGGATAAATAGGATCAACTCCAGCCAGGCAAAGCGTTAAATAAGCCAGTATGTTTAAGCACATAATTAATGGCCCAATCAACCGTAGTTTATCGGGCAATAAAAATATCAGAGCCTCTTTAACCGGGTTATTTAACCTTAACTTTCCTTTGGAAAATTGTGTTACCCGTGAAGTACTCAGAGGAGGGAATAGCAAAATTAACATGAACATTGCGGTGCCAATACCCAATGTAAGACTCCCCCAATAAAACTTATCCCCCGTTATTTGCGTAAAGGGTTCCAACCGAGGAGTTAGTATCACTATTTCAGAAGTATCAAAGTTTTCGGCTTTCGATTTTGTTATCGCGTTTAAGAATAAATCTCTGTCTGCCGAATTAGACAGCTTTTCAAGATAATCTATTTTGTTAAAGTCATAATGACCGACTTTGGCCCAGGAATCCTCAAGGAATGCCTTCAATAGCTCATTTTTTTCAGCCTCAGAAAGACGATTGTTGATGGTTTTGGAATGTAAAAAGCCAAACCAATAACGCTGGCTGGATTCACCGGCCTGGCCTTTATCAAATGGCACGGCGGTATACAGTGATAACCTGAGTTTCCGCCCTTTATCAGAAGGCCTGACGTCGACATGATTAGTTGCTTTACTACCAACTAGTCGGTACCACTTAATTTGATAAAATCGCGAACGCTCTGATGTTTCAAAATCAAGTATGTCACTTGCATAAACCAGCGGATAAGCCGCTTTGGTGTAGTACAGTTGAAAAAACACTCCCGTTAAGCCAATGCATAGCCAGACAAGCACCTGTAGCCCGGAACGATGATTGTTGCTCTTAAATTTCAATAATGCCAGACGCGGTCGTAAAAACGGGTAGATGAACAACCAGGGCAGACACAGTGGAATGTATAATTCCCAATATTCCAGTCTTACAGCATCAACATTTAATTTATCAAGTATCCATCTGGCTAATAGCGGGAGCAGTAAGCTCATGATCACTACAAAAATATAGGCTGGCAAGATGAGCTTAAATTTTTTAACTACAACAGACAGCATGCGCGGTTCCTTCCCTGCAAATCAAATCCAACAGCTTATTACTGTGACTTTTTATTAACACCCGTATCCAAAGATAATCATATTCTGTGTTTTCAAGGAAAATGTAAAAAGTATGCTATACGCCCAAAGCTACCATTCAGGAAAAAGACAGCCAGATGGAAGCTCCTGACCAATAGTTATGCACGAAAATAACGGCATTTCATGCTGGTCACGCGCTCGTCCTTCTCTGACTATCGTTCTGGTCGATATGTGATGCGGGCCTATATAAAAAGCCCGCATTATTTAGCGGGCTTAGAGTTGTATTAGTAATACATATCTGCATCCATAGCCGGGGCGGGTGGGGCAATTTCAATGGCGTAGTACATTGCTGCAATGACTATAGCGACCAGTATAAGTGCCAGTAATAACCGGGAAGAAGAAATTCCTGGTTCATTGGTGGGCTTTTTACCATGCAGCATCGCGGGCACCAGCATCTGCTTTTTAAATCTGGCATAAAATACTACTGCGATAATATGCAGCGCAATGGCCGCCAGCAGAATATTAAAGGCCGTATGGTGAATAGAATTCATGGTGTCGCGGGTGGCGTCGGACACGGCATCGTAATAAGGGCCGTTATTGATTATATCGTCGCCGATAAATAAGCCGCTGATGCCTTGTAGCGCCACTAACAACAGCAGGGCGATAACCATCCAGCCGCCCATAGGGTTGTGCCCGGCATGTTCTGGTGAATTGGGGTTAGTCACGGTTTTCGCATAGGAAAGCACTTTGCCGGGGCCAGCTAAAAACTGGCTGAAACGGGCGTAGGTAGTGCCTACAAATCCCCACAGTAAGCGGAACAAAATCAGGCCCAGTGTGAAATAGCCAATTTTAAAATGCCAGTCAATGGCGTCGAATACCTCAGCGGTCAGGTATTGTGCCACAATGCAGGCTACCAACAGCCAGTGGAAGAGGCGGGTCGGAAGATCCCAGATAAGACGTTTTTCCATTTCTATAAGTCCTGTAACAAACCTTTTGGTGTTATGTGTGATTTATTTTTTGCGGCGCAATGGGTTCTAATTGAACCCNGACANGTNNCAAAGTTCAACCATTTGTGGGTTTTCATCTGCACGGCTATCAGGCACAATTCGCCCATCAACAGTCACATTGCCCGGAAAACTGTCCCTACAGTCAACCAAGGGCACCTTAAATAAGCAAGCAGGTTTTCGATGAAAGTAGGTCTTTTTGGCGCCAATGGTCGGATGGGACGGGTATTGATTGAAGCGCTCAATGAACATGATACCGCCTCATTAAGTGTTGCATCGGTNCGTGATGACTCTCCNTGGGTNGGTATGGACGTAGGTGAACTGGCNGGCATAGGNAANNTGGAAACTGNCTGTAGNGCTTTGTCTTNNATTGACCCGGCAGANGTNGANGTGATGATNGACTTTACTCTGCCTGCCGCGTTCGATAGTAANCTNAAGTGGTGTGTGACCAATAACAAGCCTGTGGTNATTGGCACTACCGGNTTGTCAGCCGCACAGCTGGATTTACTGGCNGATGCAGCAACCAAAATTCCGGTNGTATTTGCNGCAAATTACAGTGTTGGGGTGAATTTAATGTTATCCCTGGTAAAACAGGCNGCCCGNGCACTGGGTGCNACNGCGGATATCGAGATTTTAGANGCNCACCACCGCTNTAAACAGGATGCGCCGTCGGGTACCGCCATGGCGATTGGTGAAGCNATTGCCGACGANCTGGGCCGCGACCTTTCAACCTGCGCNGTNTATGGCCGCGANGGNAAAACACCGCCGCGANACCANAACACNATTGGCTTTGCCACTGTTCGCGCNGGTGANGTNGTGGGNGAGCATACNGCTTTATTNGCNGATATNGGNGANCGNCTGGAGATTACNCATAAGGCTTCCAGTCGCTTAACTTTTGCCCGTGGTGCNGTGCAGGCTGCNATGTGGCTGTCNCAGCAGGNTGCCGGCCAGTACGGCATGAATGACGTATTGTCTTTAAATCAATAATAANTAGAAAACGGCAGAAAATGGCCCAATGAATTGCTTTTTTNGCATGTTNGCGTGAATTTATAGCTTAANGGGTTATTTTAATAATTTTTNCAGATCGGAATAGACCTTTNAAGTCTCTTAAGCTATAATCCACGGAATTTGCCAAAAATTAGTGTTNAAACCGCTNCNGCATTAGCTTNNG
Source organism: Alteromonadaceae bacterium (assembly GCA_002691625.1). Lineage (GTDB taxonomy): Bacteria > Pseudomonadota > Gammaproteobacteria > Enterobacterales > Alteromonadaceae > Alteromonas. The sequence goes on from NZIK01000032.1 coordinate 5,223, forward strand.
CGGCAGTTTGAGCNCATATTCATTAGCTGCAAATTCTAGTAAACGGGATGTAAATTNAATATTACCTCCCGTTTTTTGTGAGTGTTATTTAAAACTCTCGGTTATCCTTAATTTGGAGGTTGACTTGGCTAATTCCGCCCTTCTGGTCTTAGAAGATGGTTCTGTGTTTAAGGGTACTGCTATTGGTGCTCAAGGTATGTCAGTTGGTGAAGTNGTATTTAATACATCAATGACNGGCTACCAGGAAATNCTGACCGACCCTTCTTACGCTGAACAAATTGTTACTCTTACTTATCCCCATATCGGCAATACCGGTACCAACCAGGAAGATGTTGAATCAAACAAAATCTGGTCAAAAGGTCTGGTTATAAGAGATCTNCCTCTCGTTGCCAGCAANTNTCGAAANGAACAAACNCTGTCTGATTATCTTAAAGCCAACAATGTNGTNGGCATTGCAGATATCGACACNCGTCGNTTAACGCGCATTNTGCGCGANAAAGGCGCGCAAAACGGNTGCATCATNTGCACCGACGCGCTGGATGAAGCGGCGGCGCTGGAAAACGCCAAAGCGTTCCCCGGCCTCAAAGGCATGGATTTAGCNAAAGTGGTTTCNACCACANAAATCACCGAATGGACCAGCGGTGTATGGGAGCTTGAAGGCGGCTATAAAGACGGTGCGGANTANAAATACCATGTGGTGGCCTACGACTACGGTGCNAAACACAACATCCTGCGTATGTTGGTNGACCGCGGCTGTAAGTTAACGCTGGTGCCGGCACAAACCTCNGCCGAAGACGTNCTGGCGATGAATCCGGACGGTGTGTTCCTGTCNAACGGCCCGGGCGACCCNGAGCCATGTGACTACGCTATTGAAGCGATNAAAACNATCGTCGACACCGGTTTACCGGTATTCGGTATNTGTTTAGGNCACCAGTTACTGGCTCTGGCCAGCGGTGCTAAAACGGTCAAGATGAAGTTTGGTCACCANGGTGCCAACCACCCGGTGAAAGACCTGGANCGTGATGTGGTGATGATCACCAGTCAAAACCACGGTTTTGCGGTTGATGAAGCAAATCTGCCAGACAATCTTAAAGTGACGCACGTNTCGTTGTTTGATAAATCNCTGCAGGGTATTCATCGTANCGACAANCCGGCGTTCAGCTTCCAGGGTCACCCTGAAGCNAGCCCTGGTCCGCACGATGCAGCTGCATTATTTGATCACTTTATCGACTTAATCGAACAGTCAAAGCAGTAGGAACTTGCCCCAATGCCAAAACGTACCGACCTNAAAAGTATCCTAATCCTNGGCGCCGGGCCTATCGTTATCGGTCAGGCCTGTGAATTTGACTATTCAGGTGCCCAGGCGTGTAAAGCCCTTCGTGAAGAAGGCTACCGCGTAATTCTGGTTAACTCTAACCCTGCCACCATCATGACCGACCCGGAAATGGCCGATGCNACNTACATTGAGCCGATTCACTGGGAAGTNGTGCGCAAAATTATCGAGAAAGAACGTCCTGATGCGATCCTNCCTACCATGGGNGGCCANACNGCNCTNAACTGTGCGCTGGATCTGAACCGCGAAGGCGTACTGGACGAATTTAANGTAGAACTNATTGGCGCCACGGCTGATGCTATNGACAAAGCGGAAGACCGNGAACGTTTCGATAAAGCCATGAAGTCTATTGGCCTTGAGTGNCCGCGTGCAGAAATNGCCCACTCNATGGANCAGGCTCACGATGTGTTAAGCCGTATNGGCTTCCCNTGTATCATCCGTCCNTCATTTACNATGGGTGGTTCNGGCGGTGGNATCGCGTANAACATCGATGAGTTTAATGAAATCTGTANCCGCGGTCTGGATTTATCNCCNACCAANGAATTGTTGATNGATGAATCACTGATTGGCTGGAAAGAGTACGAGATGGAAGTGGTCCGCGATAAAGCCGACAACTGTATCATCGTTTGTACNATTGAAAACTTCGACCCGATGGGNGTGCANACCGGTGACTCGATTACCGTAGCACCTGCNCAAACCCTGACNGACAAAGAATTCCAGATTATGCGTAATGCAGCNATGGCTGTACTGCGTGAAATNGGCGTGGAAACCGGTGGCTCAAACGTACAGTTTGGNGTNGATCCGAAAACCGGCCGTCTGGTAATNATTGAGATGAATCCANGGGTATCNCGNTCNTCNGCGCTGGCNTCTAAAGCAACCGGTTTCCCGATTGCTAAAGTAGCNGCNAAGNTGGCNGTAGGTTACACCCTGGACGAACTGGCAAACGATATTACCGGCGGTTTAACGCCTGCATCGTTTGAGCCGGCGATTGATTACGTAGTGACTAAGATCCCGCGCTTTAACTTTGAGAAGTTTGCGGGGTCTAATGACCGTCTGACTACTCAGATGAAGTCTGTTGGTGANGTGATGGCGATTGGNCGTAACCAGCAGGAATCNCTGCAAAAAGCNCTGCGNGGCCTGGAAGTGGGCGCGACNGGTCTNGANCCAATGCTNGACCTNGACGATCCGGAAGCACAGAACAAGCTGGTTTACGAACTGCGTCAACCGGGTGCNGAGCGTATCTGGTACATCGGNGATGCNTTCCGTTCCGGNATGAGNGTNGAAGAAGTCTTNAAANTGACTAANATNGACCGCTGGTTCCTGGTGCANTTAGAAGAACTGGTGCNGCTTGAACANAAAGTGGCTGAGCTGGGTGTGGCCAANATCGATGACAATCTGATGANCACNCTNAAGCGCAAAGGTTTNTCTGATGCCCGTCTGGCAGACCTTACGGCNGTAGCNGAAAGCGANGTNCGCGACCTGCGTTTAGGCATGGGCATTAAGCCGGTGTACAAGCGCGTNGATACNTGTGCCGCTGANTTTGCTACCAGCACAGCNTACATGTANTCAACTTATGATGANGAGTGTGAAGCNGCGCCTTCTGACAAAGATAAAATCATGGTGTTGGGCGGTGGTCCAAACCGTATCGGCCAGGGCATCGAGTTCGATTACTGCTGTGTGCATGCGGCGCTGTCGATGCGTGAAGACGGCTATGAAACCATTATGGTTAACTGTAACCCGGAAACCGTTTCTACCGACTACGACACCTCAGATCGCCTGTACTTCGAACCGGTAACGCTGGAAGATGTGCTGGAAATCGTTGCCGTTGAACAGCCTAAAGGCGTTATCGTGCAGTATGGCGGGCAGACGCCACTTAAACTGGCCCGTGCCCTGGAAGCTAACGGTGTACCCATTATCGGTACTTCACCAGAAGCCATCGACCGCGCTGAAGACCGTGAGCGTTTCCAGCAAATGGTTAACAAACTGGCGCTGAAACAGCCTGCCAACGCAACCGTTAGCAACATGGAACAGGCGCTTGAGAAAGGCAAGGAAATTGGCTTCCCGCTGGTGGTTCGCCCTTCTTACGTATTAGGTGGTCGTGCGATGGAAATCGTCTACGACTTAAAAGACTTGAAACGTTACCTGAACGAGGCGGTGAAAGTGTCGAACGACTCACCGGTACTGCTGGACCGCTTCCTTGACGATGCTATCGAAGTAGACATCGATGCCGTGTGTGACGGTACCGATGTAGTAATTGGCGGTATCATGGAGCACATCGAACAAGCCGGTGTTCACTCTGGTGACTCAGCCTGTTCGCTGCCTCCGCACTCACTGCCAAAAGACATTCAGGACGTGATGCGCGAGCAGGTTAAAGCAATGGCTCTTGAGCTTGGCGTGGTTGGCCTGATGAATACGCAGTTTGCTATTAAAGAAGGCGAAGTCTACCTGATTGAGGTAAACCCCCGTGCCGCGCGTACCATTCCGTTTGTATCAAAAGCCACAGGCGTTCCGCTGGCCAAGATAGCAGCGCGGGTAATGGCGGGTAAATCACTCAAAGAACAGGGCTTTACTGAAGAAGTTATCCCACCGTTCTACTCTGTGAAAGAAGTGGTACTGCCATTTGCTAAGTTCCAGGGTGTCGATCCGCTGTTAGGCCCTGAAATGCGCTCAACCGGTGAGGTGATGGGCGTGGGTGATACCTTTGAGGAAGCCTATGCTAAGGCAAACCTTGGTGCCGGTGCTCCGCTGCCTGCTTCAGGTAAAGCGTTGTTATCTGTACGTCAAACTGATAAGCCTAAACTGGCAGAACTGTCTAAAGCGTTAATTGCCAAAGGCTTTACCATTGAGTGTACCAGCGGTACTGCAGAGTCTTTGCGTGCTCAGGGTATTGAGGTGTCAGTGGTGAATAAGCTTTCTGAAGGTCGTCCGAATATTGTGGATGCGATTAAGAATGGTGAATATTCTTACATTGTAAACACAACGGAAGGGCGTCAGGCGATTACCGATTCGGTCTACATTCGCCGTGAAGCGTTGCTAAATAAGGTGACCTACACCACGACTATGAATGCTGCGTTTGCCACTGTTCAGGCAAAATCGGCTGACGATCGCGGTAAAGTCACCTCGGTGCAGGAGTTGCACGCCAGAATAAACGGATAATGACAAAAAGCAGGATTCTGTGTATTCTTCTTTAACGCATTAATTCGTTATTAACTATTGAAAAAAAAGGGGTCAGAGTACATTAATGCTATTCATTAATGTACTCTGACCCCTTTTTATTAATTTACAGGTAAGTGAGAATAACAACATGACTCAATATCCTATGACTGCACGTGGTGCTGAGATGCTTCGCGAGGAGTTGAATCAACTTAAATCGGTCGAGCGTCCTAAAATTATCGCCTCCATTGCGGAAGCCCGTGAACATGGCGACTTAAAAGAGAATGCCGAATACCACGCCGCTCGTGAACAGCAAAGCTTCTGTGAAGGCCGCATTCAGGACATCGAAGGTAAACTGTCTAATGCACAAATCATTGATGTCACCAAAATGCCTAACAACGGCAAGGTTATTTTTGGTGCTACGGTGACCATTCTTAACGTTGATAACGATAAAGAAACCACTTATCGCATTGTGGGTGACGATGAAGCCGACATTAAACAAAACCTGATTTCTGTTAACTCGCCCATCGCCCGCGGCCTGATTGGTAAAGAGCTCGACGATATGGTTAACATTCAAACGCCGGCTGGCACCGTTGAATACGAAATCATAGAAGTCGAATATATTTAAACATTTATAAGAGCTGCTTTCGCAGCTCTTATTTTTTGCCCCTTTGATTTACGCCCTGTATTAAACGGATTTATATGAAAGACACCAACACCGACGAAATTCAAACCCTCGGCTCCAAAGTGGTTTATCAGAATCGCTGGATGACCGTGCGTGAAGATACTATTGGCCGTGATGACGGTTACCGGGGGATTTATGGGGTTGTTGATAAGCCTGACTTTGTCGTGGTGATCGCCATTGATGGCGACGATGTTTACCTTGTCGAACAATATCGTTATCCGGTAAAAGGCCGTCATCTTGAATTTCCACAAGGGGCTAAAGAGGGCGCAGAAACCTTTGACGCACTGAGCGTTGCTAAGGCCGAATTAAGAGAAGAATGCGGTTTGCTGGCAGCCGACTGGCAATACGTTGGCGAACAGTTCCTGGCCTATGGTATGTGTTCCCAGCGTTATCATATTTTTGTGGCGAAAAATCTTACCAAAACGGCTCAGGAACTCGAAGAAGAAGAGCAGGGACTTACCGTGCATAAGTTGCCGCTGGCAGAAGTTAAAGCTCGCATCATTAACGGTGAAATGATGGATTCAACCACCTGTAATGCGTTTGGACTGGCAACGCTTAAAGGCTATCTTTAATCATGCCAGCCGAGTCGCTGCAAATCAGGGTAGATGATTTATCCGGTGGTGATGTGATTGCGTTGCTCGAGGAACATCTGGCTGATATGTATGCCACATCGCCACCTGAGTGCGTGCATGCTCTCGACGTTGATAAACTTAAAGCGCCGGACATTACCTTTTTTGCGGCCCGTTGTGGGCATAAACTGCTGGGCTGCATCGCACTAAAACATCTTAACGCCGCTCAGGCCGAAATAAAATCCATGCGAACACCAGCCAGTGCACGGCGTACCGGTACTGGCAAAAGATTGCTTGAGCATGTTATTGATTATGCAGCGAATACTGGTTATCAAAGCTTGTGGCTGGAAACTGGCAGCATGGACTTTTTTGCCCCGGCCAGGCAGTTATATCAGCGCTATGGATTTCAATTTTGTGGGCCATTTGCTGACTATCAGGCCGATCCTAACAGTTGTTTTATGTGTAAAACTTTATAATCGCCTGCCGCTATAGATTTAACCGGACGGCCTCACAGAGCCCTTAAACTCTTTTTCCATTAATTCAGATCAAGCATTGCTGAACTTTACCTTGTGTTCGTCAATGCCCTCCAGCACACTCATTTACAGGCGATATATTAATCACTTATACGAGCTATAAACACAGTTTATGGGTAATGAGGTGATAATAGAATGTTAATTTAATGTGATATAAGCATTCATGAGATTTATAGGTTACATAAATAAAGCTTAATTTTATGCAAAAAATAGAATATATATTGATATTTAGTCGTAAAAATTGATTTTTTATGCAATTCAAACAGTTGTTTATATTGTCTTTTAGCAACTGCCGTGATACTAATCTGTTTCCAAAATAATGCCCGGGAAAAGCAATGACTACACCGATTTCAGAATTACTAATGGAAGCTGGCAATTTACTGCTGGTGGGAATGGGCTTTGTTTTTGTGTTTCTGACAATCCTTATTTTCGCGGTAAACGCGCTCAAGGCTTTTTGTGAGCGTTTCCCTGGTCAGGAGCCGCAGTCGCCGGTAAGAGCGTCGGGCACGAAAGCCACTTCAACAGCCGCCGCCGATAACAATGTTATCGCTGCCATTTCTGCTGCTGTGCACGCGCACAGAAACGCAAAGAATAAATAACACACTTTAGGAGAACACATGTCTAAGCCACTGGCGATTACCGAACTGGTGCTTCGGGATGCGCACCAATCATTGCTAGCAACCAGAATGCGTCTGGACGATATGCTACCCATCGCTGAAAAGCTTGATAACGCGGGTTATTGGTCGATTGAGTCCTGGGGTGGTGCCACCTTCGATTCGTGTATTCGTTATCTGGGTGAAGATCCCTGGGAACGTATCCGTGAGCTGAAAAAAGCCATGCCAAAGACCCCGCAGCAAATGTTACTGCGCGGTCAGAACCTGCTCGGTTATCGCCATTATGCCGATGACGTGGTTACCCGCTTTGTTGAGCGTGCGCACGACAACGGTGTAGACGTATTCCGTATTTTCGATGCCATGAATGATGTACGTAACCTTGAAACGGCCATCAAAGCCGCAGTAAATTGCGGTGCGCATGCTCAGGGTACTATCTCTTACACCGTGAGCCCTGTACATAACCTCGAGTTGTGGCTGGACATGGCGAAAAAGCTCGAAGATATGGGTGTTCACTCTATTTGTATTAAAGATATGGCCGGTCTGCTCAAGCCTTATGAGTGTGAAACACTGATTACCGAACTGAAGAAAACCGTAGATGTGCCGATTGCCATGCAGTGTCACGCCACTACCGGCCTGAGCACCGCCACTTACCAAAAAGCCATAGACGCTGGTATCGACATTCTGGATACCGCAATCTCGTCAATGAGTATGACGTATGGTCACTCTGCCACCGAAACCATTGTGTCGATTCTGGAAAGTACCGAGCGCGATACCGGCCTCGACTTACCGGAGCTGGCCGAAATTGCCGCATATTTCCGTGATGTGCGTAAGAAGTATGCTAAGTTTGAAGGCAGCCTGAAAGGCGTTGATGCACGTATTCTGCTGGCTCAGGTGCCTGGTGGTATGCTTACCAACATGGAAAGCCAGCTCAAAGAGCAGGGCGCAGCCGATAAATTTGATGAAGTACTGCAGGAAATCCCGCGCGTTCGTGAAGATCTTGGCTTTATTCCTCTGGTTACACCCACCTCGCAAATCGTTGGCACTCAGGCGGTACTCAACGTACTGACCGGCGAACGTTATAAGAGTATCTCTAAAGAAACTGCTGGCGTCCTGAAAGGCGAATACGGCGCTACTGCTGCACCGGTTAACAGTGAACTGCAAGCACGCGTGCTGGATGGCGGCGAAGCAATCACCTGTCGTCCTGCCGATCTGATTGAAGCTGAACTGGAAAAACTTGAAACTGAACTCGATAGTCTGGCTAAAGAAAAATCCATCTCTCTGGCTAAAGACAAAATCGACGACGTGCTGACCTATGCGCTGTTCCCGCAAATTGGCCTTAAGTTCCTTGAAAACCGCAATAATCCGGAGGCTTTTGAACCGGTACCGACTGGTGAAGAAGCCGCATCTGCTGCACCGGCAGTCAGTGCTCCTGCCCCAGCATCAGAAGCGGCGGGTTATGATGTACGTGTTGATGGCAAGTTGTATAGCGTGGAAGTGGGCGCACAAGGCGAGTTAGGCGCTATTACTCCGGCGCCCTCTGCGCCGGCTCAGGCTCAGGCCGCGCCTGCACCATCCGGTCAGACCATTAATGCTCCACTGGCAGGCAACGTCTTTAAGATCCTGGTATCGCCGGGCGACCAGGTGGCCAATGGTGACGTGGTGATCATTCTTGAAGCTATGAAAATGGAAACAGAGATCCGCAGTGCCTTTGACGGCACCGTGTCTTCAATTCAGGTAAAAGATGGTGACAGCGTTTCCAGCGGTCAACCTCTCATCAGTTTAGGTTAACCGGCCATGGAACAATTAGCCATATTATGGGACAGCACCGCGCTAGCCCATTTTCAATCCGGCCAGTTAATTATGATGGCAGTAGGCGGACTACTGCTGTATCTGGCCATTGTTAAAAAGTTTGAGCCACTGCTGTTATTTCCGATTGGTTTTGGTGCCTTACTGACCAACATTCCTCTGGCCGGTTTTACCGAACCTGGCGGCATGTTGTATTACATCTACGAAGTGGGGATCCACTCCGGCGTTTTCCCTCTGCTCATTTTTATGGGCGTGGGGGCAATGACGGATTTTGGCGCGTTAATCGCCAACCCGCGAATGTTGTTACTCGGCGCGGCTGCTCAGTTTGGTATTTTTGCTACGCTGTTCGGTGCGATTGCGCTTAACTTTATTCCGGGCTTTGATTTTACCCTTAAAGATGCCTCTGCAATTGCCATCATCGGTGGTGCCGATGGCCCTACGGCTATCTTCCTGGCTTCGCGACTGGCGCCTGACTTACTCGGTGCTATAGCGGTTGCTGCCTATTCTTATATGGCACTGGTACCTATTATTCAGCCGCCTATTATGAAGGCACTTACCACACCGGAAGAACGCAAGATTGAGATGGCCCAGTTACGTCACGTTTCTGCCAAGGAGAAGGTGTTATTCCCACTGGCAGTGCTGTTCCTGACCATTTTGTTTTTGCCTTCAGCAACGCCGCTGGTGGGGATGTTCTGCTTTGGTAACCTGATGAAAGAATGTGGTGTGGTAGACCGCTTAAGCAAAACTGCGCAAAACGAGTTGATTAACATTGTGACTATCTTCCTGGGGTTAGCCGTTGGTTCTAAGCTGTCAGCGGATAAATTCCTGACGGTTGAAACGCTGGGTATTCTGGGGCTGGGCGCCATTGCCTTTGCGATCGGTACTGCAACAGGTGTGATCATGGCCAAAATCATGAGTAAGGCCAGTGGCGGTACTATTAACCCGCTAATTGGTGCCGCCGGGGTATCAGCTGTGCCTATGGCTGCCCGGGTTGTTAACAAGGTTGGTCTGGAAGCTAACCCGCACAACTTCCTGTTAATGCATGCTATGGGGCCAAACGTTGCCGGTGTGCTCGGGTCTGCTGTGGCCGCAGGTGTGCTGTTAGCTTTGGTGGGCTAATTTATTAATCGGCTTCCCGCATGGTTTGTTGCGGGATCAACGACTGATAAGACATCACCAGTTTCTTGGTCATTTCCTGCTGAGGCCATCGAAAGATGGTCTCGGTTTTACCACTCTCAATAATCTGCCCCTTATCCATCACAATCACCCGGTCGGCGATGTGCCGGACAATCCCCAGGTTGTGCGAAATAAAGATAAACGCCAGCCCCATCTCTTTTTGCAACTGCAGGATCAGGTTGACCGTCTGGGAGCGGATGGTGGGATCCAACGCGGCAAACGGTTCATCGGCAATCAGTACCTTGGGGTCGGGTAATATGGCTCTCGCCAGTGAAACACGCTGTTGCTGGCCGTCAGAAAGCATATGACGGTAAAAATAAATATGTTCCCGTAACAACCCTACTTTAACCAATGTATCGCCTATGAGGGCTTTACGCTCGTCCTCGGCCATGGAGGAATTTAAGCGCAGGGGTTCATCGAGGATTTGACCCACCGTAATCCCCGGATTAATCGACTCACTGTTATGCTGAAAAATCATGCGGATGCCGGTTATGTCGGCTTTTTTACGCGCCACCCGGTGTTTTACCGACCAGTATCTTTCTTCCTGCAACTGAATATGGCCTTCATCGGGTTCCACTGCACCGGCCAGCATTTTTGCCAGTAACGATTTACCCGAACGGTTCTGACCAATAATGGCAATGGTTTCGCCTTTGGTCACCTGCATATCAATCGGGCCGAGAGAAAACACCTCCGGCTTTTTCAGCCAGCGCTTTTTACTGCTGTGGCGAAAGGTTAAGCCGCTGACATTGAGAATTTGCGTCATACTTTCTCCCGATGTAGTGGGAAATGGCAGCTATAGCTATGGTCATGAATTTTACGCACCGCCGGTACATTTACGCAGGCGCGCTGGGCGCGCGGGCAACGAGGCCCCAAACGGCAGCCGATAGGCAGATGCTGCAGAGTAGGGATGGTACCGGCCAGGGTGGGTAACTGTGACTTGGGCGGTAAATCCTTACTGAAACTAGGCGCGCTGTCCATTAACGCCTTGGTATAAGGATGCAGCGGTCGTTTACGGATATGCTTCATTTTGCCGGACTCAACGGTCTGACCGCAATAAAGCACCGTCATGGTATGCGACATACTGGCAATGGCCAGCAAATCGTGACTGACAAATAAAATCCCTAATGAGCGGGTCTGGTTCAGACGTGACAATAACTTTAGTACCTGCACTTTGGTGGTGGTTTCCATGCCCCGGGTCGGGTCATCGGCAATCAGCATTTTCGGCTGGCTGATGAGTGCCATGGCCAGCATCAGTTTCTGACCAATATCGGTCGGGATTTGATGAGGATAAGCACGCAGATACTGTTCGTGGTCTTTGATGCCCACTTTGTGCACGGTGTTAATCACCACCTTGCGTCGCGACTGTGCCCGCTGCCAGAACCAGTTACCTTCAATTAGCTGATCCGGCAGGGATTCTTCCAGTTGTTCACCGAGAGTGACCGACGGGTCGAGCGAGGCAATGGAATGTTGAAATACCACCCCGATATCCTTACGCAGGATTTGACGGCGCTTTTGCTCAGACATCGACAGCAGGTTATTACCGTTCCAGCTCATGCGGTCGGCGGTGATGCTCCAGTTTGGCGGTGTTGCCCCGGATATCGCCTGTACAATCAGACTTTTGCCTGAGCCAGACTCGCCTACTAACGCGCGAATTTCGCCCGAGTTAACGGTCAGGTTAATTTTGTCGAGGGCTTTAATTACCTGGGTACCGGTATCGATTTCCAGGGTCAGGTTTTTAATATCCAGTAAAGGCATTAGCGATTCACCCGTTTGCGCAGTGCAGAGCGTAGTCCGTCACCTACTATGGTAATTGACAATACCATCAGAAAAATCGACACACCAGGAATAGCAATATTCCAGGGAGCCAGATAACCGGCGTCCAGGCCTGTGGCCAGAATAGCCCCCAGTTCTGGTAGCGGCGCTTGTGCGCCAAGATTTAAAAAGCCCAGTGCGCTGATATCGATTACTGCAATAGACAGGGCCAGAGTGCCCTGTACCACCAGCATTTCAATCATATTGGGTAAGATGGAGTAGTAGAAAAGCTGCAAGTTGCTGGCGCCATCCAGCGTAGATGACTGGATGTAGTCTTTTTTCATTTCGCCCCGCACAAAGGAGCGGGTATGGTGCACAAACTGCGGGATCAGCGCCAGCGTAATCGCCCACATGCTGTTAACCAGACCACTACCCAGAATGCCAACAATAATAATCGCAATTAGCAGGGTAGGGATGGCCATCAGCGCATCCAGCAGGTGGTTAACTACGCTGGAGCGGACTCCGCTTAGCATGCCGGCGATGGTGCCAATAGTGACGCCAACCAGCATGGCAATAATGACAACCAGCAAACTGGTACCGAAGGTAACCCGGCAGCCATACATAATACGTGAGAATAAGTCCCGGCCCAGCGCGTCGGTACCAAACAGATGAGCAATCGAACCGTTAGGTGCCCAGCTCGGTGGGATCAGTAATGCTTCGGTATTCTGGTAAGTAGGATTATAAGGCGCAACCAGTGGTGCAAAGAAGGCGAAAAATACAAATAACAACAAGACGGCCAGCCCGACCAAAGCAATATGACTGGATTTAAACGCCCGCCAGGTGTGTTGCCACGGCGACGGATGGGCTTCATCATCGTAGAGGCTAAATCGTGACACTTTCGTATTTTTCCCTGCTTGGATCGATTAAACGGTTAAATAAATCTATGGCAATGGTGATCATTACTACCAGCGTCGAAACGGCCAGCATGCCCATACGTAATGCAGAATAATCCCGCTGATAAATGGCCTGAATCAGCCAGTTGCCAATGCCGGGCCAGGAAAACAAGGTTTCCACAATCATTGCATTGGTGATTAGGGTGGTGATCTGCATGGCCATCAGCGGCAGAATGGGTAGCAGAGCATTTCTAAGTACATGGCGGAAAAATATCTGCTTGCTGGATAATCCTTTGGAGCGTGCGGCAATGATAAAGGGCTTGTTCAGTACATCAATAATAGAGCGTCGGGTGATTCTGATCATTGAAGCGGTAGAAATAAACGCAATCGATAATACGGGTAGGATCATATGTAACAGAGCATCGCTGAATGCCGCTGCTTTATCAACGTTTTCGGCCAGCAAAATATCAATCATCAGGAAGCCGGTTTTCGGCGGAATATCAAATAACAGGTTAATTCGCCCGGACAGCGGTAACCATCCGAATTGCAGGCTAAAGGTGAGTATAAACAGCACTGCAAGCCAGAATACCGGCACTGAGTATGCCGTTACACTAATAGAGTTAATGGTAAAATCAGTGGCGCTGTAGGCACGCAAACCGCTGTAGCAACCCAGTGGTATGCCCACCACAATAACAATAAACATGGCACAGGCACTGAGCTCGATGGTGGCGGGTAAGGCCAGCATAATTTCTTCTGACAGAGGCTGCCCGGAAATCAGACTGACCCCCCAGTTACCGGCAAACAACTCGCTGAGATAGTCGGCGAACTGCACAATAATGCTGTTATTCAGATGATACTGATTCATCAGCGCTTCGTGCTGTATCAGGTTTTGTGGCGTGATACCGGTTAAGGTAGTCACCGGCTCTGCCGGGAACAAATAGATCAGTGAAAACGACAGGGCACTCAGTGACAGTAAAGTCAGACTGAATAAAATAGAGTAGCGAAACAGGATCCTAATCACGTTGTTTGGTTACTCCGCCCAGTCTGACTCCGCCGTAAGGATTGATAACCATGCCATTCAGCTCTTCCCGATAAGCCTGATACCGCAAAGCATGGGCGATTGGCACCATTGGCAGTTTATCAAACAGCAGTTCGTTGGCCTGAAAATATAATGCTTTGCGGATATCTACGTCTTCGGTCTGTAATGCCCGGTCGAGGATCTCATCATAGGCCGGATTACACCAGCGTGCGCGATTGGTTCCCGAGGGAATGGCATCACAACTTAATAATGGCCGGTAAAAATTATCCGGATCGCCGTTATCTGCCGACCAGCCAATCAATACCGAGTCGTGATTGCCCTGACGCAGTTGGCGGCGGAAGGTAGACCAGTCGTAACTGACAATATTCACCTCCACCTCAATATCGGCCAGGTAACGCTGAATCAGCTCTGCCATCTTCTGCGCATTGGGATTATAGGCCCGCTCCACGGGAATTGCCCAGACAGACATGGTGAAGCCGGGCTCTATGCCAGCTTCATCCAGCAGTTGCCGGGCCAGTACCGGGTTATAGCCGGTATCCTGGGCATCGGCCTGGTAAGCCCAGCTGGCAGCTGGTAATAGCGATTTAGCCCGGGTTGCACTGTCAAAATAGACCGCTTCAATCAGGGTGTTTTTATCGATCGCGTAGGCGAGGGCTTTACGGACAGAAGGGTTATCAAACGGCGGACGCTCGGTATTGAAAGCCCAAAAACCAATGTTCAGGCCAGGTTTTTCGGCCAGCACCAAATCTTCCCTCTCACGGATGATTTGGTGATCAACCCGGGCCGGAAAGGCCACCGCGTCGCATTCGCCGGTCATTAGTTTTGCCAGGCGCAATGAACTCTTGGGAGTAATATCAAATATCAGCGCCTTGCTAGCTGGCGTGCCTTGCCAGTAATTATTATTTACATCATATCGAATATAGTGGTTTTTCTGATAATCGGCATACTGATACGGGCCGGTGCCAATGGGGAGTCGGTCGATTTTTTCCGGGATGCCCTGGGACATCAGCACATCGGCATATTCGGCAGACAGGATCACTGAGAAATCACTGGCAATGTTAGCCAGGAATGAACTGTCCCGTTGTTTTAGGCTAATTTCCACTTCGTAGGGAGAGATGGCTTTAATATCGGCAATATTGTCGGCCAGTCCCAGTGATTCAAAGTAGGGGTAGTAGCCGCCTGAGACATTATGAAAGCTGTGCTCGGGTAACCGCCAGCGATTAAACGAAAACAGCACATCACTGGCATCGAAAGGGCGATTTGGCGTGAAGTAATCGGTGGTGTGGAATTTAACATCCCGGCGCAGTGAAAAACGGTATAGCAGCCCGTCATCGCTAACCGACCAGCTGGAAGCCAGCGACGGGCGAATGCGACCGCTCTCGGTATCAAATTCAAGTAATCGGTCGTAAATCTGATGGGCAGTGGCATCGGCGGTTGTGGTTGAGGTATCGAGTTGCGGATTCATCGAAATGGGATCGCTTTCTGAACAATACACCAGGCCATTAGTATAGTTAGCGCTGTATTTTTGCGGCGAGCAGCCACCCAGTAATGTAATCAAAGCTGTTGAAATCACCGGCCAGACCAACCACTTTTGCATGATTACTCTTCCTCAGCGGCCGCGGAGTCGAGCAGGTTGTACTTTTTAAGGTAGCCCCGCAACTGGTGATAAGTCAGGCTGAGTTTTTCAGCGGTTTTCTTTTGATTGTACTGACTGTCAGCCAGGGCTTGCTGAATCAGTTCGATCTCATACTGCTGAGACAGATTTTTCAGATCCACCGGATACTCCGAGGCAGGTTTTACCGGTGCCGCCGGCGCCACTGGTTCAGCAGCAACCACAGCGTCGCTGGCGGCGCTGATCGATTTCGCTTCTGTCTGCTCGGCAGGCGCAGAGATTCGGTCCTGGGTTTTAACTCGCCCTTTTGGCCGAAAAGCCGATTCAAAAGGGTCGAGAATAATTTCGTGGACCGGTAAATGGGGGTTGTTACAGCGATATACGGCGCGCTCCACGACATTTTTAAGCTCACGGATATTACCGGGCCAGTCATATTCAAGCAGGGTTCGTTTGGCTTTTTCGGTAAAGCCGCTGAACAGCTCCATTTCGAGTTCCCGCGCCATATTAATGGCAAAGGTTTCAGCCAGTAACATAATGTCTTCCTGGCGCTCACGCAGTGGTGGAATGGTAATTACATCAAATGCCAGCCGGTCGAGCAGGTCGGCCCGAAACTCGCCGCTGTCGGCCAGCGCCGGGAGGTCTTCGTTAGTGGCGGCAACTAAGCGCACATCTACCTTGAGAGTTTTGTTACCCCCCACACGCTCAAATTCACCGTATTCGATAACTCGCAGGAGTTTTTCCTGAATCAAACCAGACGTATTGGCCAGTTCATCAAGAAACAGGGTGCCGGTGTGGGCCAGCTCGAACCGACCTTCACGGCGTTTACCCGCGCCGGTAAAGGCACCGGCCTCGTAACCAAAGAGCTCGCTTTCCAGCAAATTCTCATTCAATGCGGCACAGTTTAGTTTTACATAGTTTTGATCCCAGCGCTGCGACAAAAAGTGCAAACGCGCTGCAATCAGCTCTTTACCGGTACCACGTTCACCGATAATGAGCACCGGTTTATTGAGCGGGGCAATTTGTGAAACCTGCTCTAAAACCTCTAAAAAACTGTTAGCCTGGCCAAGTAAATTATCTTGCTGGCGAAAACGACTCATTAATTCCCTCAAAAAGTAGCCAAATCGACCAATTAATAGTGTAGATTAAAAACATTATTGATTACAGCGTTTATTGATATTAAATATTCGCCAGTAAATTCAATGCTTTATTTTATTTTTGTGAGTTGGCGCGGTATTTGTATGTGTTAGTACAAGTTGAAACCAAGTTAATCCACATGTTTAACACGCGCTAGAGGTAAATAATTATGGGTATCTTCTCTCGTTTCACAGACATTGTGAACTCAAATATTAACGCGTTACTGGATAAAGCCGAAGATCCTGAAAAAATGGTTCGTCTGATTATTCAGGAAATGGAAGACACACTCGTTGAGGTTCGTTCTGCGTCTGCTAAGACCATCGCGAACAAAAAGGAAATAGCTTCTCAAATCAGCAAAATGGAAGCGGACGCTGCCGACTGGCAGAGCAAAGCGGAGTTTGCCCTGAGCAAAGACCGTGAAGATCTGGCCCGTTCAGCGCTACAGGAAAAGAAAAAGAGTCAGGAAGCTGCTGATGTGCTTACCGCTGAGTTAAGTGCGGTAGAAGAGCAAATTAGCAAACTGCAGGACGAAATCGTTCAGTTGCAGGAAAAGCTGGCTGATGCCAAAGCCCGTCAGAAAACGATTCTGATGCGCCAGAAAACCGCCTCATCACGCCTTGAGGTTCGTAAAACCCTCGACAGCGGTAAGATTGATGAAGCAATGGGTCGCTTTGATCAGTACGAGCGCAAAATTGATGATATTGAATCGCAGGTTGAAGCCTATGACCTGGGCAAGAAAACGCTGCAGGATGAATTTGCCGAGCTGGAAGCCGGCGACAAAATTAATGATGAGTTAGAAGCGCTGAAGGCGAAGATGAAAAAGGCTGATAAGCCTGCTGCAAAGACAGCAAAATCTAAATAACTGATTATATTTTATTGGCTGGGGGAACTCAGCACTTCTGACCGGAGGTATTAAAATGGACGGAGATATTGTTGCACTCATACTGGCACCACTGATCATCTTTTTGATTTTTGTGGCCCCTATCTGGCTAATCCTGCATTACCGCAGTAAAAAGCAAGTCAGCCAGGGACTGTCAGCCGAAGAGCAGGTTGCATTGCAGGAACTGGCGGGCAAAGCGGAAGCGATGTCAGAGCGAATTCAAACGCTGGAGGCTATTTTAGACTCAGAAGCACCTGAATGGAGGAACCGGGCATGAACAGTAAGAAAACCATTTACCGTGACGCCAAGCACGGTCGTATAGCCGGCGTTTGCGCCGGCATCGCAGAGTACTTCGGTTTGGAAGTGTGGCTGGTACGAATTTTAACGGTAACCGCGTTTTTCCTACTGGCTGGCCCATTTGTTTTAGTAAGTTATGTAGCGTGCTGGTTCATTTTTGACAAGAAGCCGCAAAACCCGGAAGCGATGAATTACAGTCAACCGGTTGAAGTAAGTGGTAAAGGCTGGAGAAATTCCGGTTCTGGTAATAACGACAAAGTGGAAGTGAAAACCCGTGTATGGCAGGCAGGAGAGCCGCCTCGTCAGGCCTTTCACGATATTACCAACCGCTTCCAAACCATTGAATCGCGGTTACGCAAAATGGAAACCTACGTGACCTCACGTGAGTACCAGTTAAATCGCGAAATTAGCCGCTTGTAGTAAAAAAGGTAAATAAAGGGGTCAGAGTAAATAAAGGGGGCAGAGTCTGAGGGATCCCCACGAATTTAATTTCATGTGCCTGCGGCCCAGGCAGCGTCAACTATGGAGCTGTACCATTTGAGTGCAGCTTTCCACTGTCGCATAG